>WRBI01000087.1 GCA_009784625.1 Oscillospiraceae bacterium | reverse complement strand
GTTTCTCAGCGTTAAAAAAAACAGCCGCGAAAAACATCTGGCCGCGATCAAGCTTGAATCGCGCACCATGGTATTTTATGAGGCGCCGCACAAGCTGACCGCCACTCTGCGGGATCTTTTGCGCGTGCTGGGGAACCGAAAAATCGCGCTCTGCCGCGAGCTGACCAAGCTGCATGAAGAAGTGATTCGCACCACGCTTGAACAGGCGGTCGAGCGATATAACATCACCCCGCCCCGCGGCGAGTTCGTGCTGGTCATCGAAGGCGCCCCCACGCCGCAAGAAGTTGAAAAGCCCACAATCGATCACGCGCTCGAGCTGATCGCAAGGCTTTGTGAAGAGGATGGGCTTTCACTCTCTGAGGCGGCAAAACAGGTGGCAAAGGTGTGCGGCTACAAAAAAAGTGAGCTGTACGCGCTGGCGCTCAAAGCCCGCGACGGTTGGTGAGCGGATCGTTAACCTGTTAGAACCTGCATTCACAACTCAGCGCACCGCTACGCCAACGCTTTTTCCGCTGTGCCGCGTCAGTTCCCCTTGGAATACACAAAGTATTCCTGCGGAAAACTTCTTAACCCAGCAAAAAAATCGCTGGCGTTTCGGCACACTTCGTTTGTGAATACAGGTTCTTATTTTGTCCCGATTGTTCATCTTTTGGAAAATTTATGATAGAATAGAAGTAACACAAGTATTCGCATAGGAAAGGAGGCGGGCAGATGGCAGACCTGCGCGACCCATGGGAGCCGGATTCGTTTGGCCGGCCCAGCGAGGATAATGTCCGCGGCCCGACGCAGGACTTTGGTTCTCAGCCTTCATCCGAGCGCAAATGGGATATCCCGCCCAACTTTCGCAGATTCCCCGCCCGGCGGCCGATTTCACCGGAAGTTGCGCTCAAGCGGTCTCTGCGCCAAAATTCGAATGTGGTCTGCGGCGGCCTGATCCTGGTCTTTTTGATCGGGCCGATCATCATCTGGGTGCTGACCGTGATGCGCTGGGTCATTCCCGGTTTCGACGACGTTATCCTCGGCCTTTCGCCTGTTCCCCTCGCTTCGATCAATATTAGCATTGCGACTTTGTCGCTTTTTCTGCCCGCCATCATCATCGCACGGCTGTTGGATATGCCCTTTCGCGCGGCTTTTCCCATGCGGCGGGCAAAGGCCCGGATGATTGTGCCCGGCGTCTTTTGCTGTTTGGGCACTTCGGTGGCCGGGCTTTATATCGCCGCCCTGCTCACCACCCTATTTGCCTCAACCATCGGCGCGACCCCGACCGCGCCCGATTTTTCGCCCCCCATATACGGGCTGGCTGAGACGATTATGTTTATGATCGGGATCAGCGTCATCCCGGCTGTCTTTGAGGAACTGCTCTTTCGCGGGGTAATCATGCAATCGCTCCGCCGGTTTGGGGATGGCTTTGCGCTGGTGACTTCCTCCCTGCTTTTCGCAATGCTTCACCGGAATTTTTTACAGGGGCCGAACGCGCTGATTGTCGGGATGGTGCTGGGTTACTTCACTCTGCGTACCGGGAGTTTGATTCCCGCCATTGTTGCCCACTTTATCAACAACTTTATGCTGGCGGGAATCACGGTGGCCGCCATGTATATGCCTGCCCGCTACGCCGCCATGCTACAGTTCTCGATCTTGCCCGCTTATCTTGCGCTGGGTGCGATCGGCGTGATCTTGATGATAGCGCTCAACGGGGGCTTTACCCGTCTCCAGCACACATTTGGCGAATACGAGCTTTCAGCCCGGAAAAAATATCTCACCTTTTTGTTCACTCCGTTGGGCGTTGTCTTTACCATTGTCACGCTGGTTTTGACCATCCGGCATTTTGAGTGGATATGATTTGCGGCGACGCGCGCTTTATGGCGCTGGCCCTTGAACAGGCGCGGCTTGCCGCCAAAATCGGAGAGACCCCGGTGGGTGCGGTGATTGTGCGGGATGGCGCGGTGATATCTGCCGCGCACAACCGGCGGGAAGTTGACCGGTGCGCGGTGGCTCACGCCGAGGTTTTGGCGATCCGCGAGGCTTGTCGGGTACTTGGCGGTTGGCGGCTTACCGGGTGTTGTCTTTATGTCAGCCTTGAGCCGTGCCCTATGTGTGCCGGTGCAATTGTCAATGCGCGTTTGCCGCGGGTTGTTTTTGGGGCGGGTGACCCTAAAGCCGGGTGCTTCGGGTCGGTGGCGGATTTTTCGCAGCTTGCGTTTAATCATCAGCCCGAAGTGGTTTCGGGGGTTTTGGCCGAGGAGTCGGCGGCGCTTTTGCGGGCGTTTTTTCGAGAGTTGCGCAGTAAATAAACGTTGGCGGGTGTGTGGGTGGCACGATGCCGACGTTTTTGCTTTGGTTTTTTGTTTGTGGTTTGTCCTTGCCTTTCGGGCATTAAGGACATATCGGAATCTTCGATATCCTTGCCTTTCGGGCATTAAGGGCTTTTATCGGAATCTCCGATGGAGTTAGAATGGGGCGCTTCGCCCCCAAACCCCCGAGTTACTTTTTTCCACGACCAAAAAAGTAACCAAAAAGGCCGCTTAAGGGGGGCAGGGGGCACGCCC
>WRBI01000086.1 GCA_009784625.1 Oscillospiraceae bacterium | reverse complement strand
GTTTTATCGGCTGTCATGCACGCCGACGAGCGCAACAAGGCGGTATCTGAACAGCTTGGGCGCGATGTGTACCACTACCATTTACACGTTGTATATGTGCCTGTGGTGGACAAGGAAATCTATTTCAAAAAGAACAACAAAGACCCCGAAAAAGCGGGGAAACTCCGCGAGGTCATCAAACAGGTGCAAACGGTCAATAAAAAGTAGGCCATAATGGCTCTTTTTGATCAAAGAAAAGTAGTCCAGTGAAAATGCACAATAGATCGAGAACGAAGAACACGCCGAACACGGCGTATTTTTTATGCCCTTAGGGACTTAGAGTATTAGTAGGCAATAAGCCCCCAACCATTCGTGGTGTTACCTAAATAAAGAGCTAAGTCCCCTCTTTGAATGGCAAGCGGAGTGAACGCCCTTCCCCGCGCTGGGCGTTCATGGAGCGCGGCAGCAGGCAGACATGTGACATCCCGAACGGAAGCAGTTGCCCGCGCCTGAGCGCGGTACAGCCCAAAAAGCCCCCGTCCCCGCCGTAGCGGCATTCAATACCGTCCGCGCAGCGGACACAACATGAGGCACTGCGGGGGAGCTGGTCGGAACAAGGCGACGGCCAAAGCGCCGCAGTATGGCGGGAAACATTGCGGAGCCGATTGGCTACACGCAGAGATGCCCTTTGAGCAGGCGTTCAGAACGAACGGGCGGGAAGCTATCAGAAATATGCTGAGGATGCGACCGCTGTTGTTGACGTACAACAAAAAAGTTGAAGAATGAAAACTCGAAAAATGACATTAGAGTTAAAGAATAAGACAAGCAAAGATGAAGAATAGCGCCGATAAAGCCTCAAAATCGCATAATTCTTATGTGACCGCCGCTGCATTATCCAACTTTTTATGTACAAACCATTCTTCAACTTTTGTGTCTGACTACAGCTGTCGCAACTACCGTTCATATACCCACCCACCTACTTTTACTTGTCAGTCCCCCTTAAAGGATGGAGGATTACAAACCAGCAGATACATCCTCATCAATCGTGGCCGATATGAAGTCGCGCCAATGATTGCGGATTACTACGCCATGTTTAGTCACCAGCCTTGGTTGGAAATTAGTCGAGTTAATGGGGCCTGGAGAAAGTTTTCGAGGAAAAAGAAGAAAAAAGATGACAATTCCCCTCGGTCTGTGTCATATTACTTGTTGAAGAGCAAAAAATATGCACTAACAAAGGAGGAATTGTCATATCTATTTTACTATGTGGTCATGATTTAGGGAATACCCTGAATGAAAGTATTTTTGATCTTCCGTTTGTCATTGGGAACGGTGGCCTGTATTATCTCTGTGGCGATGTGAGCGAGGAGTTGGATCACTTTGTCAATACTGGAAAGCGACCAGAGCAAGATAAAGGCACAAACAAGGAGTACCATGTATTCCCACGTGAACAAGAAGCAGTCATGGTCGCCCGCTGGACATCGATGGGGCTGACGGTCACATATCACAGGCAGCAAGTGGAGCTTGTGGATCGGATCACAATCGCGTATATGAAAGTAGAAGACCCAAAAACTAACCTGAGCGTCTCGATGACCCCTTGGTTTTTAGTCGCAGGCCGACCTTATCCGATATTTGCATATGTGTATGCTATCGCTCATTACCAAAGGGCTGATCGCAAGAGCCTTGAGGAGTCGGCAGCGGCAGTCAGGAAACTGTTTAGGATCAGCGGTTTCCATAAAAGTACCGTCAGTCGCAGCCTCAGCGCCATGGAGGGGTTCATTGATGCCTCCCGGCTCGAACAGCCCTTGGCGGCAGACGTTTTGAAAAACCCGGGCTGCCTACACAATGGCCAGCCAGACCCGGATCAGCCTAAAGAAGATGTTGTCAAACAAATATCAGAAATACTGGCGGCTTATCCGTCATTTGAGATGCTGGAAAGAGATTTCGGCGAGAGGGTCAGGCGGCTCCCTGAGCCGATCAAGCGTACGGACAGCACCTCCCACGCATTGAGCGGCATCCCCGATGAACCTTTCAATATAATCATACGCAGCAAACCCGGCGGCAGGCCGTCCCGCGACCGCAGGAAGCGCCCCCCTCGCCCCCGCGCCAAGGGGCGCCCCAAGCCCGTGCAACACCCGCTGAAGTTCATAGATTATCCGCAGCGGGAAGAAAAACGCAAAGATTTTATCGCGATTTGCCATCGCCTTGCCCTCAATGCGGCTATCATATATCACCGATATTTAGTTTAAAAATAGTTCGTGACGTGCAACGACGCCCAAGTATAGGCTTGGCAGGCAAATGTCGTTGCTTTCGCATGTCCAAAAACTAAGAAAGGGGTGAAAATATTTTGAAAAGCAACGAAAATCACCGCATGGAGCTGGTTCCCACCAAGCGTATCAAGCGGATGCCGGAGATGCAGGCCGGCGTCGCCAGAAAAGACGTGGCAAAAGCGAGGGGCTTTGCCAAAAAGCGCGGCTACTGCAACCCGGTCGTCCTATCGGACCACGGCGGCTGCATGACCCTCCTTACAGGCGCGGCCACTTATGAGGCCTGCCTTGAGGAAAAAGAAACGAAGGTCCCCGCGGTCATCGTTCAAACCGACGGCGAAGCCGATGACCTTATGTTCGCGCTCCAGTCATCGGAACTGAATGAAACCTTGAGCGCGATCGCCGCCGGAGCCGCTATCGTGCGGCTGATCGACTCGCACAACGTCCCCC
>WRBI01000085.1 GCA_009784625.1 Oscillospiraceae bacterium | reverse complement strand
CACGGTGGTCCGGATGGCGGCGCGGTGGGGGTCGGCGGCCTGATTGAAGACGGCATAAACCTTGAGATTGCGTTCATCCTGCGGGATTTGTTTGTGCTTAACGGATTTGAAGTTGTGATGACACGGGAGGAAGACGTCTCTATCCACGACGCGGATGTGCGCGGCCTGCGCGCGCAAAAAACCTCTGATCTGAACAATCGGCTGGCTTTTACCGAACGCTATTCGGACAACATCTTTATCAGCATCCACCAAAACAAGTTTTCCGATTCGCGCCAGTGGGGGGCGCAGGTCTTTTACGGACAAAACCATCCGGGCAGCGCCGAGCTGGCCGAATTGGTGCAGCGCGGGGTGGTGTCCATGCTTCAGCCGGAAAACAAGCGGCTGGCCAAAGCGGGTGGCAGTAACCTGTTTTTGATCGACAGGGCGAGAAGCCCGGCCATTCTGGTCGAGGGCGGGTTTCTCTCCAACCCGCAGGACGCCGCCAATCTCAGCGATCCTGAATACCAGGCCAAACTGGCTTTTGCCATATTCTGTTCGGTGCTCGCTTACCTTGGGATGGAGCTGCCGGTGAGCTTGGCCTAAACATAAAAATGCGGGAGGACACAAACTTATGTCCGCGAAAGTGCAGACCATTTATATATGTGACGAATGCGGGTTAGAAACCCCGCGCTGGCAAGGGAAGTGCCCGGGGTGTGGAAATTGGAACACTCTGGTCGAAAACCAGCGACAGGAAAAACCGAAAGCCGGTATCGGCGCGACCAAATCTCTGCTGCCGGCCACCAAACTCTCCCGTCTGAATGAACTGGATGCCGGATTGGAGATCCGCCGGGATACTGGCCTGGGCGAGATGAATCGGGTTTTGGGCGGCGGCGCGGTCGACGGTTCAGTTTGCCTGCTTTCCGGCGACCCCGGAATTGGAAAGTCAACATTGCTGCTGCAAATGTGTAAAACACTATGCAAAAATCAAACCGTACTCTACATAGCGGGGGAAGAGAGCCCGCGGCAAATCAAGCTGAGAGCCGAGCGGCTGGGCTTGGAAGGGGAGCGGCTGATCATTGCGCCCGAAACCGACATTGAGCAGGTAATCGCCTGCGTCGAGCAGACATCCCCCGACCTTGTGATTGTCGACTCGATCCAGACCATCAATTGCGCGGGGGTATCCTCGTCGGCAGGCAGTGTTTCTCAGGTGCGTGAGTGTACCGGATTTTTGATCAGGATGGCGAAAGAGCGGGAAATTCCGGTCTTTGTGGTCGGACATGTCAACAAAGACGGTGGGATTGCCGGCCCCAAAGTTTTAGAACATATGGTGGATGTTGTGCTGTATTTTGAAGGGGAGCGGCACTCCAGCTACCGCATTTTGCGGGCAGTCAAAAACCGCTATGGCTCAACCAACGAGATCGGTGTCTTTGAAATGACCGATGGAGGGTTAAGCGACGTTGAGAATCCGTCGCTGACATTGCTTTCCGGGCGGCCTAAAAACGTTTCGGGTACCTGTGTCGCCTGTGTGATGGAGGGTACCCGGCCGATATTGGCCGAAGTGCAGGCACTGGTCGGCAAAACCGGATTCGGAACCCCCCGCCGGATGAGTACAGGATTTGACCTTAACCGGGCTGCACTGTTGATCGCGGTGCTCGAAAAGCGCGGCGGGTTCTTTTTCGGGAACCTTGACGCCTATCTCAACATAGTGGGAGGGCTGAAGCTGGAAGAGCCGGGGGCTGATCTGCCGGTTGTGCTTGCCTTGCTCTCAAACCTGTTGGACAAGCCGGTGCCGGAAAACCTGGCCGCATTCGGCGAAGTGGGGCTGGCCGGTGAAGTCCGGGCTGCTGCCGGTGCGCGGCAGCGGGTAAGCGAGTGTGTCCGGCTCGGCTTTCACAAGCTGGTGTTGCCCAAAGCTTCACTAAACACAGCCGGTGAACAACCAAACGACGTTGAGTTAATTCCGCTGACAAACATTTCAGATGCCATGCGTATATTTCGCTAAATCTTCAGGTGTTGAATTTTTGTCTGTACCGATTGCGTTCTCGGCCTTTTGGTAGTAGCCGCATTTGGCTTCGTTGTTGCCCGAAAGGCTTGTAATGCTGTTTAGCTCACAATATCCTTCACACTGGTGGCGACAGTTCTGGGCGCACACAATCAAATTCATATAGATCACCTCCGAAATAAAAAATGGATGTACACAGATCAGATGGGTGTGTTTGAAATCAATGTGATTGGTTTTAAGCGCACCTTAGTTACTATGTGATCGTGTTAGCTGAATATGCGGCGCAAATTTTTACATAGCGCGGGAAGATTCAATCTTTTGTACAGGTTATAATCTCCCCTATATTTCGCTAAACTTTCCTTTAGCGAAATAAATAGTATATTTCTACAAGTTAGTCAAAATCTTTATAGATCAGTCTGCGGCTGATCTCGGTTAGCTTCTCTTCCATCGATGCAAGCCGCTCGGCCAACAAGTCGCGCTTCTTTTCTTTCTGGATAACACGATATGCCTTTTTCTTTTGCTTATGTTGAAAAAAATCGCATTGGATCACCGGGCACCGTTCGTTTGATATCATATATGCGCAAAAACTAAACTGGTATCGCCGATGTGATCTGTACGGCCTTGGACAATTGAACCGGTTACAGACTTCACATAAGCAATAATAACATTTCCCAACGGCAGATATTGGATATATCATCTTTTACCCTCAATGACCTTATAAATAATGTAAACGACAAGCAAAGAAAAGCCGGACACCAGCGCGGCATAAATAGTAAAATATAGGATCATATACTCACCCCGACTTCCGTTGCCTATTCAGCTCACTCATATGCCTCTCATACAAGATCTTAGTAACAAGGTCAGCGGCCTCCCCTTTGGTCTTGCAGCCGGCATAATGCCTCAACTTGTTCGCGACAACATCTTTACAGTAACCGCGATTGAATTCAGCAAGGACAAAATGCGTGATCTCTGTATAGGTTACTTCCGGTTTCTTCATCTTGTAGACGTTCATAATGCCCTCCT
>WRBI01000084.1 GCA_009784625.1 Oscillospiraceae bacterium | reverse complement strand
TCTTTAATCCCTGCCTCCCTTTGATTCCTCTTTAAATTCTTCTTGCTTACCTGCTTCTCGCTTTTTTATTTGCATACTATTTTGGGTTCTCCCTTGTTCTATCAGTAAGCAAGCTTTGTGCCACCTTTTGCGCAGAGATATTTTGGCCAACCAGCCTACACAACTGTTTCATATACAAAACTTGAGGCGGTTTACTTGCCTTGCGTTGCGTTTCAATCTCAAAGCCTGTTTCGATTTTGATTCATTTCTCTTGACTTTTGCGCCGGTCGGTGGCAGAATAAAACTGGATGAGAATGATTGGAGGTGGTGTGATTTGCGGGATGTAGCGGCTTTAGGCGGCTTTGACGGCGACAGTCCGCATCTGTCCGATATGATGGAGCTCTTTGTCTCGGTGCTTGAAAGCTCGCACGACGGGATATACATCACCGACGGCGCGGCCAACACCATCATCGTAAACCGCTCGTATGAGCAGATTACCGGCCTTAGCCGGAGTGACCTTTTGGGAAGAAATATGCGTGAGCTGGTGCAGCGCGGGGTGATTGACGGCTCGGGTACGCTTCTTGCCCTCGAAAAAGGCGGCCCGGTCACCATCGAGCAAAAGTTAAGCACCGGTAAGCGGGCGGCCATCACCAGTGTGCCCCACTTTGACAAAGATGGCCGGGTGACGATGGTGGTCAGCAATGTGCGGGACGTTACCGAAATCCACACCCTGCGCAGGCAGCTGACGCAGCAGGAAGAACGGGAAAAGCAGCACCTGTACGAGATCGAAGTCATCCGCAAACAGATCGTTGAGTCGGACACACTGGTCGCGGTGGATGAAAAAATGCTGTCTTCTATGCTGTTGGTGCAAAAAGTGGCGGGAACGGATATCATCGTCATGCTGCTCGGTGAGACCGGGGTGGGCAAAGAAGTGGTGGCCACCTACATCCACCAAAGCGGGAACCGGGCGCAGAACAGCCTGATCAAAGTCAACTGCGGCGCGATTCCGCCCCATCTGGTTGAGAGTGAACTGTTCGGTTACGAAAAAGGCGCGTTCACAGGCGCGAGCAAAGACGGCAAGCCTGGCCTGTTCGAAGTGGCCGACAAAGGCACCATCTTTTTGGACGAAGTGGGCGATCTGCCGCTCGAAGTGCAGGTCAAGCTGCTGCGGGTGATTCAGGATAAAGAAATCCAGCGGGTGGGTGCGCTAAAGCCAAAAAAGATTGATGTGCGAATCATTGCGGCCACCAACCGCAACCTCGAAGACCTGGTCGCACAGTCGGCTTTTCGCAAAGACTTGTATTACAGGCTGAACGTCTTTCCGATCACCGTACCGCCCTTGCGGGAGCGGCCGAAAGATATTCTGCCCCTGGCTGAAATGGTGCTCAAAGAGTTCAACCACAAGTACTCGCAAAATCGGGAGCTGACCGCCGCCGCCCAAATCCTTCTGCAAGCATACGAGTGGCCGGGCAATGTCCGGGAGCTGCGAAACGTTTTGGTGCGCGCGGCTGTCCTCTCCACCGGGGATGCAATTTCGCCGCTTGATCTCGGCATCCCGCAGGCTCAATCGCCGGCCGGCGGCCAACATCATTTGCCTGACCAGCCGATTGATCTGAAAGTACTGCTTGAGAGCATTGAGGCCGACTACATTCGCCAAGCCATTGCCAAGCATCAAAGCGTGCGCCGGGCGGCCAAAAGTCTCTGCCTTGACCCCGCCACATTTCTGCGCAAGCGCAACAAGTATGATTTGGGCTGATGTTTCAATTGTAAAATGTGGTTCATTATCGAAACGGCCAAGACTGGCTATTTTTGCCGCACGCCGGTATGCTTTAGTGTTTCAGGATTGAAATGTTAAAATATAAATCTGATTACGCGGCCGCTTGGGCATCATGTTTTTGTGAATTGTCGGCTATGGCACAATTCTTGCGCGTAAATTTAACTGGATAAACAATTGTCGAAAGGAGATGTAACAGTGACGTTTTTGATGAACACAAAGCTCTCAGACAGCCCGTCGATCAGCGAATTTTTTGCGGGGTGGAATGTTGGACCAGGTGATCTGATTGTGACCAATGAGTATATACTGGCTCCCAAGATGGGCGGGGCGAAATTGCCCTGTGACGTGCTTTATCAAGAGAAGTACGGGGTTGGTGAGCCGACCGAGGATATGATCAACAAAATGCTGAAAGCGGCCGGTGAAAAAGAGTACGAGCGGGTGATCGCAATCGGTGGGGGCGCGGTCATCGACATTGCCAAGTTCTTTGTTTTTGGCAGCGGCCTGAGCGTGGGAGAAATTTTCGAGCAAGGTGCGGCTTTGCCCCGCAAGCGGAAGATCGTGGTTGTTCCGACCACATGTGGGACAGGCAGCGAGGTAACGATGATCACCATCGTAAACTTTGAGAGCATCGGCACAAAAAAAGGGTTGGCTGTCCCCGCCCTCTTCCCGGATGAGGCCGTGTTGATTCCCGATATGCTCAGCTCACTGCCCTATGAAGTTTTTGCGGCCAGCTCGATTGATGCGCTCATTCATGCGGTTGAATCTTATATTTCGCCGAAAGCTTCGGCATTTTCCCGCGCAATGGGCCGCGACGCGATCGAGAAGATTGTCCGCGGCTACAAAGCGATGGAGCCGGGTAAACTGCCCGCCGATATGGGCGATTTTCTGATTGCCAGCACAATGGCGGGCGTGGCTTTTGGCAACGCGGGCGTGGGCGCGGTACACGCCATGGCCTACCCGATCGGCAGCATCTACCATGTATCCCACGGCAAGGCGAACTTTATGATGTTCAAGGCCGTGTTTGACGCTTACAGACAACAGGGAGCCAAGATGGACGCGCTTGAAGAATTGCTGGCCAATGTGCTCGCCTGCAAACCGGCCGATGTTTGGGCCACCCTGTTTGCGCTGATCGACCAAATCATGGCCCGCCCGACCCTCTCGACTCTTGGTGTGGACCAAGCCAAGTGCAAAGAGATGGCTGCCTCGGTCATCAAAAATCAACAGCGCCTGCTGGTCAACAACCCTGTTCCGCTCACCGAAGAGCAAATCGCACAGGCTTACATCGCCTGTCTGTAGGATGAAAGATTAAACCAAACCGCCGCGATCATTGCCTGATCGCGGCGGTTATTTTTTGTTGATAGTTGACAGCAAGCGTATCGTTGCGCGATTTGTATTATCCCTGTCATAGATAGCCAAGCACTCTGCTTTCACCAACAGTTTTTGTTCGCAATATTATAATCTTTATTATTGCATTAACGTTTTGTCCTTGTCGCATAATCTAGGGTCTGTTGACATTAAGCGAATGTATCAACGATGAAAGCGAAGAAAATAAAGGTAATGAACATGATGTCCAGCTTGTCGTAGCGAGTAAAAATGCGACGGAAGCGCTTTATTCTGCG
>WRBI01000083.1 GCA_009784625.1 Oscillospiraceae bacterium | reverse complement strand
CCATCCCCAGGTTTTTGCGTGCTTTTTATTCCCTGCTCCTCTGCCCTCAGCTTTTCAACACCACTTCTTACTCTCACTTTTCTCGCTTTTTGATCCTGTACATAGTGTGAATACTAACACAGCTCCCGGCCTATGATGCGCTGCAAGTGCTGATGATTGCCGCTGTAGTGTTTGCGGCGGGCTCGGCACTGGCCACACGAAGTATTCGGAAGATATTCAAAAGGTGGCTGTCTGAGCGGGAAAGCTGATAAGATTTTCGGCGACCTGCCGGCGCTTTGTCTGCGATGTGCATTGCTTTTGCCCCTTGCGTTGTGATATGCTTATCTTAAAGCATTAGGTGGCCTTAAACGGAGGCAAAATTATGGATATGGTATTTATTCTGGCCTTCACGTGAGTGTGCGGTTTTGTTGGGCGCGAAACAAAACACATTGGAGGCGTTGGATGAAAATACTTATATTAGGTGTTGGCGCGCAGGGCACAACAGTGGCGCAGCGGCTGGACGAAGAGCCGGGCGTAACCGAAATCATCTGCGCGGACTATGACCAAAAGGCAACCGAGAATTTGGTTAAAACTTTGCGCAAGGCACGCGGCATAAAGGTGGACGGCAGCAAAACCGAGGAGATCGCAAAAATCGCGCAGGGGGCCGACCTTTTGATCAACGCGCTGCCGGTGGCTTTCGGCAAGCAGGCAATGGACGCGGCACTCGCGGCAAAAACCAACTACCAGGACTTTGCCGCCGGACTGAACTTTGTAGAAAAACCGGACATAGCCGATGAGGGCATCATGGACTGGGTGGACGGCATCAAGTTGATGTACAGCGAGTATGGCCCCAAGTTTGCCGCCATCGGCAAAACAGCTATCATCGGAACCGGCGCCGCACCCGGGCTGATCTGCGTAGCCGCCCGCCGGGCAGTTCGCGAGTTGGATAGCTGTGAGACCATCAACATGCTGATCTACGAGGGCGGCGAAGCCAGGCGGTTTCTGCCTTTCTGGTGGTCTCCGCAGGTCGCGTTGGGTGATATGAGCATGAACGGGGTCGCTTACATAGACGGCAAAATCGTCGAGACCCCGGCTTTTGGCCTGCCGGTCAGCCGGAAGTTCCCCGAAATGAACGGCAAAGAAGTTACCATGATTGAGCACACCCACGACGAGCCGGTCTATATGGGCCTGAACGCGGGCACCCATTTCAAGGGCGCGAAGAACATCTACTTCAAGTATGGCGGGGTGGGCGTCAACTTTGCCCGGCCGCTCTACCGAGCGGGGCTGCTCTCCCACAGTGAAGTCGAGATTGACGGAAAGATGATCGTGCCTTTCCGGGTGATCCTGCATCACTTGCCCCCCGCGCCCAAATACGCGCAGGAGATCAAAGAGATTCTTGACGAGGGCTTGGTCGCCGATGAAGGCGCGTTTGTGGTTGAATGTTACGGCAAAAAAGCCGGCAAAAACGTCATGGTGGACGCACATGTGTCCGCACCCGGCATTCAGGAATGTTTTGACCGCTCGGGGTTGACGGCCGAAATGTACCAGACCGGCCAGTGCGGATTTTTGTTCACCAAGATGTTTCTTGAAGGTCAATTCCACCGGCGCGGGCTGATCTCAACCGACATGCTGGATGACGGGCAAGTCGACTACTATCTCGAACAGGCGGCCAAATACGACATCACGCTGGACATTCAAGTGAAAGAAGACCGTTAAACCAACAACAACCTGGAGGCAAAAAGCCATGAAAAAAGTATTAATTTTGGGCGCGGGCGCGCAGGGCACAACGGTAGCACAGCGGCTGGACGAACACCCCGGCGTCGGTGAGATCGTCTGCGCGGATTACGACGAAAAAGCAGTGGCCGAAATCGTTAAAATCCTCAAAAAAGCGCGCGGCGTAAAAGTTGACGGCAGCAAAGTCGAAGAGATCGTAAAGATCGCGCAGGGTGTCGACCTGATCGTAAACGCACTGCCGGTCGAGTTCGGCAAACAGGTGCTTGAAGCCGCCATCGCGGCAAAGGCAAATTATCAGGATTTCGCGTCCGTCACAAACATTGTGGACGAAGACACACGTGAGGGCTTTATTCGCGGGTTTGAGATTATGTTTGACGAATACAGCAAGCGCTTTGCCGAAATCGGTAAAACCGCACTCATCTGCACAGGTTCCGCCCCCGGGCTGATCTGTGTGGTTGCACGCCGGGCTGTCCGCGAGCTGGACAGCTGCGAGACCATCAACATGCTGGTTTATGAGGGCGGCGAGGCCAAGCGGTTCCAGCCTTTCTGGTGGTCGCCGGTGGTCGCGCTCGAAGACATGGCCGAAAACGGCCTGGCGTTCGAAGACGGCAAGTTCATCGAGACTGAAGCGTTCAGCCGCCCACTGAGGCGCAAGTTCCCCGAAATGGACGGCAAAGAAGTCACCATGGTCGAGCACAACCACGAAGAGCCGCTGTTTATGGGCATGAACGCGGACAAATACTTTAAAGGCGCCAAAAACATCTACTTCAAATACGGCGGCGCCGGGCTGAACTTTGCCTGGCCGCTTTACCGCGCCGGGCTGCTTTCGTTTGACGAAGTGGAGATCGACGGGCAGATGGTCTGCCCTTTTGACGTGATTTTGCACCACCTCCCCCCTGCCCCCAAATACCGCGAAGAGATCAAGGCAATCATCGATGAGGGCCTGGTGGCCGATGAGGGCGCGTTTGTGGTCGAGGCATACGGCGTCAAAGATGGCAAACAAGTTATGGTGGACGCACACATCGCGGCGCCCGGCATTGTTGAATCGTTCGAGCGCGCGGGCCTGACCGCCGAGATGTACCTGACCGGCCAGTGCGGCTACTTGTTCACCAAGATGTTCGTGGAGGATAAATTCACCCAGCACGGCCTGATTTCATCCGATATGCTGACCGAAGAGCAAATCGACGGTTACCTCGCCGACGCGGCCAAGCTGGACATCACGCTCAGCCTTGGGGCAGCAGACCATAAACAACCATAATTCTTACATTGATTGTTTATTTGTTTTGCCTGAAAAAATGGAAAGTCCCGCTATCGGCGCAAAGAACACTTCGGCTATCTCTTTAAACAACGGCTACAGCAAGTATTTAAGACCTGTTCTAAAAGCCCGGCAAATTGATTGCCGGGCTTTGTCGCACCCCTTTGGCAGAAGATACTTACTTGCCGCAAACGTTGACAGATTTATATATCTGATGATATAATCATTATAATGTTGACAGAATTCGTATTTGTTTGGCAATATTTACTAGTGGCAAAATCCGTGATAATCAAGAAAAGAGCTTGAAGATTATGTCGATTTGTGCTATAAAGTGTACCCCATGTCAAGGACAAATTTAGATTGTCTACAAGATAAGCAAAAGAACTGTGACGGAAGCATTGTCAAGAACTCCCGAAGGGAGAGGGTGGAGATTTTTTCTGAGCGTACTTT
>WRBI01000082.1 GCA_009784625.1 Oscillospiraceae bacterium | reverse complement strand
TTATCGGGGGGTGCGGGGGATTCTTAAGGGGGGCCAGCTGGGGGCGTGCCCCCTGCCCCCCTTAAGCGGCCTTTTTGGTTACTTTTTTGGTCGTGGAAAAAAGTAACTCGGGGGCTTGGGGGCAAAGCGCCCCATTTCATTTCCATCGGAGATTCCGATCAAAGCCCTTAGCCCGAAAGGCAAAGACATCGGAAACTCCGATAAAAAGCCCGCAACGCCCGAAGCCTAAGACAAACCCTCCAAGTAACCCTTAAGAAACAAAATCGCCTCGCGATACCCCTCAATCCCCATCCCAACAAAAGACCGGACACAAGCCTCCCCGGCAAAAGAAGTCCGCCGATACCCCTCCCGCTCAGAGGGATCGGAAATATGCACTTCAACGGCAGGCAACCCAACAGCCTTCAGCGCATCCAAAATCGCAATACTGGTATGCGTATAAGCCGCCGGATTGATCACAATCCCGTCAAAGCGCCCATCCGCCTCCTGAATAACATCCACAATCGCGCCCTCATGATTGGACTGAAACAACTCGACTTCAATAAAGCCGGCCGAACAAGTCTCGCGAACCAGATCACAAAGCGCCTGATAACCAACACGGCCATAGATTTCCGGCTCACGCCGCCCAAGCAGATTGATGTTCGGGCCGTTAATCACCAAAAACTTCATCGACTGCCTCCTGTATTTTTTTGGCCACAAGATCGGGCGCAGCGTCATTGTCGACAGACAGATCGGCAAACCGGCGGTAAAGCGGTAAACGGAAATCGTACATCTCGCTCAAATCCCCGGCCGAAAGCGGACGACCCTCCCGCGCGAGCCGGCCGAGGTCACGCGCAAGAAAGACCACCACCCCATTTTGACCAAGGTAAAAGCGGTTCTCGGGCCGGGTAACACACCCGCCCCCTGTTGAGATCACCTGCCCGGAGCCTTTCCCAATCTCGCGCAGGATTTCAGTTTCCCGTTTGCGAAAGCCGTCCTCACCTTCACTTGCGAAAATTTCGGGAATAGAAAGACCGGCCGCCGATTCGATCAGCGTGTCCGCATCCACAAACTTTTTTCCCAACCGCCCGGCGAGAAGCTGCCCGACGGTGGTTTTGCCCGAACCGGGCATCCCGATCAGGACGATGTTCTCCATCCGGGCGCGGAGCTGTGCGAGTACTGTCTGCTCTTTCTCATCGGGGACAGTTTGCCCGGTGAAAAGCGCACACGCGGCCCGTGCCTGCCCGACCAGCATACTAAGCCCGCCGATGTTGGGGATTTTACGCGCCTGTGCATCCATCAGCAGCCGGGTGCGTGCCGGGTTGTAGATGAGGTCAAACACACCCTCAAGCCGCGGGAATTGGGAAAGGTCAACCGGTGAAGGGTCGGTGTTCGGGGACATCCCGACCGGGGTGGCGTTGATCAGGATGTCTGCGTCCGCGTGTTTGGATAAATTCTGGTAGTTGTCTTCGCCGCTTCGTGAGATCACCACCACCCGGCTTGCGCCCAGATCATGCAGCATGTGTTTGGCGGTCAGGCTGCCTCCGCCGCTGCCCAGCACAACCGCTTTTTTGCCCGCGACTGTCAGACCCAGCTTCTCGATCATCCGCAGAAAACCGGTGGCGTCGGTGTTGTCGCCAAACAGGCTGCCATCCGGCCGGTGAACGATGGCGTTTACGCTCCCAATCCGCTCCGCTGCCGGGGAGAGCTCTTTGCAGTAGGGGATGACCTCCCGCTTGTAGGGCATAGTGACGTTGATCCCGTTAAAGTCGGCCGCTTTCATAAAGGCGGGCAGGTTTTCCGGCTCGACTTGAAAGAGCCCGTAATCGTAGCCGCCCAGTGCCTTGTGTATGATCGGTGAATAGCTGTGGCCGAGGGCGCGGCCGAGCAGCCCATACTTTGCTTGAGCAGCCATTATATCACCTCAATGTAACTGCCGAGATATTTGAACTCCTCGCAGAATTCTTCCAGTTCACCCAGCAGGTGGCAAAGTTCTTTGGCGTAGACCGAAGTTTCAAGGTCGAGGTAAAACATGAACTGAAAATCGCGGTCAGCCAGCGGCCGGCTTTCCAGCTTGATCAAGTTAATCCCCAAAGCGTAGAAGCGGGCCAGCGCTTTGTAAAGCGCGCCGGGCTTGTGGGGAAGTACCATCATGATGCTTGTGCGGTCGGCGCCGGGGTAAATCTCAAGGTTTTTCGAGATGCAGATAAACCGGGTGTAGTTGTTGCTCCGGTCTTGGATATCCCGCCCCAGACAGTTGAGGCTGTAAAGCTTAACACAGTTTTGAGAGGAGATAGCGGCCACGTCCTCCCGGTCGGACGCAGAGACCATTTGCGCGGCGGCGGCCGTGTTCTCACACCGGGTGATCTTGACCTGTGGGCCCAGCCCATCAAGAAAGGTGGCGCACTGTGAGATGGCCTGCTCATGTGAAAAAACTTCGCGGATATCCTCCAGCTTTACGCCTTTTGGTGCGAGCAGGTTGTGGTCAATCTTGAGCCGCGCGCTCTTGACGATCTTGAAGTCGCGGGTCTGCATAAGTGAGTAAATCTTGTTGACCGCACCGGCCATGCTGTTTTCAAGCGGCAATACGCCGTACTTGCAAAACCCGCTCTCAATGGCCGAAAAGACGCTGTCAAATGTCTTGAAGTACTGGATGTTCGGCCGCTTGAATATCCGCTCACAGGCGAGTTGTGAATACGCGCCCTCAACCCCCTGACAGGCCACGGTAGCGCTGGCCGGAAAGAGCGGGCTGGTCTGTTCAAGCGCCTGCGCAATCTCAGCGTGAAAGGAGGAATCCCCGCCGCCGATCGCAGTCTGATGACTGCGGCTGATCTCGAAAAGGATGTCGTAAAGGATGTGGACATCCGCCTCAAGAGCAGGGGAAACCTGGCCGGAAATCGCCGCGAGTTTGGCTGCCTCCCGGTTTCGGTCAAGGATTGGGAGACCGGCCGCCTGCTTAAAAGCGGCGATTTCGCTGACAACCTCCATCCGCGATTCAAAAAGACGAAGAAGGTCAGCGTCAATTGCGTCGATCTTAGAGCGCAGATCATCTAAACTCACTGGAATACACCCTTTCTAATTGATCGTCGATCGCTTGACGAATGGCAGTGATTTTTCTTTACCTTTCGGGATTTAAGGGCTTTTATCGGAATTTTCAATAGGTTTGGAATGAGGTGCTCCGCCCCCAAGTCCAGGGTTGCTTGCTGTGTCGTTGGTAGCTGTAGAAGACTTATGACGACGGTATCTGAAATAACTGGTCTCACTTTTGGTCGTGTGGGGTTTTAATGTGTCTTTGATTCCTTGCCTTTCGGGCTTTAAGGGCTTTTTATCGGAATCTCCGATGGAATTGGAATGGGCGCTACCCGCCCCAAACCCCGGGGTTACTTTGGCCTCGGCCCCAAAGTAACCAAAACGCCGCTTAAGGGGGGCGGCACCCTGTGCCTTAT
>WRBI01000081.1 GCA_009784625.1 Oscillospiraceae bacterium | reverse complement strand
TTATGGATTCAAGACAATTCATTGTCCATAAATAGGGTTTTGCAGACAATCACTTGTCCATTATTAAGAATTTTAGACAGTGCTAGACAATTTATAACTGTCCACTTTATAGGGTACAGTTTACTTGAAGACGTGACCACACTTAACTACACGGTTGACAAATGCACCGGCTGCGGGCGCTGCTGCGAGGTCTGTCCGCACGGTGTATTTGTGCTTATCGAGAAAAAGGCAGTGGTAACCGACAAAAACTTCTGTATGGAGTGCGGTGCGTGTGCCCTGAACTGCCCGGCAGGCGCGATCTCAGTTAACGCCGGGGTCGGCTGCGCAGCGGCGTTTATAACAGGATGGCTGACCGGCGGTGAACCGGCCTGTGACGGCGATGGCTGCTGCTGACCGCTGGAAAGGATAAACGCATGACGGCTTGCCCAAACCACAAAAAATGCTGCGCTTGTGCTGTTTAGCATAAAGAAACCGACAGCCTGCCGTTTTGCCTGTTTCTTGACAACGACGGCGATAAAAGCTTGGCCAGCTATTACCGCAAACTTAAAACGCGGTTTGAGGATAGGCAGGGCCCCGCAACAACAAAACCCGATGAAGCAAGGTATCCACACCTTGCTTCATCGGGTTTTGTTTATGTGAGTACTATCAGATCGCCCATCTTTGCGGTCTTTTGCCCTATGCCCAGCGGCTTTGGTTAAACCGGGGGGAGCCTCCACGGCCTGCTCCACGGCCACAAAAACCGCGGCCGAGTGCGCCGCCGCCGTTGGCCGCACACCAGTCATATCTTTCCATAAGGGCGTCTTTGTCTGCGGAGGAGATCAAGCCTTGCTCAATCAGGTCGTCCACCCGGTCTTCGAACGCGTCGCGGCTTAAGAAAGTCCTGCCGTCTTCCGCCCACATAAGGCCATAGCCCGCCATCCCCCTGTCACCGAATTGGCATCCGCCAAAGCCGTACACCGGCTCATTCGCCATTGCTGTGACACTTATGCCGAATACCATTACTACAGCCATTGCCAGTGTGATCATTTTCTTTTTCATGTTATTCATCCCTTTCCAGTTTTCGGCGGCCTCTGATCGCTTCACCCACCGCTTTAATGCCAGTATAAGCGCCATTTGTGACAAAAATGTGTTTTTCATCTGTCATTTTTGAGCATTTAAAGCCAGCAAAAATAAAAAGTTGGCGCCGCCGTCCGGGTGATTGGCGGCGTCTATGGTTATTCCGTGGCGGTCTGCAATCTGTTTGGCGATGGCCAGGCCAAGGCCGGCGCCCGTCTTGTTTTGTTCTGAGCGCTGTTTGTAAAACCGCTCAAAGATATGCGCAAGATCGTCGGGGTCTATCCCCTGGCCGCGGTCACGAATCCGGATGCCTGCCGTCTCCCCTTCTTTTGTCAGGCGGATCTCGACCTCGCCGCCTTGAGGGGAAAACTTTACGGCATTGTCGACCACGATAATCAGCATCTGGCGCAGCCGCCCATAGTCGCCGGTAAACGCGAAACCGCCGTCTTCACAGTCTAACATCAGCGAGACGTCCTTTTGTTCCGCTATTTTTGTCATGGTTCGGGCCGCGTCTTTGACCACGTCTTTTAGGTCAAGCGCCTGCATTTCAATCGCAAAATCGGTGTTTTGCAGCCGGGATAAATCCAGCAGGTCGGCCACAAGCCGCTCAAGGTGTTTGCACTCGCCGTACATCTGTCCCAGATACTCGGCAACTTTGTCTTTGTCAGACACGACGCCATCCAGCAAAGCTTCAAGTGAACCGCGTATTACGGTGATCGGTGTGCGCAGCTCGTGGGAGATATTCGCGATAAAGTCCTGCCGCAGTTTGTCCAGCTTTTCCCGCTCGCGAAACGACGCGGAAAGCTTTTCGGTCATGTCGTCGAAAACAACGGCCAACTCGCCGATCTCGTCATTTTGCCTGACCTGCGTCTTGACATTGTAGTCGCCGCGACTGATCTCAAGCGCCGCCGCCTTCATCCTATCAAGCGGCCTTGTAAAGCGGGTGGACAGCAGAACCGCAACCGCAACCGACGCGATGATCGCCATTCCCATACTGTACAAAAGCAGGGCAAGGCCGCGGTCGGCAGCCTGGTTTATATCTGCGATTTCAGTGTGCAACAACACCACCCCGGCGACCGACCCGCCGGACAGAGTGACCGGTGCGGCAACCGTGATCGTCGGCCGATCCCAAAAAAGGCTGAAACTCTCGTCTGAGGTAACTATGCCGTTAAAGGCGTCCGCGATTATCTGCTCTGAACCTTCCGGCAGTTCTTGAAAAGTCATCCCCGCCCGGTGGCGGTGCTGACGGCCAAGGAAAATTTGATCGGCGTTTCTGTCCACAACCCAGATATCACTCATGGCAATATCCTCGACATAGTGCAAAAACATCCCCAACCCGCCCATCCCGTGCCCCATCCTAAAGCCCATTCTATGCCCCGCGCTGTCGCTGATAAATCCGGACAGCGTCTGCGCAATATTGACCGCCCGCCGTTCCAGTTCGGCGTGGTGCAAGCTGACATTGTGGCGGGAAAACAGCGCCATAAAAAGCACACCGATCAGGGCGCCAAAGACAATAAAAGTCGCTATGAAATATAAAACCAGCCTGCGCAGGATTTTATTTTTCATAGCAGCACCTCGAATTTATAGCCTACCCCCCAAACGGTTTTGATCTCCCAGTCGGGGTGCGGCGCCTCGTCAAGCTTCGACCGCAGGCGCTTGATATGTGAGTCAACCGTGCGGTTGTCGCCGTAATAATCGTACCCCCATATGATGTTTAACAACTGGTCGCGGGTAAACACACGGTTCTTGTTGGCCGCGAAAGTCCAGAGAAGCTCGGTCTCTTTTTTTGTCAGGGATATGTTCGCGCCGCTGACTTGCGTGATGTATTCATCCAGGTTCACTGTCAAACTGCCCAGAGAAAGATACGCACTGTCCGCTTTGTTTATCCGGCGCAGGACCGCCCTGATCCTGGCCATCACTTCCCCTGGCGAAAACGGCTTGACAATGTAATCATCCGCGCCGTTGTCAAGGCCCATAATCCGTTCAAAATCTTCGCTTCGGGCAGTGATCATAATAATCGGGACAGCCGAGTCCCTGCGTATTTCGCGGCAGACGGCAAACCCATCTTTTCCGGGCATCATCACATCGAGCAAGATTATGTCAAAGGATATGGCGGCTGCTTTTGCAAGTGCGTCTTCGCCGTCAGAGGCGGCTGTGACGGCGAAACCCTCTTTTTTCGCGTACTCTTCCAATATCGAGACGATTTGCCTGTTATCGTCGGCAATCAGTATCTTCTGCATCTTTAACCCTCCCTCAACTCATCATACCACTCAATTGTGTTTATTGTGTGGCAGAGGGCATTCATTTTGCCGTGCAGGATTTGACGGACAACTACCCCCAACGAATCAAAAACGGCAAAACCACCCGCAGCAGGCTGCCGGTGACCATCCCCATCACAATACCCGAAACAATCAGCACCGGCAGGTAAAGCAATACCATCATCCAGCTCATCCCTAAAATCAGC
>WRBI01000080.1 GCA_009784625.1 Oscillospiraceae bacterium | reverse complement strand
CAGGGTGCCGCCCCCCTTAAGCGGCGTTTTGGTTACTTTGGGGCCGAGGCCATCAAGATACCGTCGTCATGCGCCCCTACAGCTACTGACGACACAGCGAGTAACCCCGGGGTATGGGGCGGGCAGCGCCCATTCCAATTCCATCGGAGATACCGATAAAAGTCCTTAAGTCCGAAAGGCAAGGGCATCGGAGACACGTCGAAATCCTAACGGCCGAAAGGCAAGGACATCGTAGATACCGATAAAAATTCGTAAGGCCTGAAAGGCAAGAACATCAGAGATACCGATTTTCCCAGCGACTACATCAAAAGGAGCATATTCATGAAAACATCCGACTTCGACTACCACCTGCCCGAAGAGCTGATCGCCCAGCAGCCGCTTGCCCAGCGGGACGCCTCTCGGCTTTTGCACCTGAGCCGCACCTCCGGGGCGGCTGCACACCACATTTTTACCGACCTTGCCGACATTCTCAATCCCGGGGATTGCCTCGTTCTCAACGACTCGCGGGTACTGCCTGCCCGGCTGTTGGGCGAGAAGATTCCAACCGGCGGGGCAATTGAGTTCCTTTTGCTTGAACGCAAGGACGACGAGCATGTCTGGGAGATCCTCACCCGGCCGGGCCGCAAGGCTATGCCGGGCGCAAAGTTTTCTTTTGGCGGCGGCAAGCTGATCGGCGAGATTCTCGAAGTGGTTGATGACGGCAACCGGATCGTTCGCTTTTCCTGTGAAGGTGACATTTACCAGGTCATCGACGAGGTCGGAAATATGCCGCTGCCCCACTACATTACCGAGGAGCTGGAAGACAAAGAGCGCTACCAGACCGTCTACGCTAAGGAAGCCGGGTCGGCCGCCGCCCCAACCGCCGGGTTGCATTTCACCCCCGAGCTTCTTGAGCGCCTGCGCGCAAAGGGTATCGGGATCGGGTTTGTCACCCTGCATGTGGGATTGGGCACATTCCGGCCGGTGAGTGATGAGAAGATCGAGAACCATCACATGCACACCGAGCGGTACATCCTGCCCGCCGAAACCGCGGAGATGATCAACAAAACCAAAGCGTCAGGCGGCCGGGTGGTGGCAGTGGGTACGACTTCCTGCCGGACGCTCGAAGCCATCGCCCAGGATCACGGCAAGATCATCCCCTGCGCCGGCTCGACCGCACTGTTCTTATACCCGGGCTCCGAGAGCAAGTTCCAGGTATTGGATGGCCTGATCACAAACTTTCACCTGCCAAAGAGTACCCTGATCATGCTGGTGGCCGCTTTCGCGGGATATGAAAACACCATGAACGCGTATAAACGGGCGGTTGAAGAGAAATACCGGTTCTTCTCGTTCGGGGATTCAATGCTGATACTTTCCTGACATGCCTGGTTGATTCTTGCAACAATCGGTTAAAACACTTGCAATTTTTCTGCCAAGCGGTTAAGATAGCTTTATAAACCAACCAGCGCGTGATTGCCGGAGAAATCTGGAGGATGCTTATGTCCAGCAATTTGCTCAGCGTCATCAACAAGACCATGCCTTCTTTCTCAAAAGGGCAGAAGATGATCGCGAACTATATTTTGACCCATTACGACAAGGCCGCTTTCATGACCGCCGCCCGGCTTGGGCAGACGGTTGGGGTAAGCGAGTCGACCGTAGTGCGCTTTGCCACCGAAATTGGATGTGAGGGTTACCCCGGTCTGCAAAAAGCTTTGCAGGAGATGATCCGCAACCGGCTGACCGCTGTCCAGCGGATGGAGGTCACCAACAATCTGCTCGGGGACGCCGACGTACTGCAAAAAGTGATACAAACCGATCTGGAGGCAGTCAAGAACACGCTGGAAAGCGTAGACCGTGCCGCGTTTGAGAGTTCGGTCAAGGCCATCATCGCGGCCAAGCGGATTTATATGATCGGGGTGCGCAGTGCGTCCGCGCTTGCCCACTTCCTTAATTTTTACTTCTCCCATATCTTTGACAATGTACACAACGTAGAGACATCCAGCACCGGCGCAATCTACGAACAGCTTGTGCGGGCCGGGCCGGGGGACGTCTTTATCGGGATCACGTTCTCGCGCTATTCCAGCCGGACTTACCGCGCCGCCACATTCGCCAAGAAAAACGGGGCAACGGTCATCGCCATCACCGATTCGAAGGACGCGCCCATCTGCCGGGTGGCTGATTACATCCTGGTGGCCAAGAGTGATATGGCCAGCTTTGTCGACTCTCTGGTCGCGCCGCTGAGCTTGACAAATGCCCTGATCGTCGCCATCGGGATCGAAAAGCGGGAGGAAATATCCGCCATTTACACCCGCCTGGAGGCCATCTGGGACGAAAATGACGTCTACCAGAAAGCAGAACCGGATGGGTAATCACGTTGATGTCATTGTAGTCGGCGGCGGTCCGGCCGGGCTGATCTGTGCAGGCAGGGCGGCGCAGCGCGGCAGGCGGGTGCTGCTGCTGGAGCGCAGCAACAAACCGGCGCTTAAGCTCGGGATTACCGGGAAAGGACGCTGTAACCTGACCAACAACTGCGACCGAGATGCCTTTTTGGCTGCGGTCAAAACCAATGGGCGGTTCCTTTACAGCGCGTTCAGCGCGTTTTCACCCCAAGATGTGATCCGCTTTTTTGAGGGGCTGGGCGTTCCGCTTAAAACCGAGCGGGGTGGGCGGGTCTTTCCCGCTTCAGACAAGGCCGGGGAGATCGTGCGCGCACTGGTCGGCTATGCCCGCGCATCCGGCGTTAAGATCAAGCAGGAACGGGCAACCCGCCTGCTGATCGAGGACGGCAAAATCGCCGGGGTGGCCGGGCAGTCCGGTCAGGAATACCGCGCGGACAGTGTGGTGATTGCCACCGGCGGGCTGAGTTATCCCCGTACCGGCTCTGCCGGGGACGGCTATATTCTTGCCGAACAGGCCGGGCATACCATTATTCCCACCCGGGCGTCGCTTGTTCCAATTGTAACCCGTGAGAAGTGGCCGGCCAAGGCGATGGGGCTTTCGCTCAAAAATGTCACGCTTAGTTTGCGCCGTCAGGGCGATGCGCGTCCGGTTTTTGAAGAGATGGGTGAGATGTTGTTTGCACATTTCGGGGTGTCCGGGCCGCTTGTGCTCAGTGCTTCGGCGCATATTACCGGTGAAGCTTCCGACTACTTTCTCTTTATCGACCTCAAGCCGGCGCTTACCCATCAGCAGTTGGATGCGCGGATTTTGCGGGATTTTTCTAAGCAGCAAAATCGGGATTTTGGCAATAGCCTTGGTGGTTTGCTGCCCGCCGGGCTGGTCTCGCCGGTGGTTTTGCTCAGCGGGATTTCGCCAACCGTTAAAGTGCATCAGGTTACCCGCCAGGAGCGGGGGCGGTTGGTGGATTTGCTCAAGGGGCTGACTTTGCGTGTGCGGGAGCTGCGGCCGGTTGAAGAGGCTGTTGTCACTGCCGGTGGGGTTTGTGTTAAGGGGGTTCATCCCGGGCGGATGGAGTCGCGGGTTGTTTCGGGGCTTTATTTTGCCGGTGAGGTTTTGGATTTGGATGCTTATACCGGTGGGTTTAATTTGCAGATTGCGTTTTGTACCGGGTGGGTTGTTGGGGAGAGTATTTGATTTTTTGTTTTGCTTTGCCGTGCGTTTCGGGCTTTTTAATCGGAATCTCTGATGTCCTTGCCTTTCGGACATTAAGGGCTTTTATCGGAATCTCCGATGTCCTTGCCTTTCGGGCTTTTAAGGGCATTTAATCGGAATCTCCGATGGAGTTAGAATGGGGCGCTTCGCCCCCAAGCCCCCGAGTTACTTTTTTCCACGACCAAAAAAGTAACCAAAAAGGCCGCT
>WRBI01000079.1 GCA_009784625.1 Oscillospiraceae bacterium | reverse complement strand
GGGGCGTGCCCCCTGCCCCCCTTAAGTGCCCTTTTTCTGGTTACTCTTTTTGGGCAAGCAAAAAGAGTAACTCGGGGGTTTGGGGGCGAAGCGCCCCATTTCATTTCCATCGGAGATTCCGATTAAAGTCCTTAAGCCCAAAAGGCAAGACAAAACCACAAAACGCAACCCTAAACCCCAGCCGCCTCGCGAATATACTTCCGCGCGCGAACCGCATAGACAAACGGATTCGCCACCGCAGGATCCTGCTCGGCTTCAACCAAAAGCCACCCGGCATACCCATACTCCGCCAAAGCCCTGAAAATGGGAACAAAATCAACGCTGCCGTCTCCGGGGACAGTAAACGCCCCCATCCGAACCCCCTGTAAAAAGCTAAGCTTCTCAGCGCGAACCCGCGCAACAATATCCGGACGAATGTCCTTGAGATGTACATGCAAAACCCGCCCGATGTGCTTGGAAAGAACAGCCAGCGGGTCCTCGCCGCAATAGGCCAAATGCCCAACATCATACAAAAGCCCAACCAGATCGGGGTCAGTACCGGCCATCAACCGGTTAATTTCATCGGCGGTCTGCACAACCGTACCCATATGATGATGCACGGTAAGGCGCATCCCTTTCTCGCGGGCAAGAGCCCCGAGCTTATTAAGCCCGGTTAATAAAAGCCCCCACTCAGCATCATTCATCACGTATTTGCAATCAAAGATGGCGGTTTCCATCTGCCCCTGAATGCTGTGCCCCTGCTCGCTCAGCCCAATGATCTTAGCGCCAAGCGCGTGCAGATAATCGCGGTGCGCGATAAACGCCCGCTCAACTTCTTCATACGGCTGTGTGATCAAAAACGAGCTGAACCACGCGTTTGCGATCTCAAGCCCGCGCGGCTCAAGATAAGTCTTGAGCAGGGCAGGGTCTTTGGGATATTTATTGCCGACTTCGGTGCCAACATACCCGGCCAGCGCGGCTTCGGATAAAATCTGCTCAAATGTGTTTTCAGCCCCAAGATCGGGCATGTCATCGTTTACCCAGCCAATGGGCGCAATGCCCACCTTTACTTTTTTCGGATCAAACATGGTTAACAGCTCCTTTTTAATTAACAATGTACAATTAACAGTTAACAATGAATGTATCGCTGCGCGATGACTTTAAATTGCGTCCGCGTAGCGGACACCATCATTGTTAATTATTATTTGTTAATTGTTAATTGATCTTAATATTGCCTTGCCTTAGCTCGCCCGGCCTTGACTTCGTCATGTGCGGCGCGTACTTTTTCGTTGCCGCCGGTTTCGACCGCGCAGACATTCCACCAGCTTTCGTATCCGTCGCTCATGGTTTTGGGGATGACTTTGAGGTCGATAAGCGTTGCGCGGTCCTGCTTTTTGGCGTCGGTTATGGCGGCTTTCAGCTCATCCACCGTGCGCGCGATATAGCTTTTCAGCCCGTAACCCTCAGCAACCTTTGCATAATCAACCGGGATTAAGTTGCCCAGCAGTTTGCCGTTTTCGTCCCGGTAACGGAATTCGGTGGCCAGACTGCCGATCCCGTTGTTCATCTGCAAGTTGTTGATACAGCCAAAGCCGCAGTTGTCGAAAACCAGGATGTTGATTTTGATCCCCTCTTGCATGGCGGTCATGATCTCGCTGTGCATCATCTGGAACGAGGCGTCCCCTACAAAGATGTAAACTTCATCATCCGGCTGTGCCATCCGCACACCAATCCCGCCTGCGATCTCGTAACCCATGCAGGAGTAACCGTACTCGGCGTGGTAGCCGCCCGGCTTGTCGGTTGTCCACATTCTTTGCAGGCAGCTGGGCAAAGACCCCCCGGCGGTGACGATGTTGTCGTTCGGCTCGATCACTTCGCGAACAGCCGCAATGGCCGCCGTCTGGGTCAGGACAGAACCGGTCAGCTCAACAAACTGCGGGATTGTGCGCGGGTCGTTGTTTTTGATCATCGGCTCAAAGCCGTCGCTGTAGGTGTATGCGGCCAGTTTTTTCATCTCGGCCGCCCACACGGCTTTGGCATCGGTGATCTCGTTTTTGTAGCCGGATTTATAGCTTTTGGCGGTCAGTTTTTCCGCCAGCGCTTTAAGGGTGACTTTCGCGTCCCCAACCGCCGTGACCGCGTCCATTTTGGCGGCATGGTAGCGATTGTTGTTGACGGTGACGATTTTAACATCCGGGTTTTGGAACTGCCACTTGGAACTGGTGGCAAAGTCGCCCAGACGTGTGCCCACAGCGATGATGACATCCGCTTTTTGTGCAATGACGTTTGCGGCCAGGGTACCGGTCACACCCAAGCCCCCCAAGCACATGGGGTGGCTGGACTTACAGGCGCTCTTGCCTGCCTGTGTTTCGCCAAACGGGATGGCGAACTTCTCGCAGAAATCCTCCATGACTTTGCCGGCCTGCGCGTATTTGACCCCGCCGCCCACAATGACCAGCGGGTGTTTTGCGCCCGCGATGACGGCCGCGGCTTCTTCGAGCTCTTCTTCCACGGCAAGCGGGCGGGTGACCCGATGTACCCGCTTTTCGAAAAAGTAATCGGGGAAGTCGTAACTTTCACCCTGTACATCCTGATGCAAAGAAATGCAGACCGCGCCGGTTCCGGCCGGGTCGGTGAGTACCCGCATGGCGTTAAGCATAGCGGTCATCAGGTGTTCGGGGCGCAGGATGCGATCCCAGTATTTACAGACCGGGATGAACGCGTCGTTTGTGGTGATGGACAGGTTGTCCGGCCGCTCAAGCTGCTGCAGCACCGGGTCGGGCTGGCGGCTGGCAAAAGTATCGGACGGAAAAAGCAAAAGCGGGATATTGTTGACGGTGGCGGTGGCCGCCGCGGTCACCATATTGGCCGCCCCCGGTCCGACCGACGAGGTGCAGGCGATAATCTTCCGGCGGTTTAACTGTTTGGAATATCCCAAGGCCAGATGGCACATCCCCTGTTCGTTGCGGCCCTGAAAGACTTTCAGCCCGCCGGGGTTTTCATCCAGCGCCTGCCCAAGACCGACCGCGATCCCGTGGCCAAAGATGGTGAAAATCCCCTCAACAAACTTATCCTCTACTCCGTCGAAAGAGATGTACTGGTTGTCCAAAAAACGAACCAGCGCCTGAGCGACGGTCATCCGTGTTGTTGCCATAATATTCAGTCCTCCTTAGAATCAGTTGACAGTTGACAGTTGACAATTGACAGTTATGGAGTCCGCGAAGCGGACAATTATTTAAAATCATCGCGAAGCGATACATTCACTGTCAACTGTCAACTGTCCATTGTCCACTGATTTAAATATACCATAAGTATTCCCGCAAGTAAACGGCGAAAAAGGGAAATGGCCGGGAACTTTCGCCTGAGCGGCGCGATTGACAATTGATCGATGTAGATGTACAATTGTGGGTAGTAAGAAAAGGGGAGTGCAAAGCAAATGAAACAATTGGGCATTATCGGGGCCGGGCGGATTGGCCGGGTACACGCCGAAAGCATTTCAAGGATGGCGGCCGCCGCCGTCAAGACACTGGCCGACCCGTTTATGTCGCCGGAAATCGAAAAGTGGGCGGCGCAGCTGGGTGTTGACAAGTGCGTGAAAGACTACAAAGAAATCATCGCCGACCCCGCAATCGATGGGGTCCTCATCTGCTCGCCCACCGACACACACGCGGACATCTCTCTTGAGGCAATCGCCGCCGGCAAACACGTCTTCTGCGAAAAGCCGGTATCCCAAAAATTGGATGAAATTCTCGCGGTCAAAAAAGCGCTGGCCGCTTCGCCAAATATCAAATATCTGGTCGGCTTTAACCGCCGGTTTGACCACAACTTTAAAGCGGCCAGAGCCGCGGTTGAGCAGGGCAAAGTCGGTGAGCAACACATCGTGCGCATCACCTCCCGCGACCCCGGCCCCCCGCCGATCGAATATATCAAAGTATCCGGCGGGCTGTTTATGGATATGACCATCCACGATTTTGATATGCTGCGGTATCTCACCGGCTCGGAAGTGGATGAAGTCTTTGTGCGCGCGGCCAACAAAGTTGACCCGGCCATCGGTCAGGCCGGGGACATCGACACCGCCGTCATCACCCTGACCATGAAAAACAGCGTGATCGCCATCATCGAAAACTCGCGCAAAGCGGCTTACGGCTACGACCAGCGGGTCGAGGTTTTCGGCAGTAAAGGGATGGTTTCAATCGGGAACGACGCGCCCTCCACCGCTGTGATCAGCACAGAGGACGGGGTAACCGGCGAAAAGCCGCTCCACTTCTTCTTAGAGCGGTATATGGACGCCTACGTGCAAGAAGCCCGCGACTTTGTAACCGCCATAGAAAACGACACCCCTGTCCCGGTCGGAATCGAAGACGGCCTGCAATCGGTTTTGATCGCAATGGCCTGTGCGCTTTCTCACAAAGAAAGCCGCGCGGTCAAAATGAGTGAGATTGGCTAATGACAGTTGACAATTAAAGTGTACCCCATGTCAAGGACAAATTTAGATTGTCTACAAGATAAGCAAAAGAACTGTGACGGAAGCATTGTCAAGAACTCCCGAAGGGAGAGGGTGGAGATTTTTTCTGAGCGTACTTT
>WRBI01000078.1 GCA_009784625.1 Oscillospiraceae bacterium | reverse complement strand
CTTAAGGGGGATAAGGCACAGGGTGCCGCCCCCCTTAAGCGGCGTTTTGGTTACTTTGGGGCCGAGGCCAAAGTAACCCCGGGGTATGGGGCGGGTAGCGCCCATTCCAATTCCATCGGAGATTCCGATAAAAGCCCTTAAGCCCGAAAGGCAGGGGCATCGAAGACACATCCAAGCCCCGCACGGCCAAAGTGAAGCACATCGGAGATACCGATAAAAAGTCCGCAATGCCCGAAACGCAAGGACAACGAAGACACATTGAAATCAAAAATGCAAGCCCAAGCCATACACAGCCCTGCGCATGATATTTATTATTTGGAGTGATCATATGTCTCTACCACGTGTGGCCACCATTCAGGACATTTCGGGGATTGGGCGGTGTTCTTTAACCGCGGCTATCCCTGTGCTTTCGGCTATGGGGGTTCAGGCTTGTCCGCTGCCAACCGCCGTTCTTAGCAATCAGACCGGGTTTGACAGCTTTGCGTGTGTTTCCCTTTCCGAACAGCTGGCCTCTTCCATTTCCGAGTGGAGGAAACAGGGGCTGCGATTTGACGCGGTCTCTACCGGTTTTTTAATGGACGCCGAACAGGCCGGGCTGGCCGGGTCGTTTATTGATTACGCGAAGTCTTCCGGCTCTTTGGTTGTGGTTGACCCGGTTATGGGGGATGAAGGCAGCCTTTACTCTGTCTTTGACGAGCGGATGTGTCAGGCATTTCGCAGCCTCGCAGCCAAGGCTGACTTGATCACACCCAATTTAACCGAGGCTTGTTTGTTGGCCGGGGTAGATTATCCGGGTGAGGTGGATGCGCAGAGCCCGCTGATCTGGGAAATTGCCGGAAGGCTCTGCGAGATCGGCCCGGCCACCGCGGTGATCACCGGCATCCAAGGGGATCCGGGCGAGATTTGCAACATCGCGTACATTTTGCGGGATGATCGCCGGGTCTGCGTTTCCAACCGTAAAATCGGCGGCAGTTACTCGGGTACAGGGGATATCCTCACCGCCATCCTGACCGCTGGAATTTTGCGCGGTGAGGATGTTGAAGTCTCGTTGCGCCTGGTCGGCCAGTTGTTTGAAAAAGCGATCGCCCGCTCGCTCAGCGAAAGAGCCGACCCGCGTGAGGGCGTTGCTTTTGAGCCTTATTTGCATCTTTTGAACATCCCCGGCTGACGTTGCCGCTTAGCCGGCGTTCAGATAGAATCACAATACATCCATGGAGGAATCTAGCAATGAGTGAACAACAAAACCATGTGCGCAACCTCGCAGTCGCCGCCCTCTTCGCGGCGACCATCACCCTTTTTATTGTCGTGTTTCGGGTTCCGTGGGGGCTTCAGGGCGGCATGATTCATGTTGGTGATGCGATTATATACCTGGCCGCCGTGCTTTTACCCAAGCCCTACGCCTTGGCCGCCGCTTCAATTGGCGGCGGAATGGCCAATGTTGTAACCGGAACGCTCATTTGGGCGCCGGCCACCATGATCATCAAGCCGCTGATTGCCGCTTCTTTTACATCCAAAGGCAAAATGATCTGCACCCGCAATATCGTTGCCCTGTTTATCGGGGCAGCCATCACCGTTGTCGGTTATTACCTTTACGCTGTCCTTGTTTTTGGCAGCTGGCAAGCGCCCCTGGCCGGCGTTGTCGGCGATTTGTTCCAATCCTGCGTCAGCGCCGTTATGTTCCTGATACTTGCCTCTGCCTTTGAACGAATGAAGGTCAGAAATCGCTTGGGATTGGGGACAAACCAGTAGATGACCAATGTGATTTACCGGTATGGAACCGGTCTTTACCTGAACTTAACCAACCGATGCCCCTGTGCTTGCAGTTTTTGTATCCGGGATCGCGCCCAGAGTGTCGGCAGCTCAGACAATCTCTGGCTGGAAAGTGAGCCGACCGCCGGCCAAGTGATTGAAGGGCTTGTGAACATCCCGCTTGCCAATTGCGACCAGGTTGTGTTTTGCGGATTTGGCGAGCCCTTTTGCGCCTTTGAGAATATGATTGAAGTCTGCCGCTATCTGCGCGGCCGGCCGGACGCCCCGCCTGTGCGGATCAACACAAACGGCCTGGGTGATTTGATCAACCAAAAATCGACCCCGCCCTTGTTGGCCGGGCTGGCCGACGTCATTTCGATCAGCTTAAACGCGCCCGATAAGGACAAATATTACCAACTTTGCAAGCCCAGTTTTGGCCCGGATTCATTTGACGCGGTTCTGCTCTTTGCGGCCGGCTGTAAAGAGTTTATCCCGCAGGTAGTCTTTTCAGTGGTAGACGTGCTCACCCCCGGCGAGATCGCGCGGTGCCGGGAAATTGCAGACCGGTTGGATATCCCGCTGCGCGTGCGGGTGTGTGGATAAATATCTATGTTTGACTCTCCGGTTTGTCCGTGTTTTACCTCTCGCCAGACCGAGCCCGGCCTTTGCAATGCGCGCTTTGTGGCCCGACCAATTTTTTGGTAAGAATAAAAAATACAAAAAAACGCAAAAGCCTATGGTGTTTTTGCGTTTTTTGTTGTATACTACTGTTATATCGCTGTAAATAGAGATTAAGTAGAGTGAAGAGAAGGAGGGGTACCAATGGATATACTCATTATCCCGGTGCCATTTTTCGATAAGGATATGGCTGTGTGCGGTTATTTTTTCCAATTTCAGGAAGGTAACAGCTTATTGCACGCCAACCAAACCGAAAGAGAGTTTGATGGCGTTGCCCTTTCCCCGTTGCTCGCTACCCTAAACGCTGTGGGGATTGACGCTTTTACGATGGGTTTGCCGATCTTTGTGCCGATCAGCGGGCTTTCTTTGCTCGCCAATTTGGACGATCAGTGCAAGGTGCCTCCTGAAAACGTCATCTTTGTCATTCGTTCCGACGTCAAAGCTGAGGAGCCTTACTTGTCCTGCATTTCCAAGCTCAAAAGCAAAGGTTTCCGCTTTGCTATGCAGGATATTGCCCGGGTTGACCAGTATGGCCCGGTGGCCGGCTTGTGCGACTATGCTTTCTTTAACCACAAGCTGATGCACAAAGTCGAGTGGCAGGTCATGTATGCACTGGTGCGCAAAGACTACAATTCTCTGGCTGTCGCTATGACAGATGTTGATACCCAAGAACATTACGAAGAGCTGCGCAAGCAGGATCCGACCTTGTTTGAGGGCCGGTTTTACCGCACCCCGATCACCAAGGGCGCACACAATGTCAACCCGCTTAAGTTCAACTTGATCAAGCTGATGAACCTTGTGCGCGAAGACAGTTTTGAATTTTCTGAAGTTTCGTCCATTGTTCAGCGGGACACCGCTTTGTCGGTCAGCCTTATGCGGATGATCAATTCACCCGCGCTTGGCCTGCGCCAAAAGGTTAACAGCATCAGCCACGCCATTGCGCTGCTCGGCGAAAAAGAAGTCAGCAAGTGGGTGACCACCGCTGTTTCCAAGCTGTTGGGCTCAGACCGGCCGGATGAGCTCACCCGGCTTTCACTGGTGCGCGCCCGCTTTGCTGAAAATCTGGCCGTCAAGTTTAAGATGGAAGATAAGTCCCAGAGCCTGTTCTTGATGGGGCTGTTCTCGGTGCTCGACGTTATCCTTGAGTTGCCGATGAAGAACGCGCTGGCTATGCTGCATGTGACCGACGAGATTCGCGATGCCCTGCTTGAGGGCAAAGGCGAGTTCGGGCAAATTTATAACTTTATTCAAAATTACGAGGCCGCTGACTTCAAGTCGGTTTCGCGCTCGTTGATTGTCAATGACCTGACCCCCAGCGATGTTTACGAAGCCTACATAGGCGCGCTTAAATGGTATCGCGACGTCATTTCGGGACAAGCGGATCCGGCGTAATGTATGCTTTGTCAATTTCAACAAGCCCTGTTCCGCTATCGGACAGGGCTTTGCTTTTGTCAGTTGACAGCAATGGAGTCCGTTGCGCGGGCGTTATTTATAATCAACGCACTTAAAAAATCGACCCATCCTTGCGGTCTTTTTTTCACGCTACTATGTTCTCATCTTTGACAGACGGGTGTCAGCCCGCTTTCGTCGCCGTCTTTGCATTGCGAAAAAAATCCTCACAAATCTTGGGTAAATTTTCAAGCGTGTCGACTATAAAATCAACCCGCAGAGATACATTCACTGTCAACTATTAACTGAAAGGGCGTTGTCAATGTCGGCCTATCGCGAAGAAGCTCTCGGCGGCGGGATACTGGTTTGCACCGATCATGCATATAAAGTCCAAACCGATGCTTTGCTTTTGGCTAAATTTTCTGCACCCCGCAGGATTGACACCGCCTGTGATCTCGGTACCGGCTGTGGGGTTATCCCGCTGCTCTGGTTTGCGGGGGAAAGCCCGCCGGCTGCCGCTTTTGGGCTGGAAATCCAGCCGCGCGCAGTTGAGTTGGCCAGACGCTCAGTCGAGCGCTCGGGGCTGGGCGGGCGGCTGAACATTATCGAGTGTGATCTGCGCGATTTGCCAGGTGATCTGCCAAAAGGCGGGTTTGACCTGGTCAGCTGTAACCCACCCTACAACGCGGTGGGCGCGGGTGTGATGAGCGGCGCGGACAGTGACCGGATCGCCCGCCACGAAACCACCTGCACACTGGATGACGTCTGTATAGCCGCCCGGCGGCTTCTTCGCCACGGCGGCCGGCTCTGCGTCAGCTACCTGCCTGAGCGGCTGTGTGACCTGCTCGAAAAGATGCGAGCAAACGGGATTGAGCCCAAGCGGCTTCGGTTCGTCCACAAAAACCCGAACAGCCCGCCCTCCCTTGTCCTGTGTGAAGGGAAGCTGGGTTCCAAGCCTTTTTTGCAAGTCGAAGCGCCCATCTTTCTGCATGAGCATGGGCATCTGACCGAATATCCGATTGAGGTGAGGGGAGATTAACCCATGAGCGGCAAGTTATATCTGGTCGGTACCCCGATCGGCAACCTGGGTGATCTCAGCCCGCGCGGCGCCGAGACCTTGGCCTTGGTCGACCTGATTGCCGCTGAGGACACCCGGGTCACGCTTCGCCTGCTCAATCATTTGGGCATTAAAAAGCCGCTGATCAGTTACCACGAGCACAATAAGGCGGCGGCCGGCGCGAAAATTCTGGCGCGGCTGAAAGCCGGTGAGTCCTGTGCCCTTTGCTCTGACGCGGGAATGCCCTGCGTCTCCGATCCCGGACAAGAGCTGGTCGCACTGGCTGGCGAGGCGGGTATTGAGGTGGCGGCTGTTCCCGGGCCGAGCGCGGCGGTCACCGGGCTTGCGCTTTCCGGGCTTGTCTGCGGGCGGTTCGCGTTTGAGGGGTTTCTCAGCGTTAAAAAAAACAGCCGCGAAAAACATCTGGCCGCGATCAAGCTTGAATCGCGCACCATGGTATTTTATGAGGCGCCGCACAAGCTGACCGCCACTCTGCGGGATCTTTTGCG
>WRBI01000077.1 GCA_009784625.1 Oscillospiraceae bacterium | reverse complement strand
TCGCAAACCTCAAGTACCGCAGTGTCAGGGACAGGGCCAGAATGCTGATTAGCATTGCCCACCCTGATTTCCGCGACCAACTCAAACTCGCTTTCCAACAACGTTTTAGGTCTGAGGTTTAATGAATTAACGAGGTGAAACATGAATAAAGAAGTAGTACTGGCCGGGGCGGTGCGCACGCCGATCGGCAAGTTTGGGGGCGCGCTGGCCGGGGTCTCGGCCGCCGATTTGGGCGCCCTGGTCATCAAAGAAGCGGTCAGTCGCGCCGGAATCTCCCCCGACCAGGTTGATGAGGTCATGATGGGTTGCATTTTACAGGCGGCGCAGGGGCAAAACGTCGCTCGCCAGGCGGCCATCCGCGCGGGGCTGCCGGTGTCCGTTCCCGCCCAGACGTTGAACATCGTTTGCGGATCTGGACTAAACAGCGTCAACCTGGCCGCCGCCATGATTGTAGCCGGGCAGGCCGACATTGTGGTAGCCGGCGGAATGGAGAACATGTCGGCGGCGGCATACGCTCTGCCAAATGCTCGGTACGGCTACCGGATGGGCGGCGGTGAGTTGGTTGACACCATGATCAAAGATGCGCTGTCCGACGCGTTTGCAGGCTACCACATGGGAATTACCGCCGAAAACGTGGCCGAAAAATATTCCATCACGCGCGGGGAGCAGGACGAATTCGCCGCGTGGAGTCAGCAAAAGGCCGAGAAAGCGCTGATCAGCGGCCGCTTTGAGGCGGAGATCGTCCCGGTTGAGATTAAGCAGAAGAAAGAGACGATCACTTTCGCGGTGGATGAATACCCCAAGCCGGGGGTTACAGCACAGGGGCTTGAGAAGCTCCGGCCCGCTTTTAAGCCGGATGGAACAGTCACAGCGGCCAACGCGTCCGGTATCAACGACGGGGCGGCGGCCATCCTGGTCATGAGCGCGGACAAAGCCAAAGAGCTGGGCGTCAAACCGATGGCCCGTTTTGTGGGCGGCGCGGCTGCCGGTGTTGATCCCGCCGTCATGGGAACTGGCCCAATTGAGAGCACCCGCAAGCTATTCTCCCGTACCGGCCTGAGTATGAGTGATCTCGACCTGATCGAAGCCAACGAGGCATTTGCGGCGCAAGCGCTGGCGGTCGGTAAAGAGCTGGGCATCCCGAGCGAAAAGCTGAATGTCAACGGCGGGGCGATCGCCCTCGGCCATCCGGTCGGCGCATCCGGCTGCCGGATTCTGGTCACACTCATCCACGAGCTGGCCGCGCGGGGCGGAAAGCTGGGGCTGGCCACCCTCTGCGTAGGCGGCGGGATGGGCGTCTCGACCATTGTAGAAAACCTGGCCGCGCAAGGATAAGGAGGACAATATCGGGTGAACAACATAAGAACTGAGCTAAAAGACACGATTCTGACCATTACCGTCGACCGCCCCAAAGCGCTGAACGCGCTCAACCGCGAAACCCTTGAAGAGCTGAAGCGGGTGATTGAGGGGATCGATTCGGGTGTGCGCTGTGTGATCGTCACCGGCGGGGGCGAAAAGGCATTCGTAGCCGGGGCGGATATCGCCGCGATGCGCAGTATGACAAAAGCGCAGGCCAAAGAGTTCAGCGCCTTTGGGAACGGCGTTTTCCGCGCGCTTGAGCGGCTGCCGATTCCGGTGATCGCGGCGGTCAACGGGTTTGCGCTGGGCGGCGGCTGTGAGCTGGCCATTGCCTGTGACTTTCGGATCTGTTCCGAAAACGCCGTCTTTGGCCAGCCCGAGGTCGCCCTTGGAATCACCGCCGGTTTTGGAGGCACCCAGCGGCTGGCTCGCCTGATCGGTGAGGGCTGGGCAAAGCAGCTGCTTTACACCGCAGCCAGAATCAAAGCCCCCCAAGCGCTGGAAATCGGCCTGGTCAATCAAGTTTTCCCGGCGGGGGAATTGATGGAGGAGGCACGCAAGATCGCCACCGCTATCGCAAACAACGGCCCGATTGCAGTTTCGGCCACCAAAACCGCATTGACCGACGGCCTTTTGCTGGACATCGACGAGGCACTTATCCTTGAGGCTGATCGATTCTCGACCTGTTTTGAGACCGAAGATCAGCGGGAGGCCATGTCCGCCATGCTGGAAAAGCGTCCGGCCAACCCTTTCCAAGGAAAATAAAGCAGATCAACACCAAACATCCCCGCGCTTAAAAAGGCGCGGGGATGTTTTTGTGTGGCCGCTTAGTTTACTTTTTCGGCCGCCAGCTTTTTGAGCTCTTCGGTCAGGCGTGGGACAACCTTCATACAGTCGCCGACCACCCCATAATCGGCCACTTCAAAGATGGGGGCAGAGGGGTCTTTGTTGATGGCCACGATGATTTCAGATTCCTCCATCCCGGCCAGATGCTGGATCGCGCCCGAAATTCCGCAGGCAATGTACATATCCGGGCGCACCGTCTTGCCGGTCTGACCGACCTGACGATCCTTTTCGATCCACCCGGCGTCTACGTTGGCGCGGGAGGATGAGATCGTACCACCCAGCGCGTTGGCCAGTTCTTCGAGCACTTTGAAGTTTTCGGGTGCGCCAATCCCGCGGCCGCCCGAGACCAGGATTTTCGCGTCTTGAATATCCATTTTGGCAGAGGTCTTCTTGACGATTTCGAGGATGTCGATGTTGATGCTCTCGTCCAGCCCGGCGACCGGGAAAGCTTCAATTTCGGCCTCTTTGGGGTTGTCCACGGCCGTCCTCTGCATAACGCCGGGGCGGACAGTCGCCATCTGCGGGCGGTGGTTGGGGCAGAGGATGGTGGCCATGATGTTGCCGCCGAAAGCGGGCCGGGTCATATGCAGGATGCGGTCTGAGCTTGTGTCTTTCGGGTCGGCGTAGTCGATCCGCAGCTTGGTGCAGTCGGCGGTCAGTCCGGTCTCGACCCTGCCCGAGACACGGGGCGCAAGGTCGCGGCCGATCGCAGTCGCGCCAAAGAGGACGATATCCGGTTTTTTAGCCAGCACAACTTCGGTCAGCGCGCGGGTGTACGGCTCGGTTTGGTAGGTTTCCAGCGCCGGGTCGTCCACCACGATCACCCTGTCGGCGCCGTACTTGGCCAGCCGGCTGCTCAGCTCAGTCACGCCGTGGCCAAGCAGGACAGCGGTTACCTGGTAACCCAGCTCGTCGGCCAGCAATCTGCCCTCACTGACCAGCTCGTAGCTTACGCTCGAAATCTTTTTATCAACCTGTTGGATAAAAACAAATAGACCTTTATAATCTGCTGTGTTCATGGTCATCACCGCCTTATATAATGAATTTTTCGTGGAACTTTTCAAGCAGGAACTCAACCGACTCGTTTGTATCCACATTGACGATCTGGCCTTTGCCTTTGAGGTCTTTGGTAAACGAGCGGAAGACCCGGGTGGGCGAGCCGGTCAGGCCAATTTTCGCGTCGTCCACTTCAATGTCGGCCCTGCCCCATGTAGTGACCTGGCCGGTGCGGTAAGCGTCGAAAATCCCGCCGGGGGTCATATAACGCGGGGTGGCCAGCTCGGCCAGCGCGGTGATAACAACCGGCAGCTTGGCCTTGATCTTGTGGTATCGGTCCTCATACTGGCGCTTAACGATGATGTGATCGTCCGCGATCTCAAGTTCTTCGGCATAGCTGATGTTGACAAGGCCGAGGTGCTCGGCGATTTGTGGGCCGACTTGAGCTGTGTCCCCGTCGATGGCCTGCCTGCCGGTGATGATCAGGTCATAATCCATCTTGCGGATAGCCGCCGCGATGATGGAGGAGGTCGCCAATGTATCCGAACCGCCAAACGCCTTGTCGCTGAGCAGAAGCACTTCATCCGCACCCATAGCCAGCCCTTCGCGCAAAATTTCGACCGCCTGGGGCGGCCCCATGGTCAGCAGGGTGACTTTCGCTCCACACTTGTCTTTGAGCTGAAGGGCGGCCTCAAGGCCGGCCTTGTCGTCCGGGTTCATGATGCTGGGAACGCCCTCACGCATCAGACGGCCGGTGGTCTGGTCCAGCTTGACCTCCTGGGTGTTTGGCACTTGCTTTGCGCATACAATGATATTCATAATCCAGCCCCCCTATTTCAGCAAAGAGGCGGCGATGACCATCCGCTGCACTTCGCTTGTACCTTCGTAGATTTCGGTGATCTTCGCGTCCCGCATCATCCGCTCGATGGGGTAGTCGCGGGTGTAACCGTAACCGCCGTAAAGTTGTACGCATTTGGTGGTTACCGCCATTGCGGTTTCAGCCGCGAACAATTTGGCCATAGCCGACTCGGCGCTGTAAGGGAGCCCGGCGTCCTTGTAGCAGGCCGCGCGGTAAACCAGCAGCCGGGAAGCGTCCACCCGCGCTTTCATGTCGGCCAGCTGGAATTGGGTATTCTGAAAAGATGAGATCGACTTGCCAAACTGTTTGCGCTCTTTGACATACTTGACGGTAATGTCCAGTGCGCCCTGCGCGATCCCAAGTGCCTGGGATGCGATGCCGATCCGGCCGCCGTCCAGTGTTTTCATGGCCACGCCAAAGCCCTTGCCCTCTTTGCCCAGCATGTTTTCTTTGGGTACAACACAGTCTTCAAAGATCAGCTCGGTGGTGGCCGAGCCGCGGATGCCAAGCTTGAGTTCCTTGTTCCCGATTTTAAAGCCGGGGAAATCTTTTTCGACGATGAATGCGGTGATTCCCCGCGTGCCTTTGCTCTTATCCGTCATCGCGAAAATAACGTAAGTGTCGGCCTCCCCGCCGTTTGTGATAAATACTTTTGTGCCATTAAGGATATAGTTGTCACCGTCCAAAACCGCTTTGGTCTGTTGGCCGGCGGCGTCGGTACCCGCGTTCGGTTCAGTCAGCCCAAACGCGCCGATGTGCTTGCCCTGTGCCAGCGGTACGAGATACTTTTCAATCTGCTCGGGTGTGCCGTGGGCGCGAATCGGCTCACAGCCCAGTGAAGTGTGGGCTGAGACAATAACGCCGGTGGTGGCGCAAACCCGGCTGAGCTCCTCAACGCAAATTGAGTAAGTCAGCGCGTCACATCCCTGCCCGCCGTGCTCCCTCTTGAACGGAATCCCCATAAAGCCGTAGCGGGCCATCTTTTCTACCGTCTCGGTCGGAAACCGCTCCTGCTCGTCGATTTCCTGTGCCAGCGGGTAGACTTCCTTTTCGGCGAACTCGCGGAACAACTGCCGCGCGACCTCGTGTTCTTTCTTCAGAACGAAGTCCATAAAAACTCCTCCTCTTTGTTAAAAATTAGATAATAATATGCGCAAATTCACTTTGCTATAATTTGAATAATGATTTGCGCGGACACGCTTTGCTAAACTTGGGTAAGCGGGGGCGAAGCGCCCCCTGTTTCAATATTAAACCTCAGACCTAAAACGTTGTTGGAAAGCGAGTTTGAGTTGGTCGCGGAAATCAGGGTGGGCAATGCTAATCAGCATTCTGGCCCTGTCCCTGACACTGCGGTACTTGAGGTTTGCGA
>WRBI01000076.1 GCA_009784625.1 Oscillospiraceae bacterium | reverse complement strand
TGGCCCCCAAGGCCCTCCCGGCCCGCAGGGTGAAACCGGCGCAACCGGCCCTCAAGGCCCTCCCGGCCCGCAGGGCCAAACCGGCGCAACCGGCCCCCAAGGCCCTCCCGGCCCGCAAGGCGCAACCGGCGCGACTGGCCCTCAAGGCCCTCCCGGCCCGCAGGGTGAAACCGGCGCAACCGGTCCCCAAGGCCCTCCCGGCCCGCAGGGCCAAACCGGCGCAACCGGCCCTCAAGGCCCTCCCGGCCCGCAGGGTCCGCAAGGCCCGGCCGGCGTTTGCGCCTGCCCTTCACTTGGCGAACAAGTGGTAAACGGCGGGATGGAAGAGTTCGAAAGCAACGGCGTCCCAACCGGCTGGACAACGACCACACCCGGCCTGGTCTCCCAGGATACCGCCCAAGGGCGGGTGCACTCAGGCCTTTCCTCCGTCAACCTTTTGGATGGCGCGGATTTATCCCAGACCATCGCGCCGGTGAGCGGCGGGTGCTTTTACGAGTTCTCGTTCTTTGCACACGCGCAGGGTGCGCAGGTCGGGGTTACCGCCACCGTAACGTTCGTAACTCCCACCGGCAATGAAGTCGGCGCAGTCATCACGGTAGAAAGGCAAGACATTTCAGACAGTGACCGGGAATTCGCCTACTACAGAGCCATTACAAGCGCCGCACCCGCAAACGCGACCGCCGCGATCATAACTTTCACGGTCACCGCGCAGGGCAACCAGTCACTGAATATAGATGATGTGTCCTTTTCGGTTGCGTAAAAACCGGTATCAAAACTTGACGCGGGCGATATATGGGAGTATAATTAAGGCAAACAGTTGATTACAAAGCCCCAAAACGCCTGTGTCAAAAAACGTGAACAGCTGTTGGCCGGCTGCGGTTGCAGTGGGCTGGCAGCTGTTTTGTTTTATGTAAAAACAACGGGGAGAGTGATTGTCAGTGGCAAGCGCGCGGGAGAAAGCTTCTAAAATGTTCGCGGAGGGTTATAACTGAGCGCAGTCTGTGTTCGCCGTGTTTGCGGACGAGCTCGGGATGGACAAAGAGCAGGCACTCATGCTATCCTCACCGTTTGGCGGGGGATTTGCCCAGATGCGCGAGGTCTGTGGCGCGCTGAGCGGCATGTTCCTGGTGATGGGCCTGAAAGAGGGCTGTACATCAACCGACAAACAGACAAAAGCCGATTATTACGAAATGCTGCGCGGGCTGGAGGCGCAGTTCAGCGAAAAGTACAAGACAAACAACTGCACCCTCCTGTTAAAAATGGCGGAGGACGCCGGCCTCCCAAGGCCCTGCGAAGAGCTGGTCGGCCTGGCGGCGGAGATTGCCGAAGCGAAACTGGCAAGCAGGCGCTGACCGCCGCGCGTATGATATGGCAAAAGGCGAGGATAAAAATCCTCGCCTCTTTATTTGATTTCCTGCTCTAGATTTCTGAATGTGTCGGTGTCGAAAAATTCTGTCAGGCTGATTTCCAAGCCGTCGCATATCTTCTTGATCGTCACAATGCCGGGATTTTTGCTTTGCCCACCCACAATATTTTTCATTGTAGACGGTGGCACTCCCGAATAGTTTGCGACCGCATTGATCGGCCACCGTTTTGCAGTACACAACTCAATGATTCTATTTTGCACAGCCTCTCTCGTGTCCATAGGTCGATCCTCCACCAGACTTTATATAGTTAATATTAGGCTATATAAAGAGAGTTGATCGCCTGTTGCAAGTCTCAATTAGACTATATATAGACATTTTACTTTGTATGGCTTAAAATATACTATATAAAGCCTGAGGGGTGTACTATGTCCAGAGTTAACAAGCGGCAGGTGTTTGAGCGCGTGTTTGGCGGCGACACGAAAGCCGAACGCGACAAGCTGATAGATGAGTTTGAGCGGGAAGTTTATGACCCTTTTGTAACGATCCGGCTGCGCAAAGTACAGATAAAAGCGTTGTCTGAATATATCGCGCTGCTTCCATTTTATGAGTTCCGGGCGTTGGCATTGTATCAGTGCAGAGGCTACTCGTATAAGAGGGTTTCAAAAACCCTCGGTGAATCGAGGGCGAAGGGGCTGATTTTATACTGCAAGGACAGGCTTACGCAATGTATGAATTTGCCGCGGCCGATACTGGAGGTGTATTGGCGCTTCGCGTGCAGCAAGGCGATGGATATTTACCCTTTCCCTGAAAACATCCCAATGTTATTGATTGCGCTGCTTGCGGCGTCCCCTTTGACGTTCTTCTAGAAATTCCAGCCGGCAAAATCTTGTGACGAGCTCCAAACAAAACGCGTTCCCACAAAGTGAGAACGCGTTTTTGGCCACGGCGGCTCGCCGCTGTGTCGGCGGCAGCTGTATGGGCGCACGCCGACGGTATCTTGGATGGCGGGAGTATGTGAGAATCGAACTCACCTAAGCGGGATTAGCCGCTATTACTGGTTTTGAAGACCAGAGGGCACACCAGCACCCATCTACTCCCGTGTAGTGGCTGGAGATTTCCAGCCATCATTATAGCACCTATTGCCGGGGAATACAAGTTTCACCGGCCCGCTTTTTTGGCAAGCACCCGGGCATCCCCAATTTTTTTGGTCAGGCCATGGCGGTCAAAGTGCTCAAGCAAAGCCAGCGCGAACTTGCGCGAAGACCCCGAAATATCCCGCATCTGCGCCAGCGTGATCTCGCCCTCCTTTTCGATAAACGCGACCACCTCCGTTTGGGCGGCGGCAAAAATCTCGCCGTGAAAGGCAATCTGCGGGCTGACCAGAACCAGACTGCCCTTTGCCAGCAGAGCGTCCAACACTTTTTTAGCCGCGTTCTTCTCTTTGGGGCTGGGATAAAGGGCGTAAACCTCATCGAATGAGGGCGGGGCGTATCCGCCCTCTTTGAACAAAGTCTCGATCCGCTCAGTCAGCTTTTGGTCGCTCTCACTGCCCTTCGGCTCAAAGTCGGGCAAAGCGGCCTTTTGCCCTTTGAGTATAAATACACCCGCGGCCGCCAGCGCATCCAGCAGGCGGTCGGCAGTGGCGGTATCCCGGCCGGGGAGCAGCCGTCCGCGCAACTCCTCCCGCCGCAGTCCCTCTTGCAGCGGGTTCTCACGGTGATATTCGGCCAGGATATGCCGCAAATTCTTTTCAAGTTTTGTTTTGTACCGCGCGTCAATGGCTGCCTTTTCGCCGACCATCAGGATTTCGCCGCGCTTTTCGAGATCGGCCAGCTCAGCGGCAACCGTCTGGCTTGAAAGCCCAAGCAGCCGCCCTGCGTCTGAGAGCGGCACGAGCTGGGGCGACCCCTCAGCGATTGCCTGTAAAAGATTTTCAGCCAGACTGCCGCCCTCACGGATAGAGAGTGCTTCGAGGATATCCCCGCTCCCCCGCCGCCAGCGTTTGGGGTTGGGGTTGAGCACAACGCCGCCGCCCACCGTCTCAAGGGGCGAATAAAACCGCAGGACAAAGCGGTCTTCCTTTTTGGCCGCGACTTCTTCGGTAAAGCGCAGCTGCGCATAGCCCTCCTCACCGGGCAGTAACCGGTCAGCTTCTAACAGCACCAGTTTGCAGAGGGATTCCCGCGCGCCGTGGTAAAAGTGGAGCCGCGACCCGCTTTCGATCACCCGCCCGCTGTCCGGCAGGATTTGCAGCTTTACGTCCAGCATCATGGTGTTTGCCATACTGCCGGGGGTAGCCAGCGTATCCCCGCGGCCGACGTCTTCCCGCTTGAGGGAGGCCAGATTGACCGCTGTCCGCTGTCCGGCGTGGGTCTGCGCCGCGCCCTTTGCGTGGACTTGCAAGTTGCGCACCCGGGTGCGGATGCCGGTCGGGTAAACTTCGACCTCATCCCCCTCGCGCAGTTCCCCCTCGATCATGGTGCCGGTGATGACTGTGCCAAAGCCGTCCACCGAAAAGACCCGGTCAACCGGCACGCGAAAGACCCCGGATGTCTTTTTGTTTTGCGCTTTTTCAGCCATCTCTTCAATGAGCGTGCGCAGTTCTTCCAGCCCTTGTCCGGTATAGGCGGAAACCGGCTGGATGGGCGCGTCTTCCAAGAATGTCCCGGCCGCCAGCGCACGGATGTCTTCGGCCACCATCTCGACCCACTCAGGCTCGACCAGATCGGCTTTGGTGATGGCGACCACCCCGGCTTTGATCCCCAGCAACCGCAGGATGCCCAGATGTTCGCGCGTTTGGGGCATTACCCCGTCATCGGCGGCCACAATCAGCAGGGCAAGGTCGATCCCGCCCGCCCCGGCCAGCATGTTGGCGATAAACTTTTCGTGACCGGGCACATCCACAATCCCGGCGGTTTCTCCATTTCGCAGCGGCAGGTGGGCGAACCCCAGCTCGATGGTGATCCCCCGCTTTTTTTCTTCTTTCAGGCGGTCGGTGTCGATCCCGGTCAGCGCTTTGATCAGCGATGTCTTGCCGTGGTCAACATGCCCGGCTGTGCCGATGATAATCCCGCTCATCCCTCGCCCTCCCCTGTCAGCGCCGCTAATAACCGCCCGGCGATGTAGCCGTAGTCAGATTCATCCACCGCGCGCGGGTCGATAATCAGCCGGTCTTTTGCGATTCGCGCGACAATGGCAGGATTGACGCCGCGCAACCGGCGCTCAAGCGCGTCGACTGAGATGTCGCGGGGATTGACCGCCACCACCCAGCCGGGCAGGGTCTGGGTCGGCGCACTGCCGCCCCCCACCTGTCCCTCATCTTCAAGCAGGGCGACTTGATCGCCAGCCGGCACGAGCAGCCCGACCAGCTTCTCGGCGGCCTCCCGCAAGCTTTCGAGGGGTGCAAACAACATCCGCAGGGTAGGGATCTCCCGGCGGGCCAGGTCAGGGTCGAGATAAAGCCGCAATGTGGCCTCAAGCGCGGCCAGCGTCAACTTATCAATTCGCAAAGCCCTGGCCAGCGGATGTTTTTTCATGGCGGAAAGATACCGTTTTTTGCCCACGATGATCCCGGCTTGCGGGCCGCCCAGAAGCTTGTCCCCGCTAAAGCAGACCACATCCGCCCCGGCCGATATGCAGGCATCTACGCTTGGCTCGTCCGGCAGGCCGAGGTTGATCATCGACCCGCTGCCCAAATCGTAGAGGAAGGGCAGGTCGTGCTCAGCGGCCAGCGTGGCCAGCTCGGCCGGTTTGACCTCCTGCGTAAACCCCAGGATTTTGTAGTTGCTGGTGTGCGCTTTGAGCAGGGCGCCGGTGTGCTCACCGATCGCCTTTTGGTAGTCGGACATCCGGGTGCGGTTGGTTGCGCCCACCTCGCGCAAAGTACAGCCGGATTGCTCCATCACCTCCGGGATGCGGAAAGACCCGCCGATCTCGACCAGCTCCCCGCGGGAAACGATCACTTCCCGGCCTTTCGCGAGTGCCGCCAGCATCAGCAGGACGGCCGCCGCGTTGTTGTTGACCACCAGCGCATCCTCCGCGCCGGTCAGGCGGGTAAGCAAACCGGAAACATGACTGAAGCGGTCTCCCCGGCCACCGTGCTCCGGGTTGTACTCAAGTGTGGAGTAACCGGCCGCCACCCGGGTTACCGCATCCTGCGCAGATGTAGCAAGCGGCGCGCGGCCGAGGTTGGTGTGTAAAATCACGCCGGTCGCGTTGATCACCCTGCGCAGGCTGGGCAGATTCTTCCGCGCGGTCAGCTTGGAAACTTCCGCCGCCAGCCGGTCTTTGTCCGGAACTTCTTTACACGTGCCGGCCAGAATCGATTCCCGCAGCTGCCCGAGAACCTCACGTGCGGCCTGCGCCGCTAAAGCCGGCGTCTGAATACCGGCCATATCGGGGTGGGCAAGCAACTCGTCCATCTTTGGAATTTGGCGCAAAAGCGTGTGGTCAGCCATTAAAAATAACCCCTTACACTAGGGCGTGTTGACACAAAGCTGAACGCCCGTATTTTGGTGAATTTTGAGTCTTTCTTCGTTGTCGTTACAAAGTACTGACGATGAGCGCCCATACAGCGAAGAGTCTCAGCGGAATACAT
>WRBI01000075.1 GCA_009784625.1 Oscillospiraceae bacterium | reverse complement strand
TTCCATCCCCAGGTTTTTGCGTGCTTTTTATTCCCTGTTCCTCTGCTTTCAGCTTTTCAACACCACTTCTTACTCTCATTTTTCTCGCTTTTTGATCCTGTACAAAGTGTGAATACTAACACCGGTGCAAGGGTAGTTTAAATCAATACTACAGCGAGTCTATGAGCCGGGCGCATATCGCCAAAGACCCGGTTATCATAAAGAAAATCAAACGTTGGTCTGGGTTCAAGCACACCATCTCCTTCAAAAAGTACAAGATGGACGACCTTTACTTTGGCAACGCCGCCGGATGCGACCACATGAAAGGGGAAAATATTGACGTGATCGGGACACCGCATCAGCCCGAGTGGATATATAAGCTCTTTGCCCTCTCGATTGGCCTTGATTTTGATTGGGAGGAGAAATTGAAGCCGCACACTACTGCTGCCCACAATGGCTACCGGTATCGTTTTTCTACCTACAACGACGAGAGACTGCGGGCGATTCAGTTTTATATGATAGAATCTGAGCTTGAGCAGGCTGTGGGTAGGGCGCGGCTATTGAGGAAGGGGTGTACAGTCAACCTCTTTTCTAATTTTCCGCTCTGTCAAGCGGTTATGAAGGAATCCGCATATGCGAAAGATGGTGCTGAGTAGTACCTGGCTTATATATAGCTGGTGTAGCCAATAAAATCCGCTGGGGTTAGTGGGCCTTTGGCTACACCGGCTCTTGTGACGAATAAGGCGAAGCCTTATAGATGAGGCGGCTCACCTCATCTGCACTTTGAAAATGCCCGGTGCACTATTCTGCGTAATTTTATGTTTTTGATTATAACTATGTTGGTGTGCATTTGTGTTTTTATAGAAAACACTTGGCGGGTGATTATAATTATCATTGCCATACCCGCTGTGCTATATAGCTGCAAGTACACCACACATATCAACAGATGTGAACATTAAGCCGTTTTTAAGGAAGCTAGGTACACCACAGATATGAAAACATACAAACATATTGCAAATTCCATCTGCACAAAGAGAAGCACCTTGTCCATTGAAAACAAGGTGCTTCTTGTACAGAAAGGGCTTCACTACCACATTTGTTGGCCTTAAACCAACCTAAATTTTTGGTACGCCTGAATGGAATCGAACCATCGCACCCGGCTCCGGAGGCCGGTGCTCTATCCACTGAGCTACAGGCGCATAGACTGTATTGCTGACTTTCAGACAGCTTTGATCTTATATCAAACGCAAAGCGCTGGTATATCCGCACATCAAAGCCGTTTGCCCCGCAGGGCAAGAGCAGCCTCACAGCGAACATTATATCATAGGTGTGATTAAAATGCAAACATGTTTTTGCCGCCGTGGCCAAGCTATAGCCGGGTACCCGCATACTTGCGAATGCCCGGCCCTGATTTTGTTTTGCGTGGCGGTTAACCGATCTGGTCGATTGAACCCGCGCCTGAAACACTCTGACTGACAGTAGGGTTGCCGATGTAGTGCAAACTGCCCGCCCCTGAAATAGACGCGCTGAGCTGTTCGGAAGTGGCGATGGTTACGCTGCCCGCTCCACTGACTGCCACAGTTGCGATTCTGGTTTGTAGTCTGCCGGCATCAATGGAAGCCGCGCCCGTGCTTTGAATATCCGCGACGTCGGCAGTTCCGTTCAGAGAGAGGCTGCCTGCGCCCGAAATATCGAGGGTCAGCGAATTTACCGCCATGGGAATGGTCGCGCTGGCTGCGCCGGACAGGTCTAACAGAAAGCTCTCGGCGGTTATTATGTCCCACTCGCCGGTCGAGACTGCGCCCGTGAGCGTCAACTGCTCAAGGGTGGGGGCATAGATGGTCAGTCTGGGCGAATTTCCCCAATCGATTGTGAAGCTCCCGGTAGAGTCAATGTTCAAAACTCCGTCGATCACGTTAAACTCGATCAGTTCAAAGAGGTTTTCCTGAATCTCCAGTGTGACCGAACTTGTGTCTGCCTGGCGGTAGCTGATTTCGAACGCGCCGCCCACGTTGACGGCGGTAAATTCCCCGGTAGCGACCGGAAAGACTACCATTGGACCCTCGCCGCGAACGCCGCTGCCCATACTGCCAATTGTAACTCCCAAACACCCGCTAAGCATGACTACGCACAACAGCAGGGACAGGGCGGCTATCAGTTTTCTTCTCATAAGTTGATCTTCCTTTCCATCAGCCTTGTAGCGGCCAAGAATAAGATTGCGGCCTGCACATAAAAGAGCAGGACATACAGCACGGCGCCCACCGAACCCGGATGAATGTGTAAATTAAAGAGCAGCCAGATACTGTGCATACTGCCGAACGGCAGAAGGATGGCGTTCATCCAATGTAAAGCCCACATAACGGCCAGTGTGGTGAAGAAGGCGGTCAGCCCCCGCAGACGCGAGCCGAAGAAAGCGCCTTTAGCCAAGGCCATTCCAAACGCGAAAGCGCAGAGTAGTGTGGTATAACCGCCCAGAGCGCCCAAGACTGCCAATGCCATGTACTGCGGCGCAATATATTCGCCGACCAAACCGGTAATGCCGGCCAGCCTGAACGATATCGAAGTTGTGCACGCGATCGCGAGGCCGACAATGGCCACGTCCATAATGGCTGCGGGCAAGATTTTGCCGAGCAGAACTTTTTGGGGCGCAACCGGCGCGAGCATTCCGGGGTAGCCTTTGGGCGCCGAAAAGGTATCGTAAATGTTCATAAAGCTGATCACCGGGTTGACAATGGCCGCAAAACTGAGAGCCAGCCCCGAAAAAGCCAGAGCGGTGATCAACGCGCCCAAGTTTGGGTTTGCCCCCAGTGTAAAGGGCAAGAAGAACAGGTTAACCCCAACGACCGTAATCAGCGAGATCATCCGCAGGAACAATCGGTCCCGCCCGCCGTAGTAAATCTGCTTAAACACCGGCAAACACCTCCAGATACGATTCTTCGACCGTTTTGCCCTGCCCGCGGATGCCTTCACAATCTCCGGAAAAGACGATTTTGCCATCCCGCAAAAAGAGCACGCTGTCCAGCAGAGATTCAACGTCCCGAACCAGGTGTGTCGAGATTAAGATAGACGAGTTCTCGACATGGGTGGTGATGATCGACTGCATCACTTTCATCTTGCCGACCGGGTCAATCCCGCCCAAAGGTTCATCCAACAGATAAAGTGAGGCCGTCCGCGAAAAAGTCAAAGCCAGGGCCAGCCGCTCCTGCATTCCTTTAGACGTCTTTTTGATCGACATGTCGGGCACAAGCTCAAGCAGTTTGATCATGCCGGCGGCCTTTTGTTCGTCGTAGTCGGGAAAGTTCGCTTTGAAGTAGCCGAACGCGTCCGAAACCTTCATCCAGGACGGAAATCGCATCTCGTCCGGCAAAAATGAAACCACGCCCTTGGACGCGACCCCGCGCCGCACACCGTTTGGATAGGTGACCTCGCCGTAGTCGGGGGAGAGCAGGCCGGCGATCACTTTCATAAGCGTGGTTTTTCCCGAGCCGTTCGGACCAAGCAGCCCAATGATTTGACCCGAACCCAGGGACATGTTCACGCCGTCCAGCGCTTGTTTGCCCGCATAGCGCTTGTACAGCCCGTTAACCGTTAGCAGATCCATCCTGATCTCCGCCCCCTTTCATGTGGTTCTTCAGTTCTTCGAATATTTTCGCGTCATCAAACCCGAGTGAGCGCATCTCGCTCAAAAACCTGACCACCGCCTGGCTGACAACCTCCTGCTTTACCTTTTCGATCACTTGTTCTTCCTCCACAATAAAAAATCCCATCCCGCGCTTTGAGTAGATCAGTCCGCTCCGCTCCATCTCCTGGTAGGCTCGCTGGATTGTATTTGTATTTACCCCGAGCGAAACGGCCAGGTCACGAATGGAAGGGATGCGATCAGCGCCCGAAAGCTCGCCGCTTACAAGCGAGCGGTGAAATCGCTGTACAATTTGCTCATAAATTGATTGCCGCGGGTCGAACCCGGTCTGCCATACCTTCATGTGCAGCATTGTCGCACCTCCATAGTAGTGTACCACTATACTATCACACATGATGTAAGTTGTCAATACTTACGACAAAAGTTTTTTTATTATATGGCGGCAGGGACGGGGATATGTAAAATGTGGGATTGAATCAGCCGGCGTGATCTGATAAGATGATGTTGTAAACTTGGCGGTTTCAAAAGGGGCGATGTGGATGACTGTCTTGGTCGTAGATGATCTGCCTATCATGCGGGCAATCATAAAAGATATATTGACGCGGTTTGGTGGGTTTGACAGCGAGGGGGTTTTCGAGGCCGAAGATGGCGGGGCGGCCGTCAAGCTATATGCTGAGCGCCGGCCGGACATCGTTTTTTTGGATGTTTACATGCCGGGAATGGATGGACTTGAGGCGGTCAAGGCAATCTGCGCGATCAACCCGAAAGCAAAAATCATTATGTGCACCGGGCGGGGTGAGGAAGACGGCGTCGCACACTGCCTGCGCGCGGGCGCGGTGGAATGTGTGAACAAGCCGGTAAGCCCGGAACAAATTCTGGCGGCGGTTGAGGCGGCAATGGGCCGGCCGGCAAGCGGCTGACCCAAAACAAAAAGCGAGAGGCGCTATGTCTCTCGCTTTGTTATCGAATTGCTCAGCCCCTGATCGTTTCGTATGGCCAGTCGATAATCCCGCCGAAGTCGTAGATATACGTATAACCCATCTCGGCCAGCGCGCGGGCGGCGGAAGATGAGCGGCTGCCGCTCCGGCAATAAAGCAGGATTCGCGCGTCCAGATCGGGCATATGCTCCGGCGCCAGGTCACCGATCCGGGTGGCCGGAATCAAGATCGCGCCGTCAATTCGCTGTGACGCGAACTCGTCCGGGTTTCGCACATCCAACAGAATAAACGGCTCCCCGTCCTCCATCAGCTCCCTGGCCTGGGTGGCGGTAATTGTTTGAAAGGCAGGCGCTTCGGTGTTTGCCCCGCCCCCACCCGCACAAGCGCTAAGCAGAAAAACAAACGCAATCGCGATCGTACCCAATAATCTTTTCATAATCCCTCCGATTATATCATTTATGTTCGGCTGGCGATCAGATTTATTGTAATAGAAACGGATCAGTCCGTCAATCCTTACGATACACAAAGAAATTTTTGTGAAGGGATTGACATTGACGCTGCGTAAATGTTTATACTGATGACATGGAGGTGACCACAAATGGAATACACAGTCAAAGCGTTGGCCGACCTGGCCGGGGTTAGCGGCCGGACATTGCGCTATTACGACCAGCGCGGGTTGCTCAAGCCGTCCGGCTACAACAGCGGGGGCTACCGGCTCTACACACGGGTTGAGGTAGAGCGGCTGCGACAGATTCTCTTTTACCGTGAACTGGGGCTGGAGCTGAGCGAAATCGCCAAAATTCTGGATGATGCGAGCTTTGACAGCGCCGCTGCCCTTGAGAGCCATCTGACTGCCCTGAAAGTCAAACGGGCACAGATAGACGCGCTGATCAAAAACGTGTCCCAAAGCATACGCGAACAAAAAGGGGAGATCACAATGACCGACGCCGAAAAGTTTGAGGGGTTCAAAGACAAGATGATTGCTGAAAACGAGCAAAAGTATGGGAATGAAATCCGCGGGAAGTACGGGGATGAAGTGGTGAGTGCCGCCAACGCCAAGGTCAAAGGGATGACCAAAGCCGACCAGACCGAGCTTGAACAGTTGACAGAAGAGCTAAATACCGCGCTAAAGGCCGCTGTCCGGCAGGGCGACCCGGCTGGTGAGCTGGCCGTCAAAGCGTGTGAACTTCACAAGCGCTGGCTCTGTTTCTTCTGGGCCGAGTACACCCCCGAGGCGCACATGGGGGTGGCACAGATGTATGTGGACGATCCGCGCTTTGCCGCCCATTATGACGGGATCGCGCCCGGCCTTGCCGTATTTCTGCGGGACGCAATTTGCGCATACTGTACGCCTGGGGTGTGTTGACACAAATGGGAATGCATGGATTTTGAGTGAATTTTCGAGCATTTCAAGGCGGAGGAGGAAGGAATACTATATGTATTCCGCTGAGACTCTTCGCTGTATGGGCGCTCATCGTCAGTACTTTGTAACGACAACGATGAAAG
>WRBI01000074.1 GCA_009784625.1 Oscillospiraceae bacterium | reverse complement strand
GGTTCCATCCCCAGGTTTTTGCGTGCTTTTTATTCCCTGTTCCTCTGCTTTCAGCTTTTCAACACCACTTCTTACTCTCATTTTTCTCGCTTTTTGATCCTGTACAAAGTGTGAATACTAACATGGTATAATTATTAGTGAGCAATGGTGAACGGAGTTGATTTTTGATTCTGCTTTAATCCATAATGAATTTACAACATAGTATGCTTCGTAAGCCCCTAGCCCATGCTCAAACAGTGGGTGTCCATGCAATGCTTCATCATTTGCTCCGCCGAATTTGTAACTGTAACACCTTGTAAATTTTACAAGTGCTGTAATATCATCATGTCCTGTATTTAAGTCAGCTATATCGTGTTCCTGTGCGCTCCATTTGGGGTGATTCTCCTGTATATAATATATCAAAAAAGTTTTATATCCATTAGAAACAATGTGAGGCAAAGGTGCGCCCGCACTCCAAAGATAGGGGTAATCCAATTTGACCGCTGTTTCCAAACCTTTTGCAAGAGACAGCTCCCTTTGCAAAATCCTTTTATCAGCAGAAAGCGCGTAAAACTCCTCGGTGAAGTTGCACTTCTTCCCAAGTTCATTTGCTCTGTATTTGATTTCTTCAAGCCGCTTTTCAAGCTCGTGTACTTTCGCACCCATTTATGAATTTGCTCCCTGCTCAAAATATAAAATCGTCACGCCACCCAACTCACACACAGGCAACGCACAAAACAAAAATACCTTACCGATAATTGTACCATACCCCACGCCCAAATTCTACACAAAATTTCCTGTTCTCCGTTGTCGGCTGCGTAATGGCACAGCAAAAATCCAGTCTGTCAAGGGCGTAGAGAGAAAAATAGTTCTGCGCTCTATTTGCAGAAGTATTTTTCTCGTCCCTTGATAGACTGGATAGGCGTAATGGGCGATAGAGGTGCCGGCCGATATTCTCGCTTTGCCGGAGGTTTCCGTGCTAGCGCGCAAGGGTGTTACAGTTAGCTACTTGCCATCTTTGCAGGTATCTGCATAAAAAAGCGAAGTGTTCTTACAGCATCTCAAATGCTGTAAGAACACTTCGACTGGCAGGGGTAGAAGGAATCGAACCCTCACTAAAGGTTTTGGAGACCTCTGTCATACCACTTGACCATACCCCTATCTTGTGGCCGGCGGCCGGTTACTCCAAGCCACGCTGGTAATTATATCAAAAATATGCCCCCCTGTCAATCGCTTTTCGCAGGTAAAGATAAGCGGTAACGCCGGCAATTTTCGCTTGCTGGGATTATTTTACTTGGAAATTCGCGGATAGATACGCTGAAACTGTCAATAAAACCGCTGATAAATGACAATAGTAAGGTAGAGGCAAAATGCCGTGCAGATCGCTGTGCGCGCGCCGTTACTTTCAGATCGGGGAGGTGCCAGGCAATCAGCACCATGTCATATAGAAGAAGAACGGGTGGGCAGGTGAAAGGGTTCGATTCACTGCGGATAAAAGGCAGGCAAGCCGACCGAAGGGAAGGCCCGTTTGAGCGGATCTGCCCAAACCCGGAAACCGGGCTGAGTAGGGGTCAGGTAGCCGCCAGAATAGAAGCCGGCGCCTGCAACAGACAGACAGGGGATCTGACCCCGTCTGTCCGGCGGATTGTGCTGGGCAACACGCTCACATTGTTTAATCTGCTCAATGTGTTTTTGGCTACCGTGATCACAATGGTTGGCCGGCCGGAAAACATCCTCTTTATCGGGGTGGCCATCGCCAACACGTTTATGGGCGTACACCAGGAACTCAAAGCCAAGAAAACGCTGGACAAGCTGAGCGTTCTGGCCCGCGCCAGGGTAGCGGTCATCCGGGATGGTGTAGAGGTCAGCTTAACACAGGATGAAATTGTGATTGATGATGTGATCTGTTTGCGGGCGGGGGATCAAATTGCCGCCGACGGTGTGGTCTTGCGCTCCCAAAGCCTGGAAGTGGACGAATCCCTGTTGACCGGGGAATCCGACCGAATCCGCAAGGAAACGGGCGCTGAAGTCTTGTCGGGCAGCTTTGTCACCGGCGGGCAGGGATATCTGCGGGCAATGGCGGTGGGGACGGATTGCTATGCCAACGCACTGACCGCACAGGCAAAACAAAAGGGAAAAAAAGTCAAGAGCAAGCTGCTTTATATGATGACTGTGATTATTCGGGTATTGACCATCATCATCATCCCGCTTGGGCTGCTTCTCTTTTACTCGAACTATGGGCGGGGGGAAGCGGTTGAGTCGGCTGTGCTCGGCGCGGCGGCGGCCACGGTAGGAATGATCCCCGGCGGGCTTGTGCTGCTGACCGGGGTGACCCTGAGCGTGGGCGCGGTCAACCTGGCCCGGCGGAAAGCGCTGGTGCAGTCCCTGCCCAGCATCGAGACGCTGGCCCGGACCGATGTTCTCTGCCTGGACAAAACCGGAACCATCACCGATGGAAAGCTGACTTTCGAGCGGATGGAAACAGAAAACGAAGCCGGTGCCAAAACTGCCATCGCCGAGTTGATGGGCGCTTTGCCGGATGAGAACGCGACCGCAAAAATCCTGAAAGAGACTTTTGGCACGGCCTTTGACTGGAAAGCAACCGCCATCCAGCCCTTTAACTCCGAGCAAAAATGGAGCGGGGCGACCTTCGCGGGTGACGGCAGTTATCTGCTGGGGTCACCGGCCATCCTGCTGGCCGACCATGACCCGGCTTCACTGGTACAGGCAAACCGCCACGCCTTACAGGGCTACCGCGTCATCTGCCTGGCCCACACCTGCCAGCCAATTACCGGCCAAAGCTTGCCGGACGGGATACGCTGTGCCGCGCTCATTCTGCTCTCCGACAATATCCGCCCTGACGCCGCCGCCAGCTTTGATTTCTTCGCGCAGGAGGGGGTTACCCTCAAGGTGATATCCGGCGACAACCCGCGCACAGTCAGCGCGGTGGCCGCCAAAGCCGGGCTGGCCGGTGCAGATAAGACAGTGGATATGCGCGCGTTCGGGGATGAATCCGATCTCTCGGCCGTTATCATCGAGAACACGGTCTTCGGCCACACAACGCCCAAACAAAAGCTGGAACTGATCAAAGCACTGCGGGAGGCCGGGCGGACAACCTGTATGACCGGGGACGGGGTGAATGATATTTTGGCCATGCGCGAATCTGATTGCAGCGTGGCCATGGTGGGCGGTAGCAGCGCCGCGCGTTCAGCCTGTGATTTTGTGTTGCTCAGCTCCAGCTTTGGCGCGATGATCAGCATTTTGCGCGAGGGGCGGCGGGTGATCAACAACATCGAGCGGGTGGCCGCGCTTTATCTGGTCAGCACAGTCTTTTCGGTTATCCTGACCTTGATTTATACCTTTTTGCCTTTGCCGTTCCCTTACACCCCGCTGCAAATGACACCGGTCAACGCGCTGACTACCGGGATACCATCTTTCTTCTTAGCGCTGCAGGCCAGCTACGAGCGCCCGGCCGGAAAATTTCTCTCCAATATTTTTGAACATGCGCTTCCCGCCGCGATCACCATCGTTTTGGGTACCCTTTATATCCAGCTGGCCGCTGTGCTGTTCGATATCCCATATCCCGAAACTTCGACTATGATTGTGTTTTTGGCCGGCGCGGTCGGATTCTTTATGCTCTTCCGGGTGGCAGGAAGACCGACGCGCGGGATACGCATTATGCTCTGGAGTATGGTCGCCGCGTTTGCCGGGGTTTTCCTGATCCCGGCAGTGGGCGGACTTTTCATGATGGAAGGGCTGGTCGGCCCGAACGTCTTCTTTTACCTGCCGGTAGTGTATGTCAGCTACCACACCCACCTGATACTCGGCCGTCTCTGCCGCAAGGGGCTGGACATGCTCGAAAAGCAAAGGGATGAGCGCCGGGCAGCAGAGGGAATCGCATAACAAAACGGGAAGAGCCGCGTTGACGCTCTTCCCGTTTTGTGTGAGTGTTTACCTGCGTTCTTTGGTCTGCCGCTTTTTTAGGATGAAGACAGCCGGTTCAAACACCGCAGCGATCCAGAATATGCCGTGGAACAAGGTTGTAAGTACAAAAGCAATGTTGGTGCCGATGAACATAATCCCCCACGGATGATTTAAGGCCAGATGCAACAGCATGTTGATTAAGCCGACTAAAAACCCGGCCAGCATGGCCAACATGGTGATTTTGGACAAAAACCGGAAGAGCGTCGCCGCCTGCCCCCGCAACACTTCGCTGATCTCCTCTTTGGGAAAGACCACCGCCCGCAAGCCGCGATAAAACACATCGAAACTGCAGGTCGCCGCCAAAACGCCTACCAGCGGCAGAAGGATGATCAACAGTTCGGGATAAGGGTAGCGAAAGTAATCGGACAGCTGCCCGCCCATAATAACAATGGCAGACCACATACTCAGCGCAAAGATACCGATGCCGGCCAGAAACACGCGATCACTCCCTTTCCCGTTTGGCTGAACGCTTCTTGAGCACAAACACGATCGGCTCAAAGACGGCGGCAATCAGAACCATGCTGTAAAAGACGGTAAGCAGCGACGCGGCCAAATTTATACTAAGCGCGGCGATCCCACCCTCATCGGCAAAATCCAGATTCATCAGCATGTTTATCAGTGAGATCAATGTACCGAGTACGCCCGCCATCATGGCGATCTTGGACAAAAACCGGAAGAGGGACGCCGCCTGGCCGCGCATCTCTTCGGTGATCTCCTCCCGCGGGTTCCACGCCGCCCGCCAGCCGCAAAGGAAGACCCTAAAGCTGCGGGTAGCCGTAAGTACCGCCACCAGCGGCAGCAGGATGATCATAATCGACGCGGGGTCAATGTAGTGAATAGGTGTACCCCCAAGGATGATAATCGTGATCATGATGGTTACCAGAAAGATTGCAAAACCCAGTTTGAACATAACGAACACTCCTTTCAATACAATAAAATAATGCACAACAAACTACACGAGTGTCCACCCAGCCATCCGGAAGTCGCGCGGATTGGCTTTGAGCAGGCCCTCGGAGCCATTGTGCCAACAAGATCGGAATGTACATCTGCTTAGCCGGGAGTGCAACCCGTCAAGGCAAAACGCGATGCCGTTACCCCGCAAAGTAAGCGCAGTGCAGGGTTTAGGCAATTGACAAGAGTTTAAGCAATACCGCTCGGCTCACGGGTGGGAATGCGACCCCCTCTTGAGCAAACCGGGCAAAGCCACAAGCTTGCGCTGTGATTATTATACACAGCGCGAGCATATTTTGTCAAGGCGGGACGCTTGCGCATCCGGCTTGAGTTTCTCGCCTGATTATGGTAAAATCATCTTATATCATTTTATAGAGGTAAGCAATCATGAAGATTGGTCTTGTCGACTACGCGCTCTACCTGCCGGAGAAAAGAATTACAGCTGAGGAACTGTCCCCGCTCTGCAACGTTCCGGCCGAGGTTTTGCGCGAGAAGATGGGCATCCATCAAAAGCGTGTGGGCGGCAAAGACGACCAGCCGGGCAGAATGACGGTCAAGAGCTGTAAGTCCCTGCTTGAGAAGACCGGTTTTGACCCGATGGATGTTGACATGATTTTATACGCGGGTGAGACTTACGCCGAGTATGTCTGCTGGACAGTCGGAATCATGATTCAGGAAGAGATCGGCGCGAAAAACGCCTATGCCTGGGATCTTTCTTTCCGGTGCGCGGGGCTGCCCCTTGCTCTCAAAGTGGCCAAAGATATGATGACGGCGGATAAAAAGCTCAAAAACGTAATCGTCTGCGGCGGGAACAACAACGCCCAGCTGGTCGACTACCAGGACCGCTTTCAGAGTTTTATGTTTAACCTTGGGCCGGGCGCTTTTGCCTTGCTTCTCCGCGAGGGGCATGACCAAAACGAAATCCTCGACACCGGGATCATCACCGACTCGCAATTTCACAGCGACGTGATCGGCCTGACCGGCGGGAGTTTAAACCCACTCACCCAGGAAATGGTGATGGAGATGGCCGCCGACCCCGAGAAGACCCGGAAGTTTAACCTTACCACATTGCCTGACCCCGAAAGTATGAAGAAGCGGCTGGCCGAAGCCTCCCTGCCAAACTTTGCAAAGGCGGTGCGGCTGGCCTGCGATTACAGTGGGGTTACCCCGGCCGATTTGGGCTTTATCGGGGTGGTACACATCGGCAACCGCGCGCATTACGCCTTGCTGGACGAGTTGGGCATCGACCGCGAGAAGACCGTCTTTCTCTGGGATGACGGGCACTGCGGCCAGGCCGACCCGCTCATCGCGATGGATTACGGGATATCCGGGGGCAAAGTAAAAGACGGCGACCTGACCGCCCTGGTTGGCGCCGGTACCGGCTACGCGTTTTGCTGCACCATTATCCGCTGGGGCAAGTGAAGAACCTGTATTCATAGCTCAAAGCGCCGTTTTGGCGGGTCTTTTTCCGCCCTGCTGCGTCAATTTTTTTTCGGAATACATAGAGTATTCCTGCAAAAAAACTTCCTTGCAAAGCGAAAAAATCCCTCACCAACCCGACATTTTTCGCCTATGAATACAGGTTCTAGGGTGTGTTGACACAAATGGGAATGCACGGATTTTGAGTGAATTTTCGAGCATTTCAAGGCGGAGGAGGAAGGAATACTATATGTATTCCGCTGAGACTCTTCGCTGTATGGGCGCTCAT
>WRBI01000073.1 GCA_009784625.1 Oscillospiraceae bacterium | reverse complement strand
TCCGCAGAATAAAGCGCTTCCGTCGCATTTTTACTCGCTACGACAAGCTGGACATCATGTTCATTACCTTTATTTTCTTCGCTTTCATCGTTGATACATTCGCTTAATGTCAACAGACCCTAAAAACGCCACCGGGGGAGGCCGCGTTCTGCGCTTATCTCCCCCGGACCCCCTCTGAGGTCAAGGGCAAAGACTGTTGGGTGCAACGTTTATTGCGCTTGTGTTTTCTACTCGTGATTCTTACTGTCACAATTGTCAATTTTCTACTTTCAACTGTCTTTTCACGCGTATGAGGAAGATGGCCGATATCACACAAACAATCAATTCGGTCGCGATAAACGAGTGCCAGACCCCGCTCATCCCAAACGAAAGGCCGAGGGCAATCACCATCGGGATGTTAACCGCACTGCTGCGCAGAACCGAAATGGCCACTGCTACCCGCGCGTTTCCGAGCGCGCTGAAGAACGCGGCCACCACAAAGTTGACCCCCGCGAAGATTAAGCCGACAAAATAGATGCGCATCCCCGGCTCAGCCAACCGCGCGAGGTTTACATTTCCCTCGCTGTTAAATAACGCGATAATAGCGGGTGTGCTCAAATACGCAATGGCGTAGATGGCCACCGCGATTCCAACAACCAATACAATCGCGTATTGTAGCGTTAAACTGACCAATTTTGTGTTTCCGCTTCCGTGGCCTTTGCTGATCAGCGGTTGAATCCCCTGCGCCACACCGGTGTAAGCCGAGATGACCAAAATTGCGATGTTGGCGACAATGCCAAATGCGGCCACACCCACATTCCCGGCAATCCGCAGGATGACTAAATTAAACGTAATCAGCGAAACCGCAAACGCCAGCTCGTTGATGAGCGCCGATGAACCGAGAAAGATCGAGCCGGTTACTTCCTCCCGGCGCAACTTACACCTCACCGGCTTAAACCGGCTTTTCCCGCTCAGGAAATGGGTGAGCAGCACAAACAGGCAGAGGATATACGAAAGCCCGGTAGCCAGCGCCGCCCCAAACATCCCCATGTTCAGCGGGAAGAGGAAAATGTAGTCAAAAACCGTGTTCGCGAAACTGATGATGACCATCCCGGCCATGGCCAGTTTTGGGTTTTGGTCGTTTCGGATAAACGCTGACAAAATGTTGACCAGAATCATAACCGGCGAAAACAGAAAGATGGTTCGCATATACGGCAAAGCAAGCGGCAATATCTGATCATCCGCGCCAAAGGCGGCCGCAATCCGTCCGGTAAAAAAGAGGCCGGTAATCACAAATATGGCAGCCAAAGCCGCACCGGTCAGCAAAACGTGGGTAAACGTCGCGTCTGTGTTCTCTCCCCGGCTCTTTTGGATGGCAAATCGGGTCGCGCCGCCAATCCCGATCATCAGCCCAAACCCGTGGACAATGCTAAAGGCCGCAATGGATATGTTCAACGCGGTCAGTCCATCCGGCCCGAGGGCCAGCGCGATAAAATATGTGTCGGCTAAAACGTAGATCGAGATACAGATCATCCCGATCACACTAAAACTTACATATCGCGAAAACTCGCGCAGTACACTTGGTTCACCCATCTACCCTCACCCACAAAAAAGGTGTCAGAAACATTCCTTCTAAGACCTGACGGAATGTTCACAACACCTTGATATCTTACCCGGTGGCAAAACACAATGTTATGTAGTTGTCTGTTATTCCCAGGGCAGCTCGGTTAAAAGCGGCACAGCCTTGACGCCGTCCATCAGGCCGAGGTTTCCGGCGTGTACCTTGCCTTTCTCCCAGAGCAGCGCGTCAACCGGCAGATCGGTGTGCCCGGCAGTCGAGCAGTAAGCTTCGTGGTCGGGCGTAAACATGATTTTGCAGCCATCCGGGCAGCCGGTCAGGATGATCTCAAGCAGCTCGGCGTCCACCCGCTTGATGAATTCGGCTTTTTCGACCGGGTTCTGGCGGTGTGTGGCTTCATCCGCCCCGCCGACATGCACAACCACAAAATCGTGGTCTTCAAGCAGCTTGAGCGCGGTCTGCGCTTTGCCGATCAGGTTGGTGTCCGTCTCGCCGGTCGTGCCGGGAATCTGCGGGCAGGTCATCCCCATCACCTGAGCAACCCCCTCAAGCACCAGCGTCTTGTTGATCAGCGCCGATTTTAACCCGTGCAGCTGCGCAAACGTTGGCAGCTCCTCACAGATCGCGTGACCCCAGTTAAAGACGGTGTAAGGCCGGTATTTTTCAAGCAATTCGATGGTTGTGGCGGCCAGTTTAACAGCCAGTTCGTTCCCGTGGGGCAAAAGGCCCTGCATCGGTTTGTTTAAGTAGTTGTGCGGCGGGTATGTGACAAGGCCGTCCATCCACTTTTTGCCGCCGGGGAAGGATTGTATACACTTGTAGCCGCCGATCCTCTTGAGCGGTGTGCCCAGCCGCTCGGTTACTTCGGCCATCAGCTTTTCCGCAGTCTCGTCATCCGGCGTGCAACAAGGGACGGACATGCTCCCATCCTCACCGATCTGGACAAAGTTACAGCGCATGACCAAATCTTCTTTGCCAACCGGTACCCCTTCGGCAACTGCCTCCACCCCGGTCCGCCCTTTGGGCAGCCGATCCGGGGCTAGCCCAAACAGAGTGAGTACACAGTTGAGCGTGTCCGGCTCCCAGCCGGGAGGTGTGGTTGCCAGCCGCACTTTTGTACTCTGCTCTTCAATTACCCGGAAGTTTTTTCCGCGCGCCGCCTCCAGCGGGGTTTTGCCGCCCAACTCGTCATAAGAAATATCCTGAATCCCATCCAGAATAACCATCATGTATTTCATGTCGCTTGCTCCTTAAGGCAGACCGGCCTAGAATGATTTTTCGATTCCGCTAATTCTTTTGGCAATCTTGTAGCCCTTGGGGCCTTTTGCGTCCAAGGCAAGCCGGGCGGCCAGTGCCGTACCCAGCTGTACCGCGTCCTCTCGCTTCCCGCTGATTGAGCCCTCCCAGATTTTCCCGTTTTGGTCGACAATCATCCCGTTTAACATGACTTTGTCTCCCCGCACACCGGCCCGCACCGAGGTGATCTGCTCGACCTCGCCGCCCGCAAAGACATCACAAAAGCTGCGCTCGGCCATATACATATACCACGAGCCCACGCTGTGGTACTTGGCGAGATAACCCAGACGATCCCCCGCCCTTCCGCGGACAGCCACAATCCCCTGTCCCGGCGCCGGAATGACCTGACTTTCAGAAAACGCGATGTGAATGCGGTCTTTCATCCCAATCATGACAAGGTCGGCCTCGGCCAGAGCCAACGCACCCAGCTCGCCCGCATCCAGCATTTCGAGCTGTTCGTCGATTGTTCCGGCCACCGGCTCAATCCGCCAGCCCGGATAAATTTTCGAAAGCTGCATCTGCCGCGCAGCGCCCTTCGCGCCCAGCGGCTTTTCCAGGTCGGGCAGGCTGCGGTCGGCGGCGATTACCAGTGCGTCTTTGATCGATTGACGCTCGCTCAGCGCGACAATCGGCAAATGCGCCCAAAGGCTTGCGGGCAACTCTTCAAGGCTGTGGACAGACAAGTCAGCGTCCCCGTCTTCCAACGCTGTTTCCATGGCGGCCAGATGTGCGTTTTCCCCGTCTTTAGCGCTATCCCCGCTCATTTTGATCAGCTCGGGTACAATATCCGGATGGTCAACGCGCAAAACGTCAATCAGCTGGTGGACTTGCGCCACCCCTAAAGCAGAGTCCCGGCATACGATGCGCAATACTTCCACGCCATTCCCTCCATAAACTTTCGTTACGCGCTTTGTGCGCCGTGTTATCACAATATTCATCACAACTTAGAGCCGAGATATCTATACTGTGTTAAGTGAAGATAACTACTGGTTTGAGTATAACGCATTTTGCCCCCAATGTCAAAACAAGGGGCCGGCCGCGACAGATTAGAAGGGAGTGATCGTATGGAATCCGCTAGAAACCTTATGATTGTTTTAGACCCGGGACATGGCGGAGATGACCCGGGCGGGGTGGCAGGTGGCCGCCAGGAAAAAGATGACAATCTGGCGCTTGGGCTGGCGACAAAAACACAGCTCGAAACACAAGGGTTTAGAGTCGTCTGCACGCGGTCAAGTGACAAAACGCTCACGCTGGCCGAGCGGGCAAAGGTGGCAAGCGACGCGGACGCCGATTTGTTTATTTCCCTCCACAGGGGATATTTTGATCCGCCCTCCGAAGAGGCAGCCGGCGTTGCCGGGTTTGTCTACCCCACCGCCGCGCTTGAAACTTCGGGCAAGGCGGCCGGGCTTTTGCTGGCCGCGCTGGAAGAAGCGGGGGTGACCCGGGTGATCGGCGTATCCCGCGGGAACCATCCCATCCTTCGCCGGGCTGAGATGCCCGCGATCCTGCTCGAAGTCGGCTTTGTCAGCAGCCAGGCCGACAATCAACTCTTTGACCAGCGGCTTACCGGTTACGCGGCGGCAATCGCAAAAGGCGTCACCAATTTCTTTGGGCTTAACTTCAGCCGGCCCCAGCCCCGGCCGCTCACTTTGTCAGATGAGACACAGATTCACGATATCCAGCGGCTGCTTGATTCGCGCTACGGCTTTGGACTTCGGGCTAGCGGGCGGTTTGATAAAGCCACGGTAAAGGCAATCATCATCGCACTCCAAATCGAGATGAACGGCAAGTATCGGCTGGAACTGCCGCTCACCGGCAAGCTGGAAGACGCCCTCGCCGCATTCAAAGGGATACAACCGGGTGAACAGAGCGGGCTGGCTTCGTTGCTGCAATCGCTGCTTATCCTCAGCGGATATGAGCCGGGCGAGGTGGACGGCGGCTTTGGGCCGCGAACAGCAAGCGCACTGCGCATGTTCCAGCGGGACCGCTACTTAAAACCAAGCGGCAGGGTGGGTCCCAAAACACTGGCCGCACTTTTACAGCCTACATATTGAACAAAAGCACACTGGCAATCCCGAAATAGATGAACAAAGCCAGCGCGTCCACAATGGTGGTGATCAGCGGGGCAGCCATAATGGCCGGATCCAGCCTGCAAAGCTTGGCCACCAGCGGCAGCATACTGCCCACCATCTTGGCGATAATCAACGTGATAATCAGCGTCGCGTTGACTGTGATAATCACGCCCAGCGGTGCGCCCGTAACCACAATCATCCGCAGGATGTTTACCCCGGCCAGCGCCGCCCCACAGAGTAAGCTGACCCGAAACTCTTTCCACAAGATGCGCGGCCAGTCCCGCCGCTCGATCTCACCGAGCGCGATTCCGCGAATGATCAAGGTCGAGGACTGTGAGCCGGCGTTCCCGCCGGTGTCCATAAGCAGCGGAATAAACGCGGCCAACGTGACCATTGTCCCCAACAGTTCTTCATAGTGGCTGATGATCGAGCCGGTAAAGATGGCCGAGATCATCAAGATCATCAGCCAGGGCATCCGCCGCCGCGCAAGGGTGACGGCTCCGGTGTCCATATATTCGTCGTCTGAGGGCGCGATGGCCGCCATCTTTTGAAAGTCCTCGGTATTTTCCTGCTCGATGACGTCAACGATATCGTCGATGGTGATGATGCCGATCATCCGATTTTCGGCGTCCACCACCGGCAATGCCATAAAGCCGTACTTTTTGAACAGATCAGCCACGTCTTCCTGGTCGTCCCCGGTTTCGCAGTGCACAACCGACTCAGTCATAATGTCGGCGATCATCACGTCGTCTTCGGAAAGTACAAGCTTTCGCAGCGAGACGATCCCCTCCAGCCGGCGGGCGCGGTCGAGGACATAACAGGTGTAGACCGTCTCTTTTTCCATCCCGACCGATTTGATCTTGTCCAGCGCCTCGCGCACGGTCATCTCTCTGCCCAGGTGGACGTACTCAATGGTCATCAGCGAACCGGCCGAGTTCTCTTTAAAATTGAGGAACTGGTTGATTAGCCCGCGCTCTTCCTGGGAGGCTGCCGCGATCACCTGTTTGACAAAGTTTGCCGGCATCTCTTCGAGAAAGTCAATCTTATCGTCAAAGTAAAGCTCGTCGATGATGTAGTTGAGCAGGCTTTCGTGTATCGCGCCGACTATGTCTTTTTGGCGGGCTGAGCTTGCGTAAGAAAAGACTTCGGCCGCCTTGTCTTTTTTGAGCAAGCGGAACAAAATGACGCACTCTTCGGCTTCGAGCTCGTCAAAAACTTCGGCTATATCGATCGGGTTAATCTCTTCGAGCAGGGTGCGCAAGTCCCTGAATTTTTTGTCTTTTAGCTGTTGGCCGATTGATTCTGCCAGCTCAAGTACGTTTACTTCATCCAATTTACACTTCCCCTTTCAATCGGGGAGCGTTATCTCTTTGGCGGTGATCGAAAGAGCGCTCCTCCTTTAGATAATCCGCCGTTTCCGTCGGGGACGTCACTCATTTCTTTTCACCACCCTTTTTTCAATAATTGAACGCCACAAAAATTTGTTGGCGTGCTTTTCTATTATCGCAATATTTCGCGGATTTATCAAGTAGTTTGGCAAAATTCGCACAAAGCGTACAGAAAATTACCACCGGCCAAGTTCGGCGGTGGTTCGCTTTTCATGTTGTTTTGCTATATGTGGCTGTTTTGTTTTGCCTTTCAGCTATTCAGGACTTCGATGTGTCTTCGATGTCCTTGCCTTTTGGCCGTGCGGGGCTTCGATGTGTCTTCGATATCCTTACCGTTCGGACTTAAGGGCTTTTTATCGGAATCTCCGATGGATTAAGAATGGGCGCTACCCGCCCCATACCCCGGGGTTACTTTGGCCTCGGCCCCAAAGTAACCAAAACGCCGCTTAAGGGGGGCGGCACCCTGTGCCTTATCCCCCTTAAGAATCCCCCTCCTG
>WRBI01000072.1 GCA_009784625.1 Oscillospiraceae bacterium | reverse complement strand
GTCGTGCGCGACTTTCCGGGTGAGACTAATGTTAGCGAGTTTTATCGGGGGGTGCGGGGGATTCTTAAGGGGGGCCAGCTGGGGGCGTGCCCCCTGCCCCCCTTAAGCGGCGTTTTTGGTTACTTTTTTGGTCGTGGAAAAAAGTAACTCGGGGGCTTGGGGGCGAAGCGCCCCATTCTTAACTCCATCGGAGATTCCGATTAAAGTCCTTAATGTCCGAAAGGCAAAGCAAAGCACCCATTTTAAATCTAGCCACCCTGCGGCAACCCAACCTCAATCCAAGCATCCAAAACCGCAATCGCACAAACAGCCTCAACGCAAGGCACAGCCCGTGGCACAATGCAAGGATCATGCCGCCCACGCACAGCCAAAACCGCCGACTCTCCGCGCGAAAGCGAAACACTCTCCTGCTCAAGCGCAACCGACGGCGTAGGCTTAACCGAAACCCGAAAAGTAAGCGGCATCCCGCTGGTAATCCCGCCCAAAACCCCGCCATGCCGATTGGTGCGCGTACGAACCACCCCCGCCTTGTCAAAGTAAAACGGATCATTGTGCTCACTGCCAAGGAAAGCCGCAGCAGCCATTCCGGCGCCAAACTCAACCCCGCGCACAGCCGGAATCCCAAAAACAAGCGAAGATACCCGGTTTTCCATCCCGCCGAAAATGGGGTCACCCAGCCCGGCCGGCAAACCGATGGCCGCGCACTCAATCATCCCGCCAAGTGAATCGCCGGACTCTTTGGCCGACGCAATGCGGGTTTTCATCCGCTCACCGCCCGCGTGATCAAGTACAGGAAAATCCATGTCAAGCAGTGATTTTAAAGTGGCGCGGTCGATGTTGGCGGGGTCTTCAAACCCAAAGCTCTCGATGTCGGCACTGTGTTCGGTCGAGCCGGGATCCCAGCCGATCATGGAGATGTGCGCGGCAATGGTCACCCCCCGCCGCGTCAGAATCTGCTTGCAGACCCCGCCGGCAATGCAGAGCGCCGCAGTCAGCCGCCCGGAAAAATGTCCGCCGCCTGCAACATCCTGATGTCCGCCGTATTTGACGTGTGCCGTGTAATCGGCGTGACCGGGGCGCGGAATGTCGGCCATCTGTGCGTAGTCGGCCGAGCGTGTATTTTGATTGCGGATGATGGCTGCCAGCGGCGCGCCGCAAGTTTTGCCGTTTATGATTCCGGAAAGGATTTCAGGAATATCTTCCTCTTTCCGGGAGGTCGACCAGGGAAACCGGCCGGGCGCGCGGCGGGCAAGAAATGCGTTTAATTCGTCCGGGTCAACGGCTTCGCCGGCGGGCAAACCGTCCAGCGTCATCCCGATGGCCGGCGCGTGGGACTGCCCAAAGATCGATAAGCTTAGCCGGCTGTTCCAGCTGCTGCCCACACCGCTCACCCCTCAATCGTCAGTTGTTTGCCCAAAGCCGCAAGGTCATCCCAAAAAGCCGGGTAGGATTTATTGACCGCCTGGCCGCCGGTTATTGTAACAGGGCGTGTACAGGCGGCGGACGCGATTGCCGCTGTCATGGCAATCCGGTGATCCCCCCAGCTGTCGATCTCCCCGCCGCTTAGTGCGGATTTGCCCTGTATTTTTAGACTGTCCGGCTGCTCAACAATCTGCCCGCCCAACGCGTTTAATACTTGGGCAGTGGCGGCCAGCCGGTCGGATTCTTTCAGCCGCAGCCGGGCCGCGTTTAGAATTTGTGTTTCGCCTTGACCCGCACAGGCAACCGCACTCAGCACCGGGGCAAGATCGGGGATGGCCCGCGCATCAATCTGTCTGCCCAGCCGCCTGCCCTCTTTCACGTGGAGGACATCGCCCTTCCAGCGGATATCCGCGCCCATCCGGGCCAGAATTTCAACAATTTCACGGTCTCCCTGACGACTGTTTCGACTCAGGCCGCGCATCTCGATCTCGCCCCCCGGCATACAGCCCGCACAAAGCCAGAACGCCGCGTTTGACCAGTCCCCCTCACAGATGATTTCGCCGGGGCTTAGGAAGGTCGCCCGCTCACTGATTTCATATGCATTGTCGGTTTTGGTTGGGGTTATTTTGAACGCGGCCATTGCCTCTAAAGTCATTTCAATGTAGTCGTTTGACTCAACAGGGCCGATAACGTTCAGTATACTCCAGCTTTTCAGCAAAGGCAACGCGAGCAGCAGCCCGGTAATGTATTGGGATGAAATGTCGCCGGGTAAAGTAAAGTCACCGGGGCGCAGCTGCCCCTCACAGAGCAGGATGTTCGGTTCCGGCCGGGTAAGATGAACACCCTGCCGGGTCAGCTCGGCGTCCAGCGGTGCTAGCGGGCGCTCAGGCAGACGCCCAGCCATTTCAAAGCGGGCGGCAACCCCCAGCGCGGCAATAACCGGCAGCATAAACCGCAAGGTTGAGCCGCTCTCGCCGCAGGGCAAGGCTGCATTTTCCGGCAGGCGGTCGTGGTCAATCGGCGTGACGTTCAAGCCGCGCCCGCCCCACACGATCTCAGCGCCCAGCGCCCGCAGACAGCGAATGGTGGCATTTATATCTTCGGCGTCCGTTTTTTTACAGAGGATGCAGGTCTGCGTATCGGCGAGCGCCGCGCAGATCAATAGCCGATGCAGGTGGCTTTTGGAGGGAATGGCCTCTACCACCCCTTTGATGGGGCCGGGCATGACGGTTACCCTCACCGGGCCACCCCCCCTTCGATCCAGCCAAGCAATTCGGCGGTCGGCATAGTCAAAAGCTCACTTTTACCAAGCGCGGTGGGGACAACGATGGTGATTGAATCGCCCGCCCGCTTTTTGTCTCCCAGCGCGGCTTTGTAAATTTCCTGCGGCGAATAATCGATGGCGACCGGCAGCTGATAGCGGCTGAGCAGCTTGCCCAGCATTTTTGGCAGATCGGGCGGACAGTGCCCCTTTTTGACCGCCGCGCAGGTGTCGATCATCATGCCCAGCCCGACCCCAAACCCGTGGGAAAGCGTGTAGTTGCTCAGCTTCTCAAGGGCGTGGCCGACTGTGTGCCCAAAGTTGAGCAGCATACGCTCGCCGGTATCCCGCTCATCTTTTTCGACAATATCCCGCTTGATGGCGATGCACTTGGCGATGATCGCTTCCAAGTCACCGCCGGTCAGGTTGTACTCCAGCTTTTTGAGGATTTCAAAGTCACGGATCATCCCGTACTTGATCACTTCGGCCATCCCGTCCCGAAAGATCTGATCGGGCAAAGTCTTGAGGATGGCGGGGTCGCACAGAACCAGAGACGGCTGCCAGAACGCGCCGGCCAGGTTTTTTCCCGCGCTCAGGTTGATCCCGGTTTTGCCGCCGACCGAAGAATCGACCATAGCCAGCAGTGTGGTCGGAATTTGAATAAAGTTTATCCCGCGCAGATAGGTAGCCGCCGCAAACCCGGCCAGGTCACCGACCACCCCGCCGCCCAGCGCGACAATCAGGTCGGCGCGGGTCAGCTGATATTTGGCCAGCTTTTCGAGCAACCCAAAATAGCTTTCTCCGTTTTTGGATGCTTCGCCCGGCGCGCCGACAATGATGTGGCCGTCGAATCCGGCGTCGTTAAACGCGTTTGCGACCGCTGGCGCATAGTGCTTGTAAACATTTTCGTCGGTGACCAGAGCAATCTTCTTGGCTGCCGGAAAAAGCGCGCGCACTTTTTTACCTATACGGGCGCATCCCCCGCTTTCGATGATGACGTCGTAACTTTTGCTGGCGTTTACAGCAATGGTGTTCACGGGCCGTCCACCTCCCTTTTTCGCAGCCGCCCCTCATCGAGCAGGGCGCGCAGCCCGGCTTTGTCGCCGCTTTCGATCGCCGCGCGGTACTGCCCCATCGACGAGAGAAAATAGTCAATTTCTTTGAGAAGATCTTCCCGGTTCTCTAAGAACAGTTCAGCCCACATATCAGGGTTCAGCCAGGCTACACGAGTCAAATCCTGATAGCTTCCGGCTGAAAACCCCCGGTGTTTGAGGGCGGTCGGGCTTTTGATAAACGCATTAGAGACCACATGCGCCATCTGAGATGAAAACGCGATGATCTCGTCGTGCTGGTCGGCTGTGATGACCGACACCCGCCCGAACCCGACCGGTTTGAGCAGCTTATCTATTTTATCGTAAAGGTGTATATCCTCAAAAGACGGCGGGACGATGACCATAGGCGCACCGTCAAACAAATCTTCACGGCTGTATTTGAAACCGGATTGATGATGTCCGGCCATCGGGTGGCCGCCTACGAAAGTGAAGCCATACCGCGCGGCCAGCGGGAACAGTTCTTCACAGATTCGGCGCTTTGTCCCGCCGCAATCGACAACGGTGGCCGTCTTGGGCAGAAGATGTGCCTTTTCGGTCAGCCAGTCGATCACCCCTTGCGGGTAGGTGGCCAGCAAGATCAGATCGCAACCGGCCAGTTCATCGTCGGTCAGCGCCCCGTCAATTGCCTGTGCCAGCAGTGCGAAATCCACGATCGAGCGGTCTTTGTCATCACCCAGCACCCGGATGGTTTCCGCCCGCTTGTATGCTTTGGCCAGGGAACCGCCAATCAGCCCCAGGCCAACGATTCCAACCTGTTTCACAGCCCGAGCGCCTCCCTTATCTTAAAGATTTTGGCGGCTGTTTCGGAAAACTGGTCGGGGGTGAGCGACTGCGCCCCGTCACACAGCGCCTGTTTGGGGTCGTTGTGTACTTCGATCATCAGCCCGTCCGCCCCGGCGGCCGCCGCCGCAAAAGCCATTGAAGGCACCAAATCCGCGCGGCCGGTGCCGTGGCTGGGGTCAACCACCACCGGCAGATGGGTGAGCGTTTTAAGCACTGGCACAGCTGAAAGGTCCAGCGTGTTTCGGGTGTAAGCGCTCTCATATGTGCGGATCCCACGCTCACAGAGGATGACGTTTTCGTTCCCGCCGGCCATAATGTACTCGGCGCTCATCAGCAGTTCTTTGATTGTCCCGGCCAGCCCGCGCTTTAAAAGGATTGTGTTCGGGACTTTGCCCAGCTCACGGAGCAGATCGTAATTTTGGGTGTTGCGCGCGCCCACCTGAATGACGTCGACCTCCTCAAACAGGTGGAGCGAGTGTACTTCCATCAGCTCGGTGACGATCGGCAGACCGGTGGCCTTTTTGGCTTCAAGCAGCAGATCGATCCCCTCTTCGCCCAGCCCCTGAAAATCGTAAGGGGAGGACCGGGGCTTAAACGCCCCCCCGCGTAAAAAGTTTGCCCCCGCCGCTTTGACCGCCTTTGCCACGCCGGTCAGCTGTTCGCGGCTTTCAACCGAGCAGGGCCCGGCAATCAGCGCGAACTTGCCCCCGCCGATTGCGTGTTCAAGCTGGTCGGGGGAAGTGATGTTAATAACTGAATCTTCGGGATGCATCTGCCGGTTAGAGGCCTTAAACGGGTCGGACATAGCGGCCACCGACTCAACGATATCCAAGCTCTTGATCATTTCGACATCGACTTTCGCCGTATCCCCGATCAGTCCGAGTACACATTGCTCCTGCCCTTGAAAGACGCGCACCGACAGGCTTTTATCTTCCAGCCAGCGGATGAGCGGGGCGATTTTTTCCTGCGGCACATCCCTGCGCAATACGACTACCATGATTCTGGCTCCTTTATGGTTCAAAAAATCACAAACGCCACACAGATTTGTGTAATCTGTGTGGCGTCTTATCTCTCGGCCATTTGGCTCTAAAGAAACGTAAGACCTAAGGGCGCATCACAAATTACTATTACTTTTTCTCGATAAAAAAGTAATAGCTAAAAAAGAAATTTGTGGTGTTCGGGTTGCCCATTCCCATTTCTCCTCTGTAGATGTACATCTTGTTTGCGCTAGTGTAACATAGTGCGCCGGCGTTTGTCAAGCAAAGATACAGATCCTTAGCAAATTTCGACAAACGCAGCCGGGTCGAATCGGTGTCAGCTACAATTTCCGCTCGGTATGCGGCGGGCTTGCAATTCCATCTCAGCTTATGATAGAATAAACTGGTAGCGGGTAAGTAATAATCTGGGTGTTCAAAAATCACGAAAACAATTTGAATGGGAGATGAGAATGTGAAGAAGAAAGCATTTGTTTGGCTGCTTACCTTGGTGATGATGGCCAGCTTAATTCCGATGACGACGTTGGCGCAAGCCAGGATCAATGACAGGGACGACCGGTATGAAATTACCTTCAGAGGAAATGGCGGTGACCCTGCAACCACCAGAAGGCTTGTCAGACCCGGCTCCACGGTTGTAGGCTCAGCCCCCAATGTAAGCCGGGAAGGCTTCGACTTTATAGGCTGGTGGGATGAGTCGCGCGATGGAAACCGCGTGAATAATGACAGGGTCAGCGACGGCATGACCGTGTATGCACAATGGGAACGTATTCCGTGGGAAGAAAGGGAACGTGACCGCGACATCACAGCCAGTGCAGGTGCGACTCAACCCGCCCCCGCCCCTGCATTGCCTGCCGCTCCGGCTCCCACAGCGGTCACTGCGGCCAACATGCAAAACTTGACCCAGGATGCAATTCGGGCCGCTGCCCCGAATACTACGCCGAGCGTTCGTCTCACAGACCCGGGACTTGCGTCCCAAAGCGCTCTTCGGGCCGCCGTGAATGCCGCGCAGGGCCGCACAATCGCAATAAACGCCGACTCTCTGACCGCCGGAAACTCGGTTGATGTGCGGATAAGATTTGATCCGGCCCTTGCCACCCGTGACATGAATTTGGCGGCCTCTACAACCTCACAAAGCGCTATTCAGACAAGAAATGTGTTTCAGGGTCACTTTGGCGGAACAATGTCGGTGGTAAGCCTGGGGCAGCAGGGCGATTTCGGTATGGAAGTTCGTATCGCCGCCCGGGTTGATACTTCGCTTAACGCGAACAATCTGTTCTTCTACGCCTATGACCCCGTGAACAATAGGTTTCAAAGGTTTACGCCAACCGGCGACACCACCCTTGACAACAACGGATACCTGCACTTCAACACAACCCTTGCGGGCGATATCGTTATCAGCAATACACAGATATAGCCGGCGGGGGAACCCCTAAACGATACCGACACAAAAGCTGACTTCCATAGAGGAAGTCAGCTCAGCCTGTCAAAAAAGGGTATTTTCACACTTGTGAGCATACCCTTTTTCTGTTTAACGGGCAAAAACTCGCAAGGAATACGAAATAACAAGACTCCCTGCACCTCCAAGTAGCGAGCTTTTTG
>WRBI01000071.1 GCA_009784625.1 Oscillospiraceae bacterium | reverse complement strand
TAAGGGGGATAAGGCACAGGGTGCCGCCCCCCTTAAGCGGCGTTTTGGTTACTTTGGGGCCGAGGCCAAAGTAACCCCGGGGTTTGGGGCGGGTAGCGCCCATTCCAATTCCATCGGAGATTCATTGAAGCCCTTAAGTCCGAAAGGTAAGGGCATCGAAGACACATCAAGATCAAACGCTCGAAGACTAAAAACAACGACGGCACCTCCACTCCAGCGAAGCGATACATTTACCCTCCTCTTAACTACTACAAAGGTTGTGTTAACAATGAAAATCCTAATCGTCGGCTCCGGTAGCCGGGAACATGCTTTGGCCCGCGCGATTATGGCCAGCCCGCTTTGCTCTGCGCTTTATTGTGCGCCGGGCAATGGCGGCCTTGCGGCAGACGGGGTTACTTGTGTTCCGATTAAAGCAAGCGACGTCGGCGCACTTAGTGATTTTGCGACTGCCGCGGCGTTTGATCTCGTTGTCGTTGCGCCGGACGACCCCCTTGTTATGGGTCTGGTAGACGCCCTTGAGGCGCGTGGGATTCCCGCTTTTGGGCCAACAAAAAAAGCGGCGGCCATTGAGGGCAGCAAAGTATTTGCCAAGGGTTTGATGGGTCGTTTGGGTATCCCGACCGCGCAATATAAGAGCTTTTGGGAGCCCTCAGCCGCCCTTCACCACATACGTTCTTTAAACGAATGGCCGATTGTTATCAAGGCGGACGGCCTCGCTTTGGGTAAGGGCGTGGTTATCGCGCAGAATATGGATGAGGCCGAGAGCGCGATTCGCCTTATGATGGAGGACAAGGTTTTCGGCAAAAGCGGGGATGGCGTTGTGGTTGAGGAGTTCCTTTCCGGGCCGGAAGTTTCTGTGCTTGCTTTTTGCGATGGGACACACCTCGTCCCCATGATCAGCGCAATGGATCACAAGCGGGCGTATGACGGGAACCAGGGGCCGAATACCGGCGGAATGGGTGTGGTCGCGCCCAACCCGCATTACACCCCCGAGATGGCCGAGCGGTGTATGCGCGAAATCTTCTTGCCCACCCTGCGCGGGATGGCGGCTGAGGGGATTCCGTTCAAGGGATGCCTTTACTTTGGGCTGATGCTGACCGCGCACGGGCCGGTTGTGATCGAGTATAACTGCCGGTTTGGCGACCCGGAAACACAGGCCGTACTCCCTTTGCTGGAAAGCGACTTGGTCGAGATCATGCTGGCTTGCCGGGAGGGCAGGCTGGTTGAAATGGATATCCGCTGGAAAGATGGCTGCGCCGCTTGTCTGGTTTTGTCCAGCGGCGGCTATCCCGGTCCTTATCCAATCGGGCTGCCCATTCGCGGGCTGGATAAGACCGGCCAGCTGCCCGGCTCTGATCTTACCGTCTACCACGCGGGCAGCAAGCGGGAATATGAAACCGATTTCGTAACCGCCGGCGGGCGGGTACTCGGGCTGAGCGGGACTGGCGGTGATTTACACGACGCACTCGAAAAAGTTTACACAGGCGCCGGTCAGATATCTTTCGACGGGATGCACTACCGGCGGGATATAGGTAAAGATGGATGAAAATACTGGCTATTGAGACCTCCTGTGACGAGACGGCCTGCGCGGTGGTAGAGGACGGGCGGCGGGTGCTTTCCTCCATCGTATACTCGCAGATTGACGAGCACCGGCTTTACGGCGGCGTTGTGCCTGAGATCGCTTCCCGCCGCCACATCGAACAGATCTGCCCGGTCTGCGACAAGGCGCTGGCCGGCGCCGGGCTGTCATTATCCGCACTGGACGCGGTCGCGGTTACTTATGCCCCCGGGCTGATCGGCGCGCTGTTGGTCGGTGTCAACTTCGCCAAGGGGCTCAGTTTTGCGCTTAGTAAGCCGCTGATTCCCGTTCACCACATCCGCGGACATATCGCGGCCTGTTACCTCGCCCACCCCGGCCTTGCGCCGCCCTTTCTCTGTCTGGTTGTTTCAGGCGGGCACAGCCACATTGTCGAAGTGACCGGCTATACATCCTTTAAAGTGATCGGCAAAACCCGGGATGACGCGGCCGGCGAGGCTTTTGACAAGGCGGCCCGGGTGCTGGGGCTGCCCTATCCCGGCGGGGTGGAGATCGACAAGCTGGCCGGGACAGCCAGCCCCGGTGCTTATAAGCTGCCCAGCCCAAAAGTGGATGGCCGCCCCTTCGATATGAGCTTTTCAGGGCTGAAGACGGCGGTGGTCAATCTCGCGCACAACGCAAAACAAAAAGGCGAAGAACTGGATACCGCCGCGCTGGCCGCCGATTTTTCGGCAACGGTGGCCGACATTTTAGCCAGCCGCTTGCTGGCCGCCGCCGATCAGTACGGTTACAAAACCATCGCCTGCGCGGGCGGGGTGAGCGCAAACACCCAGCTGCGTGAGCGGCTAAAGCGGGACGCGGACGCCGCCGGGATAGCGCTTTACCTGCCGCCGCTATCCCTTTGTATAGACAACGCCGCCATGATCGGCGCCCAGGCTTTTTATGAGTACAAAACGGGAAAGACCGCAAACCAAACCTTGAACGCATACGCGAGCATGGCAATTGACATGGACAATTGACAATGGACAGTTATGGTGTCGCTTCGCGACACGATTTAAAAATATTGCGAAGTGATACCCCCATTGTTCATTGTCAATTGTACATTGTCCATTAAAAAGGAGGCTGTGAAATGTTTAGAGAAATGAGACGCAAAGAAAAACAGACAACAAGCGAAGTGGCGGCGGGAATCATGACCCGCACCAGCAACGGTATCCTTGCGCTGACCCTTGAAGACGGCTATCCGTATGCCGTGCCGGTCAGCCATCTTTATCTGGATGGGGATATCTACTTTCACACCGGCAACGCCGGGCAAAAGTACGATCTGCTGCCGGGCGGCCCAAAAGTCTGCTTTACCGCCGTTGAGCAGGACGATTTTCAGCCCGGCAAGTTCACCACTTATTTTCGAAGCGCGATCGCGTTTGGCACAGCCTCTATCGTGCAGGACAAGGCCGAGATCACCCGCCTTGCCCGCGCGCTGACCAAAAAGTACGAGCCGGATATCTCAGACGCAGCCATTGATAAGTTTGTCGCCGCCGAAGAGGGCCAGTTCGCGTTTGTCAAGATCACGGTCGAGCACTTAACCGGCAAAGAAGACCACACGCCTTAAAGCCATTGCATTGCGTGCTCTTTTGCTATATAATGGTGGCATGTAAAAAGGAGGTGCCGTAGCGGTGGTTGCAAAGAATCAAGATACGCCGGAGCACCCGGTTCAGTGGGACGGCTCACCGGTCAAAATAAATATGTTTGGCGGGTTTTCGATCCAGGTGGGGGAAGTGGTCATCAAGAACTCGTCTTCGCGCAGTTACCAGCTCTGGAATCTGCTTGAGTACCTGATTGCTTTTCGCCACAAGCCGATCCCGACCTCCGAAATGTATGACGCCCTTTGGGATGAAGACGAGGTGGACAACCCGGCCAGCGCGCTCAAAAACCTGGTCTACCGCATCCGCTCGGTCTTCTCAGACTATGACCTGCCTTTCTCCAAAACGGTGGTCACCTATCAAGGCGGAACTTACCAGTGGAGCAGCACAATCCCCTGTGTGGTGGATATCGAAGTGTTTGAAGGGCTGTATGAGCGGGCAAGCAGCCTGTCGCTGCCGCAGGATATGCGCATTGAGACCTACAAACAGGCGATTGATCTTTACAAAGGCGACTTTCTGGCGTCTTCCAACTACAAGAACTGGGCTGTGCCGGTCGCCGGTTATTACAAGTCGATTTACTTCAAGTGTGTGGCCGGCGTGCTGGGCCTTCTGGCCGAACAGGAGTGCTTCGGCGAAGTGGAAGAAATCTGCCAGAAAGCCCTGATCATCGATCAGCTCGAAGAGATGGTGCACGAGCACCTGATACTGGCGCTTTCAAAACAGGGGCAGCAGGCTAAGGCCATCGCGCATTACAAGCACGTTTCCAACCTTTTTCTCAATGAGCTTGGGGTACACCCGTCCGCGTCCCTGCGCAACCTTTACCGCCAGATCGCAAAGTCGGTGCAAAGTGTTGAGATCGACATCGAAATCATTCAGCAGGACCTCAAAGAGATCGCCCCGCCCGAGGGCGCGTTCTACTGTGAGTACGAGATATTCAAGAGCATCTACCAGGTACTTTCCCGCGAAGCGCCGCGCACCGGGCTTTCTATCTTTGTCGTGCTTTTTACCCTGACCGATCAGGCAGGCGAAATGCCCGGCGCCGAGCTGCGCAGAAAGGCGATGGACGGCCTCTTTCGCGCAATCCGCTCAACCACCCGTCAGTGTGATGTTTTCTCGCGATTTTCGGGCAGCCAGTATGTCCTGCTTTTGAGCACGGACACCCTGCCCCACTGCATGGCGGTGACCGAGCGGGTAACCAAAAAGCTAAAGACCGGCCTGCGCACCCCGGAGATTGAGATTCACACAGCGGTCAAGCCGCTGGAGTAAGGCACCCGGCAGCCAACCATCTATTCGCAACAGGAGAAAACTTATGATAAAGGCGGCCATGCGCTCAATACTTGTCTTGCTGTTAGCCGTGCTTTTCGCATCATGTGCCGCCGGCACTGCACCCGGGCCGGAGGGAGCGGCCGAACCGGAAGTTGTCAATGCGCAGGAAGTCGAAAGCACAGATGGCGGCGGCCCGGAAGAAGTGCAAGGCGAGGAAGAAGCGCGGTTTATTCCGTCGCCGTTCAATGCAGATATTGCCCTTTTGCTGACCTCGCGCGGAATGCGCCAATTTGAGGAAGAACACGCCGTATCTGTTGAGCAGGAGCGCTATCTGGCATTCGGCGCTTTCGTTTTGACAAACAATCGCGAGTCGGCCCGGGTGTTCGCTTTGCGGGAAGGATCCCCTGCCGTAAGGCTGCTTAGAGACTTTTGGAGCGTGACAGACCGCGAGGGCGCTTTAGAGCAATTGGGGCGCCTTGCAAACGCCAACGGGCAGTCGCCTGTCGCGGACGATTTATATTTCGAGTTTGTGCTAAACAATCGCTTAGAGCCGATCGATGGGTTATCCCTGCTTTTCAGCCAGACCGACCTTTCCTTTTTAGAAAATGTATACAACAGTGCTGTCAGCCGCACCGAGAGCTTGGGTGACGAAATGCTGGATTCGCTGTTAGAGGCGTATGAGGCGCAAGGCATCGAGATCGGGCGCGAGGAGCTGATCGAAACACTTGTGTATATTCAATTCGCGCAGCGTGTAAATGATGGCCTGGCGGCATATATTGGCGCCAGAGATATGCTGATAAACTTCCTTGGTTTTACCGAAGAGGAATTATTAAGCTTGCCGACGCTGGCCGCCTGGGACTACGGCAGGGTTGCAATCATCGCGCGGTATGGGGTCGAGGCGGGGTATTTGCAAGAAGCCGAAGCGTGGGAATATTTGAAAATGGCGGCTGACAGCGCATCTGAAATATACGCAGGCTGGAGAGAATATGTGGCAGCCCATATTCTGGGGCGCGCACTGGCGTTCGGGAACCCGTCAGATGATTTTCAGCATATGTTATATTTTTTGTTAAACCACCCTGAAAGCTCGTTTCAAACGATTGCGTTCCATGCAGATTAAAACTGACAATGATGGAGTCGCTGCGCGATGACGCGAAGCGGATACCATCATTTGTTATTTGGTATAACGGAGTGAACCAAATGAACAACCGACACCACAAAACCCTTGAGCTGGACAAAATTTTGGCTCTGCTCTGCGAACACACGAGCTGTACGGACACAAAAACGCTGGCCAAGACGCTGACTCCGGCCACAAGCTTTCGGCAGGCCAGCGCTTTACTGGCGTTGACAGTCGAAGCCAATGGGCTTTCCAACAGGTATGGTACGCCGTCGATTGCTCTGCCCCCCTGCACCGAACTGCTTGAGCGGGCAAAGGTGGGCGCGGCGCTCGGCTTAAAAGAGCTGTTGGATATCGCGCGGCTGCTGACCACCGCCCGCACACTGCAAAACTGGAAACGGCAGACAGGCGGCAGTGCCGTAGGCGCGCTTGACCATCTGTTCGAGATGCTCACCTCCGACAAAACGCTGGAAGACGATCTGAGCGCGGCTATCCTGTCCGAAGATGAGCTTGCCGACCGGGCCAGCCCCGAACTCTACGACATCCGGCGGAAAATCCGCGGGGCACACGCCAAAGCCCGCGATATTCTGGATAAGATCACGCGCTCATCCACCTACGCCAAGTTCTTGCAGGAACAGCTGGTCACCATGCGCGGCGGGCGGTTTGTGGTGCCGGTGCGGTCTGAATATAAAAACGAGATTAAGGGACTTGTCCACGACACGTCGTCCAGCGGGGCGACTTTGTTTATCGAGCCGATGAGTGTGGTCGAACAAAATAACTTGATCCGCGAGCTGGAGGGCGCCGAGCGGCAGGAGATCACCCGGATTCTCTACGAGTTTTCGGGCCGTGTGGGGGAACAGGCCGACGCGCTGCTGGGCGGATACGAGGCCATCATTGAGCTGGACTTGATCTTCGCGAAATCCCGGCTGGCCGACCGGATGAAAGCCAGTATACCCACCCTGACCGAAAGCGGGCCGACTCACCTCAAAAAGGCGCGCCACCCGCTGATCGCCGAAGATAAGATCGTGCCGATTGATGTGATGGTCGGCGGCGCGTTCGACACGCTGGTCATCACCGGGCCGAACACCGGCGGCAAGACGGTCGCCCTCAAAACGCTGGGGCTGCTCTCCCTGATGGCTTACTGCGGGCTGATGCTGCCGGTGGCGGATGACAGTTCTGTCTGCTTTTGCACACAGGTACTCTCCGATATCGGGGATGAGCAGAGCATTGAGCAGAGCCTGAGCACTTTCTCGGGGCATATGACCAACATTGTGTCCATCTTAGAAAAAGCGGACAAACAGTCGCTGGTCTTAATCGACGAGTTAGGCGCGGGGACAGACCCGGTTGAGGGCGCGGCGCTGGCCGTAGCTATCATCGACAAACTGCGCAAAGCGGGGGCAAAGATCGCGGCCACCACCCACTATGCCGAAATTAAGATGTACGCCCTGCAAACCCCCGGCGTTGAGAACGCAAGCTGTGAATTCGACGTCGCCACCCTGCGCCCAACTTATCGGCTGCTGATCGGGACACCGGGGCGCTCAAACGCTTTCGCCATCAGCGAGCGGCTGGGTCTGCCAACATCGGTGATTGAGGCGGCCAAAGAGGGGGTATCCAGAGAAAACGCAAGGTTCGAAGATGTAGTCAGCGGCCTGGAACAAACCCGAAAACAACTGGAAGACGAAAAAGAGCTGGTCGAAAAATACCGCAAAGAAGCCGCCGAAGCCAGAGAACAAGCGGAGAAAAGCCAAAAATCACTCGAAGACCAGAAAGAGCTGGAACTGCGCAAAGCAAGGGAAGAAGCCCGCTCACTGGTCGAGAATGTAAAATTCCAGTCGGGGCGGCTGTTGGATGAGCTGGAAGCACTTAAAAAGCAAAAGGACAAAGCCGACTTCGCGGCCAGTGTAGCCGATATCCGCACCACATTTAAAAGCTATCTGGGCGACCTGGAAAAACAGGCCGACCCGATCACACAAAGAGATAAAGACGACAACTACCGCCTCCCCCGCCCACTCAAATCGGGGGACACCGTCAAGCTGGTAGAGTTCGGCAGTCAGGGAACGGTTATCTCACCGCCGGACGCAAACGGCTATTTGCAGGTACAGGCGGGGATCATCAAAACAAAGGTGCATCAGGATAACTTAAGGCTGATCGAAGATAAAAAGACAACCCTAAGCGGGGGTGCGGTCAGCACCAAACAAGCGGTCAAAAACGTAAAGCGGGACGCAACGTCATCTCTTGATCTGCGGGGGATGCTATCGGACGAAGCGCTGATCGATTTGGATCAATTTCTGGACAGCGCGATCCTGTCCGGAATGACCAGTGTAACGATCATCCACGGCAAAGGAACCGGCGCATTAAGAAAGGCGGTACAACAACGTTTAAAACAACACAAAGGCGTTAAAAGCTTCAGAGCCGGAGCCTACGGCGAAGGCGACGCCGGCGTAACAATCGCCGAACTAAAATAGAAAGCAAGAAAAAACAAAAACCCGCGCAAAGCGCAAGCAACAGCAAAGCTGGAGCGACGCCCCACCCACCACCAAAGGGCAATCCCGCGAGAGCGGGCAGCCCGGACTCTATAGACTTGCGACGATACGCGACCGGCGCAACGCGCCGCGCGCGACCTACCGGGTGAGACTACACCTCCCAAGTCTGTACGGGGGGTGCGGGGGATTCTTAAGGGGGGCCAGCTGGGGGCGAGCCCCCTGCCCCCCTTAAGTGCCCTTTTTCTGGTTACTCTTTTTGGGCAAGCAAAAAGAGTAACCCGGGGTATGGGGCGG
>WRBI01000070.1 GCA_009784625.1 Oscillospiraceae bacterium | reverse complement strand
GACTATTTTGTATTGCTCGGCGGGTTGCCTCTGTCGTTCTGGCGCTTCCGTGTAATATTTGTCCCATAGTTTTAATCGCTCCTCAGAACTAATCTTTCAACCATTTTACCACGGGACGGTACACCAGTTTGTTGAATTCTGACAATGGCTTTCGCATCGCTTTGATACATGCGTGCGGTACTTTTACATTATGTCAAAGCCTTGCGCGCAATGTCAACGAATCTGACGAGTTAGATAAAAATAGTTGTGTTATTTGACAAAATATCTAAACTATGCCGATGAAATGCCCGGCTAAACTGCGCCGCGGTCAGAAAACACCGATATGGATTTTGCTCTTGCTGGCTGTGTTTATCCGAAAAATGACAGGCTATCAGCGACAAATCATTTAATGGGTGAAAAGCTATTTTGTATTAAGCACCGAATTTTTGCCATCGCTTCAATGATTAATAGACTCATAAGAACACAGTAGCCAACAAGCAAAACGGACAAAACGCCAAGTTGTAATATCGTTATATACCAAGTTGTATGGTCAATCTGTTTAAATCTCACTCAACCAATTCTGTCATATTGACGTTGTTTTTTTGCCCTTTCTCTATTGCATTTTTCTCTCATTTGATGTATATTAATCCCAAGAAAAATTTCAATTATTTCCATATATCCAAATGAGCTTCATAAAATTCTACCTTATATATACGAATTATTTCTTAATTTTGTTCATTCATTTGTTACTTAATGTTTCCAAGTTGTAATAACAACTTAATTTGGAATAGTATGTCTCAATTTGAAAGGAGTCAACATCTATGAAGAAACTTATAGTTGCGCTATTGGCCGTTGTGCTATTGCTTACCGCTTGCGGCGGTGGCGGCGAGCCGGCCGGCGGCGCACCCGCTGCCGGCTCGGACGCACCGGCAGCGGGAGGCGAGACCGGGTTTATCGGTATCGCGATGCCGACACAGTCATCCCAGCGCTGGATTGACGACGGCAACAACCTGGTCGCACAGCTCGAAGCGCTTGGATTCAGAACCATCCTGCAATACGGCGAAGATGTCGTCGCCGACCAGGTTGCCCAAATCGAGAACATGATCGTACAAGGCGTTGACATTCTTGTTATCGCGGCCATTGACGGCGGCGCGCTGACCGGTGTCCTGGCTCAAGCGGCCGCTGAGGGCATCTACATAATCGCTTACGACCGCCTGCTCATGGATACCGAGCATGTCAGCTACTACACCACGTTTGACAACTTCGCTGTGGGTATTCTGCAAGCCACCTCGATTACCCAGGCCCTTGGCCTGGAGGACGGCGCGCAAGGCCCGTTCAACATCGAGTTGTTTGGCGGCTCACCGGATGACAACAACGCGTTTTTCTTTTATGACGGCGCTATGAGCGTACTTCAGCCGCACATCGACGCCGGCCGCCTGGTTGTCAGAAGCGGCCAGATGGGCATGGATGTAGTCGGCACATTAGGCTGGGCGGCAGAGCGCGCCCAAAGCCGGATGGAAGACCTGCTGACCGCATTTTACGCGGATGAGAGGGTAGATGCTGTCCTTTCCCCTTATGACGGGTTGAGCATCGGCATTCTCTCCGCGCTGCGCGGCGTTGGTTACGGCACAGCCGACCAGCCCTGGCCGATCGTCAGCGGCCAGGACGCCGAAGTCCCGTCGGTTCAGTCCATTCTCGACGGCGAACAGCACTCGACCGTGTTTAAAGACACCAGAGATCTGGCCGCGGCCACCGTGCAGATTATCCAAGCGATTGTAGCCGGCACACCCGCCCCGGTCAACGACACCACCACTTACCACAACAACGTCATTTATGTACCCAGCTACCTGTTGACTTCGGTTTCGGTAGACATCAACAACTGGTATGAAGCTTTGATCGAAACCGGCTACTACACCGCCGACATGTTCAATTTCTAAACCGATCGAAGAATAGCAGCCGCAGCGAAAAGCGAAAGCATTCGCTGCGGCTGGCTTGCTTTTGCTGACAGCCGGCTCTATAATGCAATTACCGATCGGCCGATTATTTTCTAAAACACTAAGGACGGTGGCGCGGCGTGGGAACTTTGCTTGAGATGAGACAAATCACAAAGAGGTTTGACCGTGTGCTTGCCTTGGACGAGGTGAGCCTGGAGGCGCGTGAAGGCGAAATTCTCGCGGTTGTGGGTGAGAATGGCGCGGGAAAATCAACCCTGATGAAGATTTTGAGCGGGGTCTACGCCCACGGCGACTATCAGGGCCAGATATTTTACAAAGACGAGGAGTGCCGCTTTAAAAGCATTAAGGACAGTGAAAAACGCGGCATTGTCATCATACATCAGGAACTCGCGCTCATCCCTTACCTGTCTATCTCCGAGAACATTTTTCTGGGCAACGAACAGGCAAAGGGCGGGGTGATCAACTGGCACCTGACCTACCAAAAGACCGCCGGGCTGCTCGAAAAAGTCGGGCTCAGAGAAAACCCGCACACCCTGGTCTCGAACATTGGGGTGGGCAAACAACAGCTGGTCGAGATCGCAAAGGCGCTGTCAAAGCGGGTGGAGGTGCTCGTACTTGACGAGCCGACCGCCGCCCTCAACGACATCGAGAGCGAAAACCTGCTGAACTTGCTGCTTGAGCTTAAAAAGGAGGGAATTACCTCCATCCTGATCTCACATAAGCTGGGCGAGGTGCTCAAAGTCTCCGATCAGATCACCGTGATCCGGGACGGCAAGACGGTTGAATCCTTCCCCAATGTGGATGTGGACGAAAACCGGATTATCCGCGGGATGGTCGGGCGGGATATCCTTGACCGGTTCCCGCCGCGGGACACAACCCCCGGCGACATCCTCTTCGAAGTCAGGGACTGGACGGTACACCACCCCGAGATCGCCGACAAAAAAGTGATCGATGGGGTCAACCTTTCGGTCAAACGGGGGGAAGTCGTCGGGATTGCCGGGCTGATGGGGGCCGGCCGGACCGAGCTGGCCATGAGCCTGTTCGGCGGGGCGTATGGTTCCAAGATCACCGGCACCATCCTCAAAGGCGGAAAACCGCTGCATCTAAAATCCGTTTCACAGGCCATCGAGAACGGGATCGCCTACCTGACCGAAGACCGCAAGCAGTATGGCCTGATCTTGGATGAGACCATCTGCCGGAACATCTCGCTGGCCAACCTTAATGCGGTCAGTGTTCGGTTAACCGTCGATGAGTTCAAAGAAAAGCGGGTGGCCGAAGATTACCGCGGCCGGGTGGATATCCGCGCGCGGGACGTTTTACAGCATGTCAAAAACCTTTCGGGCGGCAACCAGCAAAAAGTCGTGCTCAGCAAGTGGCTGTTCGCCGACCCGGACGTTTTGATTCTGGACGAACCCACCCGAGGGATTGATGTGGGCGCGAAATACGAAATCTATCAAATCATCAACGAACTTGCGCGGCAAGGCAAGTGCGTGATCGTCATCTCGTCCGAACTGCCCGAGGTCATCGGGCTGAGTGACCGGATTTATATTATGAACGAGGGCAGGATGGTCGGTGAGTTAGCAAGGGATCAGGCCACCCAGGAGTCGATCATGGAACATATAATGGAAAGCTAGGGGGAATACCATGAACACAATCAGAGAAAACTTAAGGCAGTACGGCATGGTCATTGCCCTGGTGGCCATCGCTGTATTTTTCCAGATCATGACCGGCGGGGTGATCTTTCGCCCGGCCAACATCACAAACCTGATTTTGCAAAACAGTTACATACTCATCTTGGCCGTTGGGATGACGCTGGTAATCGTGACCGGGCGGATTGACCTTTCAGTCGGCAGCATTGCCGCTTTTTCCGGTGCGCTGAGCGGTGTGTTCATCATTAATATGGGCTGGCCGGTCTGGCTGACCGTCTTTGTGGTGCTGCTGGTCGGCGCGCTCTGCGGGGCCTGGCAAGGCTTTTGGATCGCCTACCGCGGCGTGCCTTTTTTTGTGGTAACGCTGGCCGGGATGCTGCTCTTTCGGGGGATTACCATGATTCTTCTGGACGGGCGGATGATCGGTCCGTTCCCGACCGGCTTTCAGATGATGGCGGCCGGGTTTGTCCCCGAACCGTTCGGGTTGGGTACGGCGCTCAACGAGATGGCGGTTCTTGTGGCCGCCCTGCTCTCGCTGGCCTTTATCGCGGTGGAGGTGAGAAAGCGGGCAATCTCAAGAAAGTATGGGGTAGAGGCCGGGCCCATCCACTTCTTTGTGCTCAAAATTGTGCTGGCAGTCGGCGCAATCGCGCTGTTCGGCTACTGGTTCGGCGCCTCAAACGGGATCCCGAACATCATGGTTCTGCTCGGCGTTTTGATCTTTGCCTACAGCTATATGGCCAACAAGACAATCATGGGACGCCACCTTTACGCAACCGGCGGCAACGCGGACACCGCCGCGCTGAGCGGAATAAAAGTTAAGAGCATTGTCTTTTGGGTGTACGTCAACATGGGTGTGCTGGCGGCACTCGCCGGGCTGGTCTTTACCGCGCGGCTCAACTCGGCCATGCCCCGGGCGGGAACCGGCTTTGAGTTGCAGGCCATCGCCGCCGCCTTTATCGGCGGGGCTTCGCCTTACGGCGGGGTGGGCAAGGTGACCGGCGCAATCGTCGGCGCGATGATGGTCGGTATTATCAGCAACGGAATGAGCATTTTGGGGATCAGTGTAGACATTCAGCAGGTGGTCACCGGTATGGTTCTGCTGGCCGCCGTTATCTTGGACGCGCTCGCCAAAGGCCGGGCTGAGAAGTCATCCAAGCCGGCTGTGAAAGCATAAGGGGGGCGGGGTACTGTGAACATCATAAGAGGCAACCTAAGACAGTTCGGGATGATGATCGCGCTTGTGTTCATCGCGGTTTTGTTTCAGTTTTTGACGGACGGCATCCTTTTTCGCCCGGCCAACATCGCGAACCTGGTCACACAAAACGGGTACATACTCATCCTGGCTGTCGGGATGATGCTGGTCATCCTGACCGGGCGGATCGACTTGTCGGTCGGCGGGCTTTTGGCATTCAGCAGTGCGCTGAGCGGAATTTTCATCATCAGCTGGGGCTGGCCGACCTGGCTGGCAATCCCCGCAGTCCTGGCGGTCGGCGCGCTTTCCGGCGCGTGGAACGGGTTTTGGATCGCTTACAAAAACGTGCCGTTCTTCGTCGTAACCCTGGCCGGGATGCTCGCCTTTCGCGGGCTGACCATGTATGTGCTGGGCGGAACAACCATTACCCCTTTCCCACCGCACTTCCACAACCTTTCAGCCGGGTTTATCCCCGACTTTTTTGGCGGGGCGGGCGTAAATATAACCGCGCTTGTGCTCGCGGTAATCGTAAGCCTTGTCCTTGTCTTTCTGGAACTCCGCGGACGGCGGGTGTCACGGCAGTTCGGGGCCGCGATTTTGCCGCTTCCGTTTATGATCGCAAAGCTGGCAGTGCTGGTTGGCGCGGTCATGCTGTTTGGATATTGGTTCTCAGCTTCGCGCGGGGTGCCCAATGTGCTGGTGCTTTTGGCCGCGCTGACCGTTATCTACAGCTATATCGCAAACAACACGGTGGCCGGGCGGCATATCTACGCGACCGGCGGGAATGTCAAGGCCGCTGAGCTGAACGGAATCAAGACCAAGCGGGTCATCTTTTGGGTGTATGTAAATATGGGTATGCTGGCAGCGCTCGCCGGGATGGTTTTTGCCGCCCGCCTGAATGCCGCGACCCCGCGCGCCGAGGCCGGATTTGAACTGCAGGCGATTGCCGCCGCCTTTATCGGCGGGGCTTCGCCGAACGGCGGGGTGGGCAAAGTGACCGGCGCAATCACCGGCGCGATGGTCATGGGTCTTCTCAACAACGGCCTGAGCCATCTGGGCATCGGCTCGGATGTGCAGCTGGCCATCACCGGCCTTGTCCTGCTGGCGGCGGTTACTTTCGATGTATATACAAAGACAAAAGTGGCAAAGTCGGCCAAATAGCAAAGCCGGTTAAGAGGTGGGCTGTGCGGTTGGCGAACAAACCCTCTGATAAACCGAGCTCGGGAGGCCTGAGATATCTGGCGAAATCGAAGAATAGATCGGGGCTGTCTCCGCGCTGTGCTGCTTTAACGTGGCCGGCACCCATCTTAAATGGGCAATCGGAAAGGGGCGCAACCACAGTTGCGCCCCTTTATGTATAGCGGGATTAGCGTCCAAGCGCCATACCTGTCTTTTGGTCAGTGCCGGCAACGCCTTTGTTTTTTAGCTTAAAGCGGGACATCATCCCCTTAAGCAGGGTGGACTGCGCGGAAAGCTCTTCGGCTGAGCCTGCGCTTTCTTCGGCGACCGAGCTGATTGCGTGCATGATTTCTGCGACTTGCCCCATATCGGAATCGATCTGCTCAAAAACAATGAGCTGGTCGTCGACCGAAACGCTGATCTTGCGAACAATGTCGTGATTTTCACCAATACTTGATACAATCCTCTCGAGGCTTTGGGCGGTTTGGGTGGCGATGCTTGCCCCGAGCTCGGATTTTTCCATCGAGTTGGTGATCAGGGCGCCGGTCTCTTTGGCCGCTTCTGAACTTTTGGCGGCCAGGCTTCGAACTTCGTCGGCCACAACGGCAAAACCCTTGCCGTGCTGGCCGGCCCTGGCCGCTTCAACAGCGGCGTTCAGCGCGAGGATATTTGTCTGGAAGGCGATGTCCTCAATAACTTTGATGACTTTGCCGATGCTCTGGCCGGCCTGTTGAATTTCGGTAACCGCTTCGATCATCTCGTCCATCTGGCGGGAGCCGATTTCGGCGTTCTCGGTGATCGTATCGGCCAAATCGGCGGCCCTGTTGGTGTTCTGCTGGTCAACTTTGATATGGCTGGCCAGCTCGTGGAATTTTTCTGTAAGCTGGGTGACCAGCGTATCCTGTTCGGTCATACTTTGCGCCAAATCGGTCGCGCCGTCCGCGATACTTTGGGCACCGGTGGCCAGCTGGATCGCAACGCCGTTGATGTCGCCAAACATACCGCCCAGGTCATCAACCACATGCTTAAGCGTCTTGCTCAGTGTGTCTTGGTCGGACATAACCTCAACCTCAAAGCTCAGGTCGCCGCCGGCCACCTTGTCAAGCTCGGCACAGGTATCGGTAATATACCAAAGAACAACGTCGGCGTAAGAGTTGAACATACTGCCCACTTCGTCCGTCCGGCCCCGATGTGTCTGAAGGATTGCCTCCTCCTCGGTGGTAAGTACGGTTACCCCTTCTCTGGCCATCCTCTGGAACCAAGCGTCCAGAATGGTCAGCGGTTTGCCCGTGATACGGGCCATATAAACGGCAAGCAGCGCCGCGACGGTGCCGGCCAAAAGAATGACAACCAAAATCACGGCCAAAAGGATTCGGCCGGTTATGATGTTGTCGTGATGGGTTTGTCCAATTGTCGCGTTGCGCCTTTCAAACAAGGCCATAAAGTTGTCGGTGATGTCGTGGGCGACGCTGTCCATCTGAAGGGTCAGGGCAATTATCTGATGACCCATCCCGCCCTCTTTGGTAAGCTCGATTATTTCGAGAAGGCCCGGGCGAATGGAGGCGCTGTACGCGCGCATAATATCCTCCCAAAGCTGTTGCGATTCCAGGCTTAACATCCCGTTGTTGTATGCGTTCATTCCGCTCTCAAACCGAAGGAGCGCCCCATTTATTTCATCTTCAAGCTCGGCGAGGGCCGGAGCCTGGCTGCCGAAGACGACTAATTCCATCCCGTAAAGGCGGAGCATCTGAAAACTTTCCATACTTGAGGCGAGGCTGTGAAGGGGCAGTGCCGAATCGTACAGTGTTTGAGAAGCGCTGCTCATCGAAGTGATGCCGACAATGCCGGCCGCCCCCACCGCAAGCGTAAGCAAAAAAACAAGCCCAAAAGCAATTAACATCTTTTTTGATATTTTAACATTCTTCATCTTATCCATCCTTTTCAATAGTTGATATAACGAGTCGAAACTGTGATTGTTAATATTGCTAAAAAGACCTTTTTAGCATAGTGTAAAACTATAACTTATAGTTATGATATACATTCGTTCGGCCAATGTCAACCCTTGTTTGATATTAAATTGCCAATAACGAAAAGTCAGTGCAGCTGAACTTACGAGAAGACGTTTTTCGCGATAAAATAAGGGAGGATTAAGAATCCAGAGACGATAGAAAGCTCTATTGCGGGATATATATTTACAAGGACACGGAAATCCCGGGCGGAATACCGCACATAATTGACGGCCCCTTAGACGTTCCCGAGGGTTCGTCTAAGGGGCGGGTGGTGCGTATTGGTTTGCAAAGACGAACTTTTCTTGGTGGGTGAGGTACCCAGCGCTATGGATTATTTAAAATGAACGCGATGCGGGCATCGGCTATAAACGATGCACCTGCCTTTATCTCGCTTAGGGTGTGTTGACACAAAGCTGAACGCCCGTATTTTGGTGAATTTTGAGCCTTACTTCGTTGTCGTTACAAAGTACTGACGATGAGCGCCCATACAGCGAAGAGTCTCAGCGGAATACATATAGTATT
>WRBI01000069.1 GCA_009784625.1 Oscillospiraceae bacterium | reverse complement strand
TACTGACGATGAGCGCCCATACAGCGAAGAGTCTCAGCGGAATACATATAGTATTCCTTCCTCCTCCGCCTTGAAATGCTCGAAAATTCACTCAAAATCCGTGCATTCCCATTTGTGTCAACATACCCTAGGAATTGTCACCTACTATTCTAGCGGGTTAACCCCCAAAAAGCAAGGCGGCCTTTCGAGTTCCATAAACCGCGCGGAAATACCGCTGTCAAAGCGCGTGCCTTCTGTGGATGCGTGCTTTTTCGCGCGGCCGGCAGCCAGTCTCCAATAATTTGTAAAAAAACTAAAACATACCTTTACAAATGACCAAGCGTATGTTACAATAAAATCGAACTAGAATGAAGACAATTGGATAGGGAATGAATATTGTGGGAGAGTCTTGTGCCGGTTGTACACAAGACACCGAAGGGGCAAATTTATCAGCCTGCCAGACTGATATGTGAAACTCTCAGGTCCAATACTGCAATGTGACCCGACTCTGGATGTTTACAGGGAAATGGCATGAGCGTGTCACTTCCCTGTTTTTTTATATCGTTATGGTTAAACTATTAACAAGTCTTTAGGGATGTTAACAGATGAGCGCAAATGTACACATACTAACCAATAGCCCGCTGGCGGCCGAAAAATACCCTGATCTGGCGGCTTTGCTTGAGGCAAATGTCGAGGGCGTCTTTAAGGCGGCGCGGGATGAAATTCACTTAGGTGCTGTTCTGATCAACCATCCGCTGGCCGGAAGCATCAAACCAAACGAAAGCCCGTACAAAAGCCTGCTGCTGTCCACCCAGCGCGGTGCGGTCGATTTTAAATCACTTGAGATGATCGAAGCCGCGCTCTACACGCTCAAAAAAATGCCGGTGCGGGACCGCGCCCTGCCTGATAAGGTGCTTGAGGATTTTCAGGTAATAGACTTAGACTTGCTTGATTCGGCTTTTAAAGCACTACCTGCGCTGTATCATTTGTAATTAAGGGCATGTCGGTCACCCGGCAGGCCCAAGATGTAAAGGGGAGAATACGTATGTCTGAAATTTATGAAGTTCTGGTTGTTGGCGGTGGCCCGGGCGGTTTAGCCGCCGGTATGTACGGCAGCCGCGCCCGGCTGAAAACCGCTGTGATCGAAAAAGGCCGCCCCGGCGGACAAGCCGCTTCTACAATGGAGCTTGAGAACTATCCCGGGTTTTTCCGCGAGTCAACCGGCCCGGACATCATGAAAGAGTTTGCCGCCCACGCCGAAAAATTCGGCACAGACATCCTCAAAGGCACTGTCACCGATGTACAGCTTGAAGGCCCGATCAAAACAGTCAAAACCAGCACCGGCGAAGAGTACCAGGCGCACTGCGTCATCCTCTCACCCGGCGCCGAGCCCCGCTCGCTGAACATTACAGGCGAGGGCAAACTGCGCGGCAAAGGCGTATCCTACTGCGCCACCTGCGACGCCGACTTCTTTGAGGAGCTGGATGTTGTGGTCGTCGGCAACGGCGACGCCGCCATCGAAGAAGCTATGTACCTGTGCAAATTTGCTGAGTCGGTCACCATCATCGTCATCCACGACGAAGGCATCCTCGACTGCAACAAAGCCTCGGCCGAAAAAGCGCTCAAGCACCCCAAACTCAAATGGGTCTGGAGTTCGGTGCTGGACGAAATCATCGGCGACGAGCTGGTTGAGTCGGTCAAGATCAAGAACATCAAAACAAACGAAATCACCGAGATGGAGACCAACGGCGTCTTCTTCTTTGTCGGCACTGTGCCCAAGACCGAGTTCCTCAAAGGCAAAGTCGAGCTGGACGGTCAAGGTTACATCGTGACCAACGACCTGATGGAAACCAATATCCCCGGCGTTTACGGGGTGGGTGACGCCCGCCAGAAGTATCTGCGCCAGGTGGTCACCGCCGCCGCCGACGGCGCAATCGCCGCCGTGGCCGCCGAGAAATATCTGGCTGAGCTCGAAACTTTCCGCGAACAGGTGCTCGAATGCCCCACCCCGGTTCTGCTCGCTTTCTGGGCGCCCCAGGTCGAGGCCAGCATCGGCGCAATCGCCACCCTTGAGGGCGTAGTCGAAGCCCAAGGCGGCAAGGTCGCCCTTGCTAAACTGGATACCTACCGGAACAAAAAGACTTCGGCCAACTATCAGGTCGAAAAAGTCCCCACCGTCATCTTCTTTGACAAAGGTGAGGTCAAAGGCAGAATCGACGGCAACTTCACTGCGGACGATGTTAAAAAACTGATTGGCGTATAAAAAACTAGAAGGAGTGAGCGATCATGGTTGAACTGACCAAAGAAAATTTTGACGCAGAAGTTCTGGAGGCCGGCGGCGTAGTTTTCGTCGATTTCTGGAGCCCCAAGTGCGAGCCTTGCATGGGTTTGCTGCCCGAAGTTGAAGCGTTCGCCGAAAAGAATGCGGGCCGCGGCGCAAAGTTCTGCAAACTGGACACAGCCGGCAACAAGCGGCTGGCCATCGCCCAAAAAGTTATGGGCATCCCGACCTTTGTATTCTACAAAGACGGCGAGAAAGTTTTTGTCTTCGACAAAGACGTGATCGAGATGGGCGCGGTTCAGGCAAAACTGGACGAACTGTTGGGCTAATTACAATTGACAATTGACAATGTACAATTGACAATTATTGTATCGCTTTGCGATTGATTTAAAATGACATCTGCGTAGCTGATCATTCATTGTCAATTGTCAACTGTCAATTGTAAATTATAAAAAAGGAGGATTGCAATGCGTTTAGAAGTTGGCAATATCTTCATCAAAGATGTACAGTTCGGCGCGGCGACCGAAGTTAAGAGCGGCGTTTTGTACGTCAACAAAGATGAACTGGCCAAAATTGCCGGGTCGGATGATCGTATCAAATCGGTCGAAGTCTTTTTGGCACGCCCGGGCGAGAGCGTTCGCATCATTCCGGTCAAGGATGTTGTTGAGCCTCGCGTAAAAGTCGAGGGCCCCGGCGGCGTCTTCCCCGGTTTTATGACCGGTGTTGACCAGGTCGGAAGCGGAAAGACCCATGTTCTGAAAGGCGCGGCGGTTGTTACAACCGGCAAAATCGTTGGTTTCCAAGAGGGAATCATCGACATGAGCGGAACCGGCGCCGAGTACACGCCTTTTTCAGCCACGCAAAATGTGGTCGTCAAAGTCGAGCCGATTGACTCCCTTAAGCAGCACGAACACGAGGTAGTCGTTCGTCTGGCCGGCTTTAGGGCCGCCAATTACTTGGGCCAGGCCGGAAAAGACGTCAAGCCGGATGAAGTGCAGGCTTACGAAACCAAGCCTTTGCTTGAACAAGTGGCCGAGTTCCCCAAGTTGCCCAAAGTGGTTTATGTCTATATGCTTCAAACCCAGGGGCTGCTGCACAACACCTACTACTACGGCGTGAACGTCAGCGAAATCGTCCCCACTTTCATGTACCCCACCGAGGTAATGGACGGCGCGATTGTCAGCGGAAACTGTGTTTCGGCCTGTGACAAGAACCCCACTTATGTCCATGAAAACAGCCCGGTTATCGCTGACCTGTACGCACAGCACGGCAAGACCATAAACTTCCTTGGCTGTGTAATCACAAACGAAAACGTCACTTTGATGGACAAAGAGCGCTCGTCCAGCCAGACAGCGAAGCTTGTTCACTTCCTTGGCGCGGACGCTGCGATTATCTCCGAAGAAGGCTTTGGCAACCCGGACGCCGACCTTGTTATGAACTGCAACAAGATCGAAAACCTGGGCATCAAAACCGTTTTGATCACCGACGAATACGCCGGTCAAGACGGCGTCAGCCAATCTCTGGCCGACTCGACCCCGCTTGGCAACGCCTGTGTAACCGCCGGCAATGCCAATCAGGTCGTCACTCTGCCTAAGATGGATACAGTGATCGGTTACCCCGAAGTGGCCAACGTGATCGCGGGCGGCTGGAACGGTTCCCTGAAAGCTGACGGCAGCATCGTGACCGAAATTCAGGTCATCACCGGCGCTACCAACGAGCTTGGGTTCCACACCCTGACCGCAAAAACTGTATAGCCACAAAGATCATATTGCTTAAGAATTATCACTATACAAATTTTTGAAAGGAGAACCAAAGAATGAGTATACTCAAAGGCAAAAAAGTTGCCATTTTGGGCGACCGCGACGGCATTCCGGGCTTGGCCATCGAAGAGTGTGTCAAGTCGGCCGGCGCTGAAGTAGTATTCTCGACCACCGAGTGCTTCGTCTGAACCTCGGCTGGCGCGATGGACCTGGAAAACCAAGCTAGGATTAAATCTTTCTGTGAACAGTACGGCAACGAGGATTTTATCGTTGTTCTGGGCGGCGGCGAAGCGGAAGCTTCCGGCCTTGCCGCTGAAACTGTCTCGACAGGGGATCCTACTTTCGCAGGCCCTCTCGCCGGAGTCTCGTTGGGACTCAAAGCATACCACATGTTCGAACTCAAAGACGAAGTCGACGCAGCCGTTTACGAAGAGCAAATCGCCATGATGGAAATGGTGCTTGAAATGGATGCGATCATTGAGGAAGTAAAGAATTACCGCGGATAACCACCCGCATACTTTGCAAAAAGGGGGTAACCAAGTGAGCAAAAGGATTGTCCATTATATCAACCAGTTTTTTGCCGGAATCGGCGGCGAAGAAAAGGCTGACCACAAGCCCGAAAAGCGCGATGGCGTAGTCGGCCCCGGCATGGGACTGCAAAAAGAACTTGGCGACGCTGCCCAAATCGTTGGCACCGTTATCTGCGGGGACAGCTACTTCAACGAAAATCTTGAAAGCTGCTCGGCCACTGTTCTTGACATGATCAAGAGCTACAACCCGGATATCGTGGTTGTCGGCCCCGGCTTCAACGCCGGCCGTTACGGCATGGCTTGCGGCACAGTCGCTAAATTGGTTGACGAAAACCTTGGCCTGCCGGTCGTCGGCGGCCTGTACGAAGAAAACCCCGGCCTTGAAATCTACAAACGCTACGGCTTCTTTGTACACACAGCCAACAACGCGGGCGGCATGAGAACCGCCGTTCCCGATATGGCGAAAATCGTCAAGAAGCTGGCAGCCGGTGAAGAAGTGACTGAAGGCTACGTACAAAAAGGCCTGCGCGTCAACTACTTTGCCAAAGATCGCGGCTCTAAACGCGCCGTTGATATGCTGCTCAAGAAAATCGGCGGGCAGGAATTCGAGACCGAATACCCGATGCCCGCGTTCGACCGCGTGCTGCCTCAGCCTGCTGTCAAAGACATCACCAAAGCGAGAATCGCGCTGGTGTCTTCCGGCGGCCCGGTACCCAAGGGCAACCCGGACCACATTGAGTCTTCGAGCGCTTCCAAGTACGGCAAGTACAGCCTCAAAGACATCACCGACTTTACCGCAGAAAACGGCGAGACCGCCCACGGCGGCTACGACCCCGTTTACGCCAACCTCGACCTTGACCGGGTTCTGCCGGTTGATGTGATCAAAGAAATGGTCGCGGCGGGCGAAATCGGCTCTTTGCATGATTATTGGTACTCAACAGTTGGCAACGGCACCGCGGTCTCGAACGCCAAAAAATTTGCCAACGCAATCGCTCAGGATCTCAAAGCAGACAATGTTGACTGCGTGATCCTGACCTCCACCTGAGGCACCTGCACACGTTGCGGTGCAACGATGGTAAAAGAGATCGAAAAAGAGGCCGGTGTACCTGTGGTTCACATGTGCACAATCGTGCCGATTTCTATGACCGTTGGTGCGAACAGAATTGTTCCCACCGTGGCCATCCCCTACCCGCTGGGCAACCCTGCCCTTGAGCCGGCAGACGAAAAAGAGCTGCGCCGTAAGCTGGTCAAAAAGGCCCTCGAAGCCTTGGCCACCGAAGTACACGGCCAAACTGTTTTCAAAGACTAACAACCTGCTACACTGAGAGCTGGGGAGTTCGCTCTCCAGCTCTTTTTCATTAGGATATTTGGCATAAAGGTAAGGGGCGTTTTGTTGTGGCGCTGATGAATTTCATACAAAACTTCGGGATCGTTTTTTTTGCTGCCGGAATGTTCTATTTGTTGTCTCCGGCTGCGTTAGCCGAATCGAAAAACAAGAAGCGAATTAAAAAAGGTGATCTGCCCATGACCGAAGAGGAAACTGCACGGCAAACCAAAAAAGCGCGCATAACCGGCGCCGTATACACAACAATCGGTGCGGTTTGCCTTGTCTTTTCGCTGTACCTTCGCGTCAGCGGATAGCGGACACATTTATTTCAGGAGGTGTACGAATGAATTTCCCCGTACTAAAGGGCGCGAGCTACGCCTTGGTTCAAGCAAACGACATGATCATCCATCAGGGCAGCACCTCGCTCAGCGAGCAAAAGCTCAGCCCCGATTCCGAGTATCTCAAGCTTTTGCCCACCCGTCTGCGCTCGTTTGAAGATTGCGTAAACTACGCGCCCAATCAGGTATATATCGGCAACAAACGCCCGAAAGACCTGAACGGCATCGAAGCGCCCTGGTACGAAAATTCGCCCAAAGGCGCGAGCAGAGAGGGCAAACACGGCGAAATCATGCCGCTGGACGAGTTCCTAGGGCTGATGAAAGCGGTAGACGCGTTCGAACTTGTCCTGCTTGAAGAGAGCTTCCAAAAAGCGGTAGAGCCCAAGCTGCTGGCCCATCCGGTCGTTGGCGGCTGGAAATTCCTCGAAAAATTGGGCAAAGGCCACGCGGCGCAAGCGCAGATCGATGAGCTGGTTGCCGGGCATCTGGCCGAGCCAATGTACTGTGAGGGCAAACTGGTTGGCTGTGTCAAAAAAGCGCATGAATTTGACGCCGCGCTCTCTGAACACGTGATGTTCGAGAATCTGGTCAGCAAAGCTTCGGCAGCTTTCTGCCTTGAACTGCTGCTCCAAAAAACCGATCTGGACCGCACCGATGTGGGTTACATCATCGAGTGTTCGGAAGAAGCTTGCGGCGACATGAATCAGCGGGGCGGCGGCAACTTTGCCAAGGCCATCGGCGAGGTTTGCGGTTGTGTAAACGCCACCGGCTCGGACACCCGCAGTTTCTGCGCGGGGCCTGCCCATGCGCTGGTTGAAGCGGCCGCGCTTGTACAGGCGGGCATCTACAAAAACGTAGTCGTGCTGGCCGGCGGCAGCTGTGCCAAACTGGGCATGAACTCGAAAAACCACATCGCCAAAGGCCTGCCTGTCCTCGAAGACGTGATGGGCGCGTTTGCCGTGCACGTCGGCGAAAACGACGGCGTATCCCCGGTTATCCGCACTGACATTGTCGGCCAGCACACAATCGGCAGCGGCGGCTCACCCCAGGCGGTTATGCAGGCACTGGTCGCCAACCCGCTGGACAGAGCCGGGCTGAAAATCGGCGACGTTGACACGTTCTCGACCGAGATGCACGACCCCGGTGTCATGGTTCCAGCCGGGGCGGGCAATGTGCCCGAAGCCAACTACAAGATGATCGCCGCCCTGGGCGTTATGCGCAAAGAGTTCGAAAAGAGCCAGCTCCCCGAAATCCTCGCCAAGATCAGTATGCCGGGTTATGCGCCGCCGCAAGGCCACATCCCCTCCGGCGTACCGTTTTTGGCTCACATGAAAGACCTGATGGCCGAGGGTGAACTGAACCGCGTGATGATCGTCGGCAAGGGCAGCCTCTTCCTTGGCCGGCTGACCAACCTGTTTGACGGCGTGTCTTTCATCGTTGAGAAAAACTCGGGCGTGGTTGAATCCGGCAGCGTGGACAAGGACAGTGTCCGCGCTATGATTGCCGAGGCGATGGCCGACTTTGCCGCATCCCTGCGCGTTCAAGATACCGTCGATGAGCGCCCACACAGCTCCCATCGACACAGCGCTGAATAAGGGAGGGCATGAGTATGGATCACATCAAAGAAGCGATTGCCCAAGTGTTTGACGAGATCGCGGCCGGCGTAAAAAGCGGCAGCTTTGGTAAGCGCGCGCGGGTTGCCCTCACCCTTGAGGGCAGTGAGCACGGCCCGGCCGAAATGCTCAGGGGGGCTGAGCTGGCACAAGCCGCCGACCCCTCTATCGAAGTGGTGGTCATCGGCGAAAAATGCGAAACCGAACTGACTTTTATCGAAGCCGACTGCCAGAAAACCGCCCATGAACTGATGGACAAAATGCTGCTCAGCGGGGAGCTGGACGCCGCTGTCACCATGCATTACAGTTTCCCGATCGGGGTGACGACCATCGGCCGGGTGATTACCCCCGGCGTTGGCCGTAAGATGTTTGTGGCCAGCACAACCGGCACCTCGGACACCGAGCGGGTATCGGCCATGCTCAAAAACGCGATCGGCTCAATCGCGGTGGCCAAAGCAACCGGCATCAAAAACCCGACCGTGGGAATTCTGAACATCGACGGCGCCCGCCAGCTTGAGCGCTCACTGCTTAAATTGCAAGAAAACGGCTACCCCATCCACTTTACCCAAAGCGCACGCGCGGACGGCGGGGTGGTCATGCGCGGGAACGACCTTTTGCAGGGTGTACCCGACATGATGGTGATGGACAGCCTGACCGGCAACGTGATCATGAAAGCGATGTCCGCTTTTATGACCGGCGGAAGTTACGAGTCGCTGGGTGACGGTTACGGCCCCGGCGTCGGCGAGGGTTATGACCGGATTGTCAACATCATCTCGCGCGCTTCCGGCGCACCGGTTGTCGCGGGCTCGATCATTTTCGCGGGCGAATGCGCGCGGGGCGGGCTGCTCAAAAAAGTCAGCGACGAGTACGCCGCCGCCAAAAAAGCGGGACTTGGCGCAATCCTGGACGGCCTTTCCAAAGCCGGCGAAAAAAGCAAAGCCTCCGACGAGGACGATGTCAAGGCGCCGCCCGAGAAAATCGTGACCGAAGAGATTCCCGGCGTCGAGATCCTTGAGCTGGAAAACGCGGTTCGCGCCCTTTGGAAGAAAGGGATCTTCGCATCCAGCGGAATGGGCTGTACCGGCCCGATCATCCTGGTTGCGCCCGAAGACAAAGAAACATCCCTAGCCGCGCTCAAAGAGGCGGAGTATCTTTAGGCAGTTGACAGTTGACAGTGGATAGTTGACAGTAAATGTATCGCTTCGCAATTTGTTTTGATGTGGGTAACTGCTACGTAGTTCCCCTTTCCAAGACACGTCGCGAAGCGATTCTGTTGCTGTCAATTTTCAATTCTCAACGTGAATCACGGGTAGGTTGGCTTGCAGATAATCGGCCGTAAGGTCAAGAGCTTTTTATCGGAATCTCCGATGGATTGAAATGGGGCGCTTACCGTCCCCATGCCCCCGGGTTACTCGCTGTTGTGTCGTCAGTAGCTGTAGGGGCCAATGGTATCTTGATGGCCGCAGTCCCAAAAGTAACTAGAGTCTGTTGACATTAACTGATATAATAGCGATATGAAACTAAGAGAAGAGGATTACAGAGAAATAGCAGAGATATTCCCAATACAGCGCCGGAAATCGGAAATGAGCAACCTGGAAGTT
>WRBI01000068.1 GCA_009784625.1 Oscillospiraceae bacterium | reverse complement strand
GGGGATTCTTAAGGGGGGCCAGCTGGGGGCGTGCCCCCTGCCCCCCTTAAGCGGCCTTTTTGGTTACTTTTTTGGTCGTGGAAAAAAGTAACTCGGGGGCTTGGGGGCGAAGCGCCCCATTCTTATTCCATCGGAGATTCCGATATGTCCTTATAGCCCGAAAGGCAAGGATATCGGAGATTCCGATAAAAGTCCTTAATGTCCGAAAGGCAAGGACTTCGGAAATCCCGATTAAAAGCCCGAAACGCAAGGCAAAGCAAAGACATAAAAGACACATCAACCATCACCAATTGGAAGGTACCTATGCACACAACCATCGACGGTTTGACCCTATCGTCACGCCCTTTCGCCGGCAACCGCCTCCTCACCATATTAACAGCTGAACGAGGGCTTATTCCCGCTTTCGCCAACCGCGCCAGCGCACCCCGCAGCCGCCTTGCGGCTTCCAGCGAGGCGCTCGTTTACGCGCGATTCGTTCTCTTTTCTCACCGCGGCCGCACCACCGTGGACAAGGCCGACGTCAACCGCATCTTCTTTGGCATCCGTGAAGATTACATAAAACTTTGCCTTGCCTCTTATTTCGCACAGCTTTCAGCCGAACTGCTCACCCAGGATGAGCCGGCCGGCGAGCCGCTTCGGCTTATGCTCAACGCTTTGCACCACCTGGAGACGGGCAGCCGCAGCCCCACTTTACTCAAGCCGCTTTTCGAACTGCGCTTGCTTACTTTGACCGGATTTATGCCCGATTTAGTCGGTTGCCGCTATTGCCACGAATATGAGGCCGAGGGGTTCTACTTCTTTCCAAAAGAAGGGGATATCGCCTGCACCTCGTGCTGCGCCGTGCACACGCCGATGGGCGGGCGTCCGCTTAGCCTTGGGGTTTTGGCGGCCATGCGGCATATCATTTACTCCCCGGTCGAGCGGCTCTTTTCGTTCAGCTTAACCGGCCCCGCCATTGATGAGCTGGACAAAATCAGCGAACACTTTCTTCTCTTTAAAGCCGAGCGCAGTTTCCCGTCCCTTGATCTTTACAAAAGCAGCGCGATTTGAAAATTCCCCCTTGACAGATTTGTCAGGGGTCGTTATAATCATTCATAGACGATTCGTACTAAGCGAATTAGACAAACTGTTCCGGGCAATTTTGTGGAGGTGTAAAAGGTGAGCAAACACTCAGCTATGGATAATTTTTTTAAGATACGCGCTGAAAAGCAGGCGCACATCATCAATGCCGGGCTGACTGTTTTTGGCAAACAGGGTTACCGCAAAGCATCCATGGCCGACATCGCCAAAGAGGCCGACACCACCAAAGGGATGATCACCTATTACTTCGGCTCGAAGAAGACACTCTACTTATATTTGATCGAAAACACGCAAGAGATATTCAACCACGAGGTAAAAAGGCGGATAGGCAGCCAGCCTAACGACTTTTTTAAGACCTTTAGAGTGCTTATTTCAATCCAGTCAGACACTGTTAAAGAGCACCCGGCCTACTTTGTCTTTGCCAACAGCATCTACTACGAAAACGACCCCGAAGTTTTAGAGGATATCCGGCAGATTGCCACCAATAATCAAGCGTTTTTCGATCAATTGGTTTTAAATAACGCCGGCCTTTCAAAGCTTGACCCTGACATTGACCCACAAGTTTTGCTAAAGCTGCTCAGCTGGGCCAACGACGGCTTTGTTACCGAACTCTACGACAAAGGCTTTGAGCACATTGACGCACTGGTCGCCGACTGTTACAAAGCTTTGGATATGCTCGAACAAGCGTTCTATAAGTAAGAACCTGTATTCACGCCCTTTAACCAGCTTGCGAAGGAGCCCGCATGTCAATTGTTTTTAAATATATGAAGCCATACACGCCCATGATGTTCTTTGTGGTCGCGCTGCTCACTGTCGAAGCGGTTTTGGCGCTCTTGCTGCCCGGATATATGGCCGATATCGTCAACGACGGGGTTATTCCCGGCCACCTGCCCGTTATCTGGCGAAGCGGCGCGATCATGCTTGTACTCACTATGCTCAGCATGGGCTGCGCTTTGATTACCGGCTACTTTACCGCAAAAACCGCAACCGGGGTGGCCAACGACCTGCGCGAGGCCGTCTTTAAAAAAGTTTTGCGCTTCTCAAGCGCCGAGATCAATCGGTTCTCGACCTCGTCTTTGATTACGCGCACCACAAACGACATCATGCAGATTCAGAACACGCTGATGATGGCCATCCGTCAGCTTATCTACACGCCGATTTTGGGCGTTGGCGGGCTGATCCGCGCACTCGACCGCAGTGCATCCATGGCCTGGATTGTCGGGCTGGCCACCTTTATCATGGTCGGGCTGATGGTGGTCTTGTTCATCGTCGCTCTGCCAAAATTCAAAATCTGGCAGGATTTGATCGACCGGTTGAATCTGGTCTCCCGCGAAAATCTGAGCGGGATCTTGGTTGTCCGCGCGTTCAGCACCCAGGCTTTTGAAAAAAAGCGGTTCGAACAGGCCAACCGGAACCTTTCCAGCATTGAGCGGTTTGTTGGCTATACTTTCGCGTTTATGACCCCGATTATCTTACTCATATTCAATTTAACCACCGCGTTGATTGTCTGGGTAGGCGCGGGACAGGTTTCTGCCCTGCGCGCGGATGTCGGCGACATCTTCGCCTTTTTACAGTACGGAATGCTGATTATCTTCGCGTTTTTGATGATCGCGATTACCTTTATTATGGTTCCGCGCGCGGCAGTCAGCGCCAGGCGTGTCCGCGAAGTGCTTGAAGCCGAGGGCACAATCCGCTACAAAGAGAACCCGACCCCAATGCCTGCGGACTTCAAGGGTATCGTCGAGTTCAAAAACGTAAGTTTCCGCTACCCCGACGCAACCGAGGGCGAAGAGAATATTCTGGACGACATCAGCTTTACCGCACACCCGGGGCAGACCACCGCCATCATCGGCGCGACCGGCTCAGGCAAAAGCACCCTGTTTAAGCTGCTGCTCCGGTTTTTTGACGTGAGCGCAGGCGCGGTTTACCTGGACGGCATCGACATCCGCGACCTGCACAAAGAAGCGCTCCACTCAAAAATCGGCTATGTGCCGCAAAAAGCGTCCCTCTTCACTGGTACCATTCAGTCCAACCTGCTTTACGCCGACAAAGAAGCAACGCAGGAGAAAATTTCCACAGCAACCGAGATCGCGCAGGCCGCGGCCTTCATCGCCGACAAGCCGGATGGTTACGGCGAAAATGTAGCTCAGGGCGGCTCGAATTTTTCGGGCGGGCAGAAACAGCGGCTTTCCATCGCGCGGGCACTGGTCAAAGATGCGTCGATCAACCTGTTTGACGACAGTTTTTCGGCCCTTGACCTCAAGACCGACGCCCAGCTAAGGGCCGCGCTCAAAGACAAGATGGGTGACCGCACGACTTTGGTTGTCGCTCAGCGGATTTCCTCCATCATGCAGGCCGAGCAGATCGTGGTGCTGGACGGCGGCAAGATCGCCGGGATTGGCAGGCACGAAGACCTGATGCACACCTGTGAAATATACAGGGAAATCGCGGCCTCCCAGCTTTCTGAAGAGGAGGTGGGCGGATGAGTGAGCACGAAAACGGGCAAAAGCACGAAAACACCAACAGCGACGGCTTAGACGCAATGTTTGGGGGCGAGGCGCTCGCCCAAAAAGCCAAAGACCCCAAAAAAGCAGTCGGCCAGTTGATCGTTTTGCTTTCGCCGTATAAGTTTCAGTTGTTTGCGGTGTTGATCTTTGCGCTGGTCTCGACCGCGTTCGCGGTGATCGGGCCGCGCATTATGGGCCGGGTGACCACCATACTGGTAGACGGGCTGGTCGCCTACTGGTTCGGGACAGGGCTGCTGACCGACTTCCGGCAGATGGGCCGGCTGACCGCTATTCTGATCATCCTTTACATCGTCTCTGCCCTCTGCGGTTTTGTGCAGGAGATCATTATGGCGCGGCTGTCGGTCAAAGTTACCTACCAGCTGCGCGAGCGGATCTCTGAAAAGATGCACAGACTGCCCATCAACTACTACGACACCCGGCCACAGGGCGAGATTCTCGCCCGGGTGACCAGTGACGTAGATATGATCAGCCAGACACTGAGCACCAACTTGACCCAGCTGATCACCTCGACCACCACAATCATCGGCGTTTTGATCATGATGTTCTCGATCAGCTGGCTGATGGCCATCTCGGTTCTGGTGGTCATCCCGTTGTCTATGATGATCATGATGGCTGTGCTCAAGCGGTCATACGTCTACTTTGGCCAACAGCAGGAGGCCATCGGAAAAATCAGCGGCATTGTGGAAGAAACCTACGGCGGCCACAACATCGTCTGCGCCTACAACGGCGAGACGGACGCCGAGCAAAAGTTTAACGAAGCCAACGAGCAGGTGCGCGGCTCCGCCTGGAAAGCGCAGTTCATGACCAACATCGTCATGCCGATCTTTGACTTTGTCGGGAACTTGGGTTACGTGCTGGTCTGTGTGCTGGGCGGCTTCCTGGTTGTTCAGCGGGTCATCACCATCGGTGATGTGCAGGCGTTTATCCAGTATGTGCAGACTTTCACACAGCCGCTGGCCGAAATCGGCGCGGCCGGGAATATGCTGCAAGGCACCATCGCCGCTTCTGAGCGGGTCTTCGAATTCCTGGAAGAAGAAGAGGAAGTGCAGGATACGGGGCAGGCTCAGCCCAAAGAAACATACGAGGGCCGGGTCAGTTTTCAAAATGTGCGCTTTGGCTACAGCCCCGACAAGATCATCCTCAACGACTTTACCGCTGAGATTGAGCCAGGGCAGACAGTGGCCATCGTCGGGCCGACCGGGGCAGGCAAAACCACCGTCGTCAAACTGCTCATGCGCTTTTACGAACTGAACAGCGGAAAGATTCTGGTAGACGGAATCGATTCGACAAAGCTTAGCCGGGCCGATCTGCGCGACATTTTCGGGATGGTATTGCAAGATACATGGATCTACAACGACACCATTATGGAAAACATCCGCTACGGCTCACCTGGCGCGACCGACGAAGACGTCATCGCCGCCGCCAAAGCCGCCCACTGCCACAAATTCATCAAAACTTTGCCCGGCGGCTACAATATGATCCTCAACGAAGAGGCGTCCAACATTTCTCAGGGGCAAAAGCAGTTATTCACCATTGCGCGGGTTATCTTAAAGAACCCGGCCATCCTGATTCTGGATGAGGCAACCAGTTCGATTGACACCCGCACCGAAATCCTCATCCAAAAGACTATGCGCGGGCTGATGCAGGGCCGCACCAGCTTTGTCATCGCCCACCGGCTTTCGACCATACGCGGGGCGGATATTATTCTGGTTATGAAAGACGGCGACATCATCGAAAAAGGCAGTCACGCAGAGCTTTTGGCCACCGGCGGGTTTTACGCCGACCTGTACAACTCCCAGTTCTCAGAGGGAGTTGTAGAAGAAAACTAGGAGTAGAATATGAGCAACGAAATCAAGACAGAAAGCACAACTGCGGCCACGGCCGACAAACCCGAAGTCAAAGATGAAAAAAAGAAAGGCGGCAAAGGCAAGTTTATCCTGGCCGGTGTGCTCACGCTGGTGCTGGCGGCCGGGGTGGTGGCCGGGCTGCACTTTTACACCCGAAGCGTCACCTACATCATCACCGACAACGCCCGGGTGACCACCAACATCATCCCCATCCTCTCGCCGCTGCCCGGCACACTTGAGCGGTACACTGTCTTTGAGGGTCGCCGGGTCGAAGAGGACGAAGTCATCGGCTGGGTCGAGCATGTCGGCCCGATCCGCTCGCCGGTAGCCGGAATCGTCGTCTCCTCAAATGCAATATTAAATCAGGTCGTCTCGCCGTTGGAACCGATTGCCGTCATTGCCGAAACCGGCCGGATTCACATCCAGGCGAACATCGAGGAGACCGACATCCTGCGCATATCGCGGGGACAGCCGGTCAGCGTCACCATCGACGCGCTGGGTCGGGAGCGGTTTGACGGCTACGTTGCCGAGGTCGGGCTGATCACACAGGCTGAGCTTTCCGGCACCGCCCTGTTCTTTAACACCGGCGGCACATTCACGCGAATCACCCATTTAATCCCGGTCGAAATTCACCTGACCGACGAAGTTGATCTGGCCCATCTGATCGGCGTCAACGCCCGGGTACAGATTCAGGTGCGATAATGGCGCGGGAAAAGAAGATGGCTCAGCCGCGGGGTGGGCTTGACATCGCTTTTTACATCCTTTACGCCGGGCTGGCAGGAACACTTTACGGGCTGTTCGCATTCTTTGTCATCTACAGAGGGCTTGCCGGCGGCGTAATGTTAAACGCTTACTTTTGGAATATCGCGTTCATCATCCTCTTTCTGCTGTTCGACAAAATCGCCAACGACATTCTGCTCTCAAAAGAATGGGTGATCACCCGCGAAAACTATCTTGTGGCCATGATCATCCACTCAGCCAGTTTGATCTCGTTTAAGACCACCTTGTATCTGTTTTACACGTTTGTGCTGATTATTTCGCGGGTCTCGCTGCTTGCGCCTGATCTGGTCAGCGAGGAGATGCGCGGGTTTATCCTGCCCATCGAGTACTGCCTGATCTTATTGGTTGTCTTTGACAAGTTCATTGAGTACCTGCTCAAAGACGATGTGCGGGTGCGAAAGATCACCGCAAAGTTCGAGAAGTTCGCCACGCTCGTCGCCAAAAAAGCATCAAAATCGGAGGCCCCCAGATGAAAAAGAAAGCTATAATCACCAGTTGTTCGATTGTTATTATATTGCTGGGGCTGGTTCTGCTGACCGGTGGAACCGGCGGCGAAAGCCCACCGCCCAATATCCGGGTAATCGCGCTTGAGCGGCAGGAGATTACCCGCACCATCAACCTGACCGGCGTTGTTTACAGCGCGCAGTCGACCGAAATTCACACCACACTGCCCTTCCCGGTTGAGCGGGTGGAGGTTCGGGTGGGGGATGTTGTGGCCGAAGGCGATCTGCTCGCGCTGCTGGACATGTCTTCGCTTGAGATGGAAGTGCGGCAGCTGCAGGCAACCCTGGGTGCGGCTCAGGCGGCGGCCGGGCAGAATTTAACCGCCGCGCGCACCGCCCTTGAGGCCTTTGAGCGGAATCTGGCCGCCGGCAACGACCCGGTTACCCAGGGCGCACAGTTCGGGATAAACCACGCCGAGCTGGCTGTGGCGGCCGCCGAAGTCGAAATCAGCGCGGCCAGCGCGAATGTGCATGTCGCGCGGCGCGATTTAACCGAATACCGGCGGTATCTGCGCCGCAATGACCTTGACCGCTACGATGACTTTGACCCCACGCTCAGCCAGCTGCGTCAATCTCTGTCCGCCCACGAGGGCGCGCTTGACCGGGCCCGCCAATCTCTCGAGTCGGCCAATCAGGCACTGGCTATGGCCAGGGAAAGCGATGCGTCCGCCCGGGTTTTGGCCGGCGACATCCTCACCCAGCACCGGGATATCGTTGAGGCCGCGCGGATTGCCACCAACTTCAGCGACATGCGGATCGCGATCGAAAACCTGCAAAACGAGCTGGAAAAAGCCGAAATCCGCTCCCCGGTGACCGGCACGGTGACAGCGGTCATCGCCGAAGCGGGTGCAATGGGCGCCGGTCTGCTCTTTGTGATTCAGGACACCGATAACCTTGTGGTCAAGACCAATATCCGGGAACTGGATGTCGGCTCACTCAGCCTGGGCGATGACGCCCGGGTGCGGGCCGACGCCACCGGCAGCGCCGAATTTTCGGGCCGCCTGACCCGGATTGCCCCGACTTCGACCGTGATGACACACGGCGAGGGCGTTTCGGGCGGCTACGCCGAGTTTGAAAGTGAAATCGCGCTCGCGTCCGGCACAGACCTGCGGATCGGGATGAGCGCAAGGCTGACCATGATTGCCGATCGCAGCGAAGCGCTCACACTCCCGGCCAGCGCAATCCACACCGATATAAACGGCGGGCGGGCGGTCCTGATTGCTCTGCCGGCCGCCGACGGAGGCTACCAGGTCGAGGCGGTCAGCGTAAATCTGGGGATCGAGTCCGGCCGGATGGTCGAAGTTTTTGCCGACGCTTTACAGGAGGGCGCACTGATCATCGAAAACCCCACCGGAATACAATCCGGTGATCGAATTACACCGATAAGGGGATAGACAAATGGATTATCGCAAGCTGGGCAAAACCGGGATGAATGTCAGCGTGATCGGCCTTGGCCCCGAACACCTGATCGACAAGCCGTACAGCCAAGTGGAGGAGGTCGTCCACGCCGCTTTGGACGCGCAAGTCAACATCATGGACCTCTTCATGCCGCACGAACCGGTGCGCAGGCATATCGGCAAAGCGCTCGGCGGCCGCCGGGACAAGATGATCATCCAGGGGCATATCGGCAGTACAATGGCCAGCGTTGAGGGCGAAATGATGGACATTTGCCGTGATTTGCCCAAAGCGAAAGAATCTTTCGAAAGCCTGATGACACATCTGGGTACCGATTACATCGACATCGGTATGCTCTTTTATCTGGACAGCGAGGATGACTTTAAAGGCACTTTTGAGAATGGGCTGGCCGATTATGCCCTTGATCTCAAAAAGAAAGGCATCATCCGCGCGATCGGTTTTAGCGCACACAATCCCGTAACGGCCAAGCGGGTGATTGAAACCGGCATTGTCGATATGATGATGTTTTCAATCAACCCGGCGTTCGACCTGCTTTCAGCCGATGAGGATTTCTCCCTGCTGCTGGAGGATGGCGACCACACCGATCTCTTAGTCGGCGTCGACCCCGTGCGCAGGGATCTCTACCGGCTTTGTGAACAGCGCGAAATTGGGGTCACCGTCATGAAAACATACGGCGGCGGGCGGCTGCTCCACCCCAAGCACAGCCCATTCACCAAGCCCCTGACTCCCGGCCAGTGTATACACTACGCATTGACAAGGCCGGCGGTGACCAGCGTGCTGATTGGTTGCATAAACAAAGAACAGGTAACCGCCGCGGTCGATTACATAAACCAAACCGCCGCTCAGCGCGACTACAGCGAGGCTGTGGCACAGTTCCAGCGGGGATTCACCGGCGCTTGTGTCTACTGCGGGCATTGCCAGCCCTGCCCGGCCGGGATTGACGTGGCCGCGCTCACCAAACTGCTGGATATCGCGAAATTGGACGAGGGCAAAATCCCGCCCACCATCCGGCAGCACTACCAGAGCCTTGCGCAGACCGGCAGCGGGTGTATCGCTTGCGGGGACTGCGAAAGCCGCTGCCCCTTTGCGGTAAAGGTGATCGAAAACATGCAGTACGCGGCCAAATTGTTCGGAAGTTAAACGCATAATAAACAACGCGCACCTGTTGCCGGGTGCGCGTTGTCAATGTTAGCGAACGTTAGGGTCTGTTGACATTAAGCGAATGTATCAACGATGAAAGCGAAGAAAATAAAGGTAATGAACATGATGTCCAGCTTGTCGTAGCGAGTAAAAATGCGACGGAAGCGCTTTATTCTGCGG
>WRBI01000067.1 GCA_009784625.1 Oscillospiraceae bacterium | reverse complement strand
CTATATGTATTCCGCTGAGACTCTTCGCTGTATGGGCGCTCATCGTCAGTACTTTGTAACGACAACGAAGTAAGGCTCAAAATTCACCAAAATACGGGCGTTCAGCTTTGTGTCAACACGCCCTAGCTTTTACATCCATTAATCACTTTTTCTTTAAAGTTCAGACAAGCCTGTTCCAGCCCCTCCGGTTGTTTAAAGACGGTGAATATCCCGGTGATGTAAATTTCAGCGCCCAATTTTGCGCACTTGACCGCGTTTTCCATATCCACGCCGCCGTCGATTGAGATCAGAAAATCCCGGCCGCTCTGTTTGCGCAGGTCAACCAGCTCGGCCAGGCGCGGGATGGCCTGCGGCATGAACTTCTGCCCCGCGAACCCCGGCTCGACCGTCATGAGCACAACGTAATCTACCATATCAATGACCGGCTGAAGCAGGTCGATCCGCTGGCTTGGGTTGATGATCACGCCGGCTTTGATTCCGTGGCCGTGGATGTTGGTGATCAGCCGGCGGGCAAAGCGTTCAGCGTCCAGATGAAAGCTGATATAATCCGCGCCCAGATAGGCCAGCCGGGAGATATACGAGGCCGGGTCGATCGTCATCAGGTGAACGTCAACCGGAATTTCGGGGTAAGCCGCCTTGAGTTCCCACACAATGGCCGGTGAGAAGAGAATGTTCGGCACGTAATGGCCGTCACAGAGATCAATGTGAAACCAGTCGGCCTTGCCCTTTGCCAGCTGCTCTACCTGACTGCCCATTTCCAGAAAGGAACAGTTTGCCAGGGATGGTGCGTTGATAATTTTCATACTCACGCCGCCTTTCAAATAAATCTACAAGAACGCGGGGAAACTCAGCTTTTGTAGTCCCGCTATTTCGCGCATCTCGCCCAAGGTTTTTTCGCTGATCGGGATCGTTCCGCTCTTCCTGCGCTTTGCCATCGTCCCGGCCTCTTTTTCGCCGTGGGTGTAAATCCGCTTTTGGCCGTCCGCTTTGGGGCTGTCTCTCAGCTCCTGAAGGAAAGTCGAGAACTTTGCCTTGATCTCGGCCTTGTCCCCAAATATGCCGTAATCGACCGCCATAAAAAAGTGCGCGATATCCGACCGGTCGGGGCGCAAGCTCAAGTGGTTGGAGGTCTTGCCCGAAGAGAGTATGCCGGTGAACAGGTCTACAATAATCCCCAAACCATACCCTTTGTGGCCGCCTAAAAGTTCACCTCCGCCGCCCAATGGCGATATCCCGCCGCCGAGCTTGTGCATGATGTTTTCAAGCACAGCCGCCGCGTCCGAGGCCGGCTGCCCGGCTGCATCCACCGCCCAGCCGTCCGGCAAGGGCTTTTCGCTTTTGCTGTACACTTCGACTTTCCCGCGGGGAACAACGGTTGTGGCGGCGTCGTAGATAAAGCCGACCGGCTCGGCCGGGAAACCCAGCGAAATCGGATTCGTGCCCAGCATCGCTTTCTTCCCGAACAGGGGGACGCCGATCGCTTCGGTGTTGGTCATGCAGATGCCCATCAAGTCCTTTTTGACCGCCATCTTCGTGTAGTAGCCGGCGATCCCATAATGATTGGAGTTGCGGACAGCAACCATCCCGACACCGGATGTCTTCGCTTTCTTTATCGCCAGATTCATTGCGCGGACAGAGATCAGCTGCCCCATCCCGCCACAGCCGTCTATTACAGCCGAAACAGGGGTATGCGCGGCCAGCTCCGGCCGCGATTTAACCGACACCATGCCGTTTTTGATCTCGTTGTGGTAGCGCATCAGCCGCTGGATTCCGTGGGATTCAATGCCCCACAAATCCGCGCACAGAAGCACATCGGTGATTAACGCGCTTTCACTGCGCGAAAACCCGTGGCTTGTAAACAGATCCACACAAAACGCGGCCGCGCCGGAATACGCAACTTCCCTGTACAACATGCGCTCACCCCCTATTTCTTTTTGCGGCGGTCGTGCAGCCGGCCGGCCGGAACAACCGCACTGAGCAGCTGACGGAGCGCTTGGCCGCTCGGCCGCACCTGCCCGCCGGGCATCAAAAACGCTTTGTCGGGCAGCACATACAGGTAAACGGCGGCATCCAGCAGGTATACATTGTGGATGCCCGCCCACTCATAGCGCAGGTCTTCCTGATCCTCCACCGGGTAGCTGGCCGTGATTCCGCCCGGGGAATCGGACAGGTACAAGGTATATACGTGGGTCGGGGTTTCCAGACCGAAGGCGGCAATTTGCAGTTTAAGCGTCTGAAAAAACCGCCGGATTTGGTGTCCCGGCAGACCCAGACCCAGAAAGAGCAGAATTGTGCCCAGCCACGCCGCGCCCTCAAAAAATATAAAACAGGCAATCGCCGCCGCAGACAATACAGGCAAAGACAACCGGCGCGGCCAAACCGCGCTTGCGAAAAAGGTTGTCGAACACAGTGAACCTGTGGTAAATCTTCGCGTCAACCACAACTTTCACTTCAACCGACTGCTCCCCCATATATTCACCTCCGCGCGAAGCGTTGTACCATCAATTGTATCATTTTCGGGAGGGATGCGCAAGCGAACGGCATTGCGCCGACAGGAGCGACGGACTTTGATTTCACGCGATCGATTACAAGCCCTTCATTTCATTTCGGCCGCGGACCGCCTTTTCCATACGGCCCGTCGTTATGGCTGGAGGCCCCCACTTTCAAACGTTACCAGCTTTAACAGGTCACCCACCGCCTCGCGGGAGGGCGGGGTTGTGTCCGGTGTGGTGGCCGCCCCGGCCGAAGCCGCCATCGCGAGTGCGGCCGCGTCGCGAAAGCCCATCCCCGCTTCCCGCGCAAAAGCAAATCCGCCCACCATACAGTCCCCCGCGCCCACAGTCGAACGTACCTTGACCGGCAGACCCGGTGCGTAAAGGGTTTCTTCCCGCGAGACAAACAGCGCGCCCTGCCCGCCCATAGAAAGCGCGACCATGCCGATTCCGCGCGCGGTCAGTGTCCGGCAGAGTATGGCGCACTCGCTCAGCGAAAGATCTTCGCCCCGCTCAAAATATTGCGCGAGCTCAAACTTGTTTGGTTTGATGAAGTCGGGCGAGGCGTCCAGCGCGCGGCCAAACGCCTGGCCGTCGGCATCCAGAAATACGGCCGCGCCCTTTCGCCTCAGCATGCCGGTCAGACGCCTGTAGGTGTCGGCGTCCGCGCCTTGCGGCAAGCTGCCCGCCAGCACAAATATGGCTCCCGGCTTTGCCCGGCCGATGAGTTTTTCGGTTAGCGCTTCCATCTCGCCGGGCGAGACGACCGGACCCGGCTCATTGAATTCTGTAACGCCGAAATCTTTACTTAAAACTTTAAGGTTTGTGCGGGTTGGGTGTGATGTTCTGACAAAATCGGTCTGCACCCCAAGGCCGCGCAGGGTACGCTCGATTTCGGCGCCTGCGCCCCCGCCTGAAAATCCGGTGGCCAGCGAAGAACCGCCCAGCACCGCGATCATTTTAGAGACGTTTACCCCCTTGCCGCCCGCGCCGGTCACGACTTCGGTAAAGCGGTTGAGCCCACCCGGCCGAAGAGTCTGTACCCGCGCGGTTTTGTCCAAGGCAGGGCTCATCGTTACCGTAATGATCATGTCCGGACACCTCACTTCTCCGACAGGCCGCAAACATCAGATTAAATTCTGGCATAAAAAAGATCGATCTGCCGGCTTCGGCTATCCCGCCCGCAATTGACATTGCCCCAAATCGGTGCTATATTCTTCACAATTGGTAAGGTTTCCGAAAAAGGGGGGGTGGCGGTGAAAAGGCTTGGGGTTACCTGCCTTTTGCTGATTGCACAGGTGTTTATCATCGTAGAGCTGGTCTACCGGGCGGCCGCGCTGATTCCGGCCATCACTACGGCCAGTTATGCGGTCAGCTTTGTGATTATCCTCTGGCTGATTAAAAAAGATGAGCCGTCGACCTACAAGACCATCTGGATTATCATCATCATGCTCTTACCGGTTTTGGGCGGTGTGCTGTATCTAATCTTTGAAGAAAACCCGCGCATCAAGCGGATTGATCGGCGGATAAGCCGCGAACATAAGGCGCTTTCCGGCCTTTTGGATGACGACGAGGTAAACGACAAGCCACGGGAGGGCAATCGGCTGGATGGCTGCGCACACTACATCCGGCTGGTTTCATCTTACCACGCGCACCAAAATACGGCGGCCAGCTATTACCCGCTGGGGGAGCTGATGTTCGAGGATATGCTCAGCGAGCTGGAAGCGGCGCAAAAATTCATCTTTATTGAATATTTTATCATTAAAGAAAGCGATATGTGGGATCGAATGCTGGAGATTTTAACCCGAAAAGCGCAGACCGGGGTAGATGTGCGCTTGATCTTCGACGACTTTGGCGGGATGAAATTGTTTACAGCTTCCTACGTGGCCGCTTTGCGGGAAAAGAATATCAAAGTGATCCGGTTTAACCCGATGACCCCGGTGCTCTCTCTGTTTATGAACAACCGCAACCACCGCAAGATGCTGGTCATCGACGGCAGAACCGCCTTTAACGGCGGGATCAACATTGGGGATGAGTATATCAACCGAAAAGCGCGGTTCGGTATTTGGAAGGACGCGGGCGTAAAGTTGACCGGTCAGGCGGCAATCAGCTTTACCCACATGTTTATAAAAATTTGGAACACATTTTCCGGGCCGAGTGATCGGATCACCGATTATATGACTTATAAAAGCGCCGAAGATTTCACCCCGCTACGCGACGGGTTTGTCATGCCTTACGACGACTCCCCCCTGGACAACGAACAGCGGGGCGAGAATGTTTACATCGATATTTTAAACCAGGCTCGGCGGTATGTCTATATATTCACGCCCTACCTGATCGTCAGTGAAAAGATGATCTACGCCCTCAAGATGGCGGCCAAGCGCGGGGTAGATGTGCGTATCGTCACCCCTGGGGTGGCAGATAAAAAGCTGGTACACCGCCTCACACGCTCTTATTACCGGTATCTGCTGAGCGCCGGTGTGCGGATTTACGAGTACACACCGGGGTTTATGCACGCCAAAAACTTTGTATCCGACGACGAAATCGCGGTGGTCGGCACCATCAACCTCGACTATCGGAGTCTTTATCTGCACTTTGAGTGCGCGACTTTATTGTATGGTTCAAGCGCGGTCGAAGATATCCGGGAGGACGCGGTCAAGACGATTGCACAGAGCAAAGAGATCAGACTGCAAGACACCCGCAAGCATATCTGGGACCGGTTTATTGACGCGGTGCTGCGGCTGTTTGCGCCGCTTATGTAAATTGGGGGGTGATGTAATGTTGACGGGAGAGCCAACACCTGAGATGATCGCCGGGTGGAAAGCGGTCTGGGAGGCACACAAGGGCAGACTGAAGCCAAACCGGAAATCGGGCAGAGAGCTCGTGCGGTATCTGGCTGACAAGTACCCGCTCAGAGATCTGGAAGATCCGGCTGCGGCAAGGGTCGTGGTTGACAATGTGATGATCAACGAGCATTTGGCACAAAAAATCCCTACGGGGGAAGCGCCGTCTCCGGTTGTTTTTGTGGTTGAGAAGACAGGCGCGGGCAAACTGCTTTACGATTCGCCGGACGCATTTTTGGACGATAAGGAAATTTTCGTCGGGATTGAGCTTGTATCCGGCTGGCATATGGTTGAGGGATGCCCTCTGCTGTGGGATGATCTGTGTGCGTTCAAAGGGCTGGATGCACAGGATATCGAGAACTTCTTCTGTGTGGCCATGTATATTGAAGCGATTAAGAAATTCGGGCTGTACAAACAGGTGCTGCCGGAATGGGGTGAGCAACCCAAAAAGTGATGGGAATGTGCGTTCAACCGGTTGCGGCAGCCGGCCAAACGTGATACAATACTCCAAAGGGACAGCGGCGGGAAACTGCTTGATCACGACTAAAAAGGAGATATGACCATGAAAGGCAGCCCGGAACTGATCAAATCACTAAACGAACTGCTTGCGGATGAACTGACCGCCATCAACCAGTACATGGTACACGCCGAAATGTGCGAGGACTGGGGCTACAACAACCTGCACGATAAGTTTAAGATGCGGGCCAAAGACGAAATGCGCCATGCCGAAAAGCTGATCGGCCGAATTATCTTTTTGGAAGGCGAGCCGATTGTCCAAAACCTGAATAAAATAAGTATCGGCCAGATCGTATCCGAACAGGTCGAAAATGACCGCAAAGCCGAAGAGGGCGCGATCAAAGCTTACAACGACGCGATTGTTCTGGCCGAGCAGGTGCGTGACGTGGCCACCCGCGACATCCTCACCGCGATCTTGGCGGATGAAGATGTACATATAGACGAAATCGAAGAAATGCGCGACCAGATCGAACAGATGGGCCTCCCTCTCTTCCTTACAACACAGACGGTCTCCAAACAACCGCCGATGGGTATGCCGCCCGCGTGATTGGTTAAGCCCGATCATAGCAGAACGTTGACAAACGCGAAAAGTTACCCGCGGTGTCAACGTTCTGTTTTTTAGGATGAAACCGCCATCGGCGGCCGTTTTGGTTTACCAGCCCGGCAAGTCGGTGCGCGCCTGCGCGATCTTATTCATCCACTCGGGGATATCCAGCCGCTGTGGGCATTTCTCCAGACACACACCGCAGCCGGTACAGTCATCCGGTCGGGAACCGTCACCGATATTGCTGTATTCAATCTTGAAAAATTCTGTGTTGCCGGTGTTTTTGCAAAAGTTGTACGCGCCAAAGCCGGCGGGTATATTCACCCCCACCGGACAGGGCATACAGTACCGGCAGGCAGTGCAGGGGGCGGGCGCATTCTGGCGGTAGATGGCGATCACCTTGTCCAGCGCTTCGCGCTCCGCCTCGCTCAGCGGGGCAAAGTCTGTGTAACTAGCCAGGTTATCCGCGATTTGTTCGATGGTAGACATCCCGGAAAGCACGGTCATCACCCCGGGCAATGCACCCGCAAACCGCATCCCCCAGGACGCGACCGAGCGGCTGGGCGAGACTTCACCGAGCACCTGTGCGCATTTGGGCGGAAGTGCGGCCAGCGCACCGCCTCTGACCGGTTCCATAACCACCACCGGAATCCCCCGCGAAGCCGCGATCTCATACAGCCCTTTCGCGTTCATCGATTCCCAGTCTAAATAGTTGATCTGAAGCTGGACAAACTCGACCGGCCACTGGTCAAGCGCGCGGGTAAAAACCACTTCATCATCGTGCAGCGAAAAGCCAAGGTGGCGAATCTTACCCAGCTTTTGCTGTTCACGCAAGAACTCGTAAACGCCAAACTTTTCAAATACAGGCATGGTGGCGCGGGTAATCGAGTGCATCAAGTAAAAGTCAAAGTAATCGACCCCGCACCGGCTCAGCTGCTCGTTAAAAATCCGGGCGACATCTTCCTGCTCTTCGAGGTTCCAGGGGGGCATTTTGGTGGCCAGATAGACCTTGTCGCGGGGGTAACGGGCAATTGCCTTGCCAATAAAACCCTCGCTGGCCTGTTCGTGGTAGATGTAAGCGGTGTCAAAGTAGTTGACCCCGTTTTGGTATGCGTAATCGATCATCTCCAGCGCTTTCGGCTCGTCGATCGCCGCGGGGTTGTCTCCGATAACAGGCAGGCGCATCACGCCAAACCCGAGAAGAGAGACCGGCAGTTTTCCGCCCCCAAAGCTTCTGTATTCCACGTGCAAATTCCCCTTTACCATTAGATTATGTCAATATCTTCATTATATGGTTTTTTGCGGCAATGTCAATCAAACGCACATCATTTGTTTTTGAGCCGGCCAGAGAGCGCCGCGATGTGCTCAGGGGTTGTCCCGCAGCAGCCACCCAACATAGAAACACCCATTTCGGCCATTGCCGCCAGCTTTTGCGCGAACTGATCCGGTGTGAGATCATATTCGGCTTTGCCGTCCCGAAAGACGGGCAGTCCGGCGTTTGGCTGCACCAGCAAAGGCAGGCGGGTGAGGGCCAGCATCTGCTCAACCACCGGCAAGAGCTGGTCTGGTCCATATGAGCAGTTTACGCCGAGTGCCTCCACCCCGGCCGCCTCGAGGGCGGCGACCGCCTGAGCCGGGGTTGCGCCGGTGATCGTGCGCCCACGCTCGCCAAAAGTCATGGTGGCGATAACGGGCAGTTCGGTGTGCTCTTTTGCCGCCGCGATTGCCGCCTTGATTTCTTCCGGGTCGAAAAAAGTTTCAATCAGGATAAGGTCGACCCCGGCGGCCGACCCCGCAAGAACCTGTCGGGAAAAAACCTGAAAGGCGCGGTCATAGCTGAGTTTGCCCATCGGGGCGAGAAGCTCACCGGTCGGGCCAATATCCAGCGCGACGATCTCAGCCCCCGCCGACCGGGCGGCGGCAATCGCGGCAGAAACCGCCGCCTCGGTTTGATCACCCAGCCGAAGCTCGTTGGCCTGAAAAGTATTGGCCGAAATGACTTTCGCGCCGGCCGCGAGATATTCCCGGTGAATATCGGCCACAATTTCGGGATAACGCAAGTTGGCAGACCCGGAATCACAGTCAGCCGGAACGCCGTGGCGGGAAAGCATGGTACCCATCCCGCCGTCAAAAAGCAGGGGGCCGCCCTGTAATAAATCTGCAAGTTTCATATCGCTAAAACCTCGCTTCGTTCAGCCAGAGATAGCGGGTGTCGTCAATCCGTGCGACCCAGGGGTTTCTGTCCAAGTGGCGGATCATCCAGCAGGTGTACATCCGGTAGCCGGGCGCGGTCACCTGCGGGTGGGTCAGGCCGCCGGGGATGGCCGAAAAACTGCCGTCCGTGATCTTGAAAACATCATCCCCTACGAAGCTGGCGCCAAAGCCCTCTTCCCGCTCAAACAGGAAGTAGTAAACCTCGGGCTGCGGATGAGAATGTGGGATGTAACCCGACCAATTCCCGCGGGCAGACATCACTTCGCCCATCACCATGTTGGAGTAAGGCGCGGTAGCGTGGTCAAAGAATGTGTTTACCCGCCGGTTAGCGGTATCCCCGAACATCCCCTTGGCAACATCCACCCAAGGCGCTTCAGCTTCGGAATAAAGCCGGCTCTCAAACGACCCGGAATTGTGTGTCCGCTGAACGAGAATCTGTGCGTCATCGCTGAGCGCTTCGACAGTCACCGAAACCCCGGCGCAGACGTGCAGACACCAAGGCCCACCGGTGAAGACATCCCGGCGGGAAAGCTCGCGGGAAGAACCCTCCCAGGAGAGCGAAATCCGCCCCCGCTGTAAGAGGACGGCCATTTCTTCGCCCGGATAAACAAAGTCCAGACGCGAGCCCGAAGTGGGCCGATAAACGCGGATATCCATGAGCATATCGCGATATGGGCCCGAATACTCGGTGAGGGTTTTTACGCCGGATGCGTCGAATGTTGGATAACCGAATGCTTTTTTGTCCATTTGCGAACCGCCTTTCGATGTTACAAATTCGATGTGTCTTCGGATTTCCCTGCCTTTCGGGCTTGAAGGGCTTTTATCGGTATCTCCGATGTACTTCACTTTGGCCGTGCGGGGTTTTAATGTGTCTTCGATGTCCTTGCCTTTCGGGCTTTAAGGACTTTTATCGGTATCTCCGATGGAATTGGAATGGGCGCTGCCCGCCCCATACCCCGGGGTTACTTTGGCCTCGGCCCCAAAGTAACCAAAACGCCGCTTAAGGGGGGCGGCACCCTGTGCCTTATCCCCCTTAAGAATCCCCCTCCTGGCAATCTGGCGATTG
>WRBI01000066.1 GCA_009784625.1 Oscillospiraceae bacterium | reverse complement strand
GAGCAAAATGAAACCAACGCGTACAACACCGCCAGAGAAACATACCGCAATGAGTTAATTGAGCTGGCGGACAGATTTGGTATCACACCGCCAGAAGGATTTGAAAACATGAGCGGTGCTGAGCTTGAAGCGTGGTTCGAGGCGAACCTTGCGGGTCTCATAGATGGGCACAATACTGGCTATCAATCAGACCTCGCTATCTTCCGCAGTGAAGTAAGCGCGCTGGCTGGCCAATTGGGAATTACATTGCCGCCTAACTTCGCCGAAATGACAAGCGACCAAATAAGCGCCTGGGTAGCGAGTACGCTGCAACCGGCTGTTACCACAAACAATAGCAACTATGCGAATGCAACAAACACATTCCGTGATGAACTGCGGGATATGGTAGCCAATCAGTTAGCCGCGCACGGGCTTGTGTTGCCGCCTGACTTTGAAACAATGACAGGCACACAGCTTAGAGGATGGTCAATGTCGCAGGATGTGCTTGATGCGTTGTCGGCATACCATACAGCAATGGGTAATGACTTCCAGTTGATTTTAGATGCATGGCAAGAGGAATACGATTACTGGTTTGACAATGTATTTACCCCGTGGCAGAACTGGCAAAACTGGTATAATCACCCGGACAGAGACCCCGAGCTTGGTTTCTTGATCGATAATAATTTTGAAGATGCGCCTGCGACCTGGGGTAATGATGCGAATTTTGGTTGGACTGCAGCACATGGCTTATTCGCGTCAAACTCCACATCTGTAATACAAGATATCGGCAGGGATGTTGACGGCAATGCGGTTCAAGGTGTAATAACCATCACATCATCAAATGTCGGCGGCATTCCAGTTTTTAGCTTAGAAATTGTAGAACCGGCAACACAAGGTACTATTACTTTCACAAACCTTAACCCCCATACGAACACAGTCAGAGTTATAACCGTTGATATTTTTGAGTTAGGGGCACATGATTTAATGTCTGTGCTTGATATGGGCTTAGGCGATTCCGATACCGCCCCAATGTGGAATGCCACATTCGTATCAAACGGCCAGCCTATACTCGACACTGCGCCTACTCAACCGAACGCCCCAACATTGCCCGGTATGCCTGGTTTCGATGCAACATACCGCGAGACACCTGATTTCGACGGCGAGCAGATCGGCGACCCGAACTTCAACGGCACACCGCCAACAGAGGCTGACTATCTTGACTACTTCGAAGAAGCAACCCGCGATGGTGACTTGACCTTCACAGCCACACCGGTTGATGCTCGCGATCCTGACTTGACCTTCTTTGAAGAAGCAACCCGCGATGGTGACTTGACTTTCACAGCCACGCCGGTTGATGCTCGCGATCCTGACTTGACCTTCACAGCCACACCGGTTGATGCTCGCGATCCTGACTTGACTTTCTTCGAAGAAGCAACCCGCGATGGCGACTTGACCTTCTTTGAAGAAGCAACCCGCGATGGCGACTTGACTTTCTTTGAAGAAGCAACCCGCGATGGCGACTTGACCTTCACAGCCACACCGGTTGATGCTCGCGATCCTGACTTGACTTTCTTCGAAGAAGCAACCCGCGATGGCGACTTGACTTTCTTCGAAGAAGCAACCCGCGATGGCGACTTGACTTTCTTCGAAGAAGCAACCCGCGATGGCGACTTGACCTTCAACTTCGAAGACCCGATGAGCCCGGAGATTAGCGGCCCTGACGGAGAACCGCCAGTATTTGGGTACGACCTGTGGGACACCGATCTACCGAGTTACTCCAATGCCGGTTTTGGCGGGGCGTGGGCTGGCTGGCCTCCGTTCACTAACCTCATAACCAGAACACCGGCAGGTGAGCTTGCAACAGATCTCGTAGGTTTGATACGCATTGAATGGAGCTTCACGATTCCAGAATGGGTATATGAGCTACTTGAGCATAATGCAGGTAATATTGAGTTGGATACCGGAGATATTAACGAGCTGGATGCCTTTGACCTTGTCAATCGCGAAACTTTAAGATTCTTTGAAGAGGATGAATTTGATCTGGATCTTGATGAGTTGGAGGCCGAGGAGGGAGAGCTTGTTGACGAGATTGAAGCCGAGCCCACAGATCTGCTTGAAGCAACACCTCCGGATGAGTTTGATCCAATCGATAACCCCGAGCCTGAATTTGTCGAACTCACAACAACCACACCGCTGGTACCAGACCTGATGGATCCCGTTACACCGACACCGCCAACTGATAGTGGCGGCGGCAGCGGCGGTGGCAGCGGCGGCGGTGATGGCAGCGGAGGACCGACACCCATGGCACCGACGACACCTACGGCGCCCCCTTCAATTACCGACGTTTATATCGACGATATGGCTGTACCGCTCGGCGCTTTCTTCGATGATGGTTATGACACCCTTGTAACCATAGACGACATGGATGTACCACTGGGTGCTATGCCTGGTGCCGGTGTAACCAACGCATCGGACATCATGTCTACCGGTCTGATCCTTGCGTCTTTCATGGCGGCATGTGTAGGGGCAGCGATCCGCAGGCAGAAATCAACCGAAGAAGCAATAGAGTTGGAACAAAACCGGTAAAAATCACACATCAACTGACCGCTAAAAATCATTGACAATAGCAGATCTATGGCAGAATGAACCGAACCCCGAAAAACGGACAGTAGACAAGAAGCCCCCTGGTGTAGGATCATCTACACCAGGGGGCATTGTCATGAGAAGAAGGACTTGAAAACACACATAAAATAGATTAAACTAAGAAATATGAGTTATACGACGCAATACCGGAAAAGGACAATAGAATATCGAGAAGCAGGCCGCACGCTGGAAGAAGCAAAGCAGACTTTCAAAGTGTCAATCAGTGCGATTCGAGGCAAGCGACAAATAGAGGGTCACCTGTACGGGTGACCCTCTATTTGTCGCTTGCGGGAAGATCAGCAGCAACCCCAAGATGCCAAAGCTCCTGAACCTGTCCGGGAAAAATTGAGGGCGGCGAAGCAGCAAAAGTGCGAATTGATTTAACCGCGGCAACACCTTCGCGGTCTGATTGCGTTCTGCGCTTGAGGCGTTCCATTCGCGCTGAATGAACGCATTCTCATCTTAACCGCCTCCTAACCGTTAAGGCCGGGCATCCGCTTGCCGCAACACATCAATAGACGCTGCCGATGCCTTAAACTCTTGTAGAGTTTGAATCTGGCCCCCAAGATACTCCAGCATTTGAAGGGCGGCATTGTCAATCGTCGGGGGTACTTCTCCCACACTCCCTTTGGGCGCAATGATGGAATTGTACTCCGCCGAAAGTAGCGCAAGGGCAGCATCAATTGCAGAAAGCAATCCGGCGAAATCATTCTCCGCCAAAAACTCTTGGATCATGGCGTCCGACAGGCTTGAACCGCCCTGCATCTTAAAGGTCATCGCCAATTCGGTAATGGTGTCGGCAGGATTATTCTCGCGGTCTTTTGGTGCGCCGGCGGCGTTTGCAAGAATGTATTCCTCGCTGTTGTCTGCCATCGCTTTGGCATTTTCGACCACACCGCGCGACTCATTGGTTTCTCTCATTCTCATATATTTAATGAGAAACGAAGCGGAATCCTGCCCTTCGCGATCAAGCCTGGCCAGCTCTTTCAGGAATTCTTTTTGGGCATCTTCTATTTGTTCCGGGGTGAAGATGTCTACCCCGCTCTTTGTCGCCCGCTCTTCTTTGACGGCGGAATAATTCAAATTGGTAATCCCGGTTCGCGCAAAGGGGTCATGGAATCTTTGTATGTTCATGTTTATACTCCTTTTGTGTTTTTGAACGCAACCACCACAAGCGAAGAGCCTATAGCTCTTGGCTTGCGTCTGCTTACTGTGCACGATGGTGAGGCTTATCTGTCATTCAAAGCCTCAAAGCCCCTTTAAAAAAGTCCAGCTTTTAAGTACGCCACCGCACTGCCGATGTTGATAGATGTCCAGCCAAGGCAAAATCTTATAATGTGTGCCTCCCTTCTTCAGTGGACAATATAACAAACGTCTATCGCTATAGTAACATGATGCTCAACCATAATCAACCATAAATAATAGTTTTCGCAAAACCGAAACGCTATACCGGCAGCGATAACCCGCACAGTATAAAACACCGCGCGCTCCATAAAATAGCGAAAAGGGGGATGCGAACATGTCAATCAAAGGTTGGAGTCTTGAACATACTTACACACAACTTCCAGATATATTTTACCGGCACCAGCGCCCGGCAGGCGTACCCGCCCCGGAAATGGTCATTTTTAACCACAAACTTGCCGGGGAATTTGGGCTAAACGCGGGCGAGCTTGCGGACACACCCGAAATATTCACGGGCACAGAACTTCCCGCAGGCGCAACGCCGATCGCACAAGCGTATGCCGGATATCAGTTTGGACATTTCACGATGCTGGGCGATGGCCGGGCGATTTTGCTCGGTGAGCAGGTAACGCCCGGCGGCCACAGATTTGACATTCAACTCAAAGGCTGTGGGCGCACGCCCTATTCCCGGCGCGGGGACGGGCTTGCGGCGCTTGCGCCTATGCTGAGGGAGTATATTATCAGCGAAGCCATGTTCGCGCTGGGCATCCCAACAACCCGCTCACTGGCGGTCGTGCTTACCGGGGAGGATGTTGTTCGGGAGCGTGTCTTGAAAGGTGCGGTTCTAACCCGGATAGCGTCAAGTCATATAAGGGTGGGAACTTTCGACTTTGCATCTGCGTATGGCAGCAAAGAAGATTTGCAAAGCCTCGCCGATTATTGTATATCGCGGCATTTTCCCCAGATTCAAGCGGATGAGAACAAATACCTTTTGCTTTTGCGAGAAGCTTGCCGGCTGCAGGCGGCCTTGATCGCGAAGTGGCAGATGACCGGGTTTATTCACGGCGTTATGAACACGGACAACATGGCGATTTCGGGCGAGGCCATAGACTACGGCCCCTGCGCGTTTATGGATGTGTACCATCCCGATACCGTGTTTAGCTCAATTGATGCGTCCGGGCGTTACGCATACAAGAACCAGCCTGCGATTGGGGCTTGGAATTTGTCTCGGTTTGCCGAAAGCTTACTCCCCTTGATTGACGCAGAGCAGGACAAAGCCGCGGAGACGGCACAAGGGGAGATTGCGAGCTATTGGGCACGCTATCACGAAAACTGGCTGGACGGTATGAGGGCTAAACTGGGCCTTGCCACCGAAGAGCCGGAAGACGCCGGGCTCATTGCCGAGTTGCTTAACTTGATGAGCGAACACAAGCTGGACTTTACAAATACATTCCGCGCCCGGTTTGAGGCGGCCGAACTGGAACCCTGGCGGGAAAAATGGCGGGAAAGATTGGGGCGCGAACACAAAACCCCGGGAGACGCAGCCCAGATGATGGACAGGCATAACCCGGCGGTTATCCCGCGAAATCACCGCGTAGAGGAGGCATTGACTGCGGCGGAGGAGGGCGATTTAAGCGTAATGCACAGCCTTCTCAGTGCGCTTCAAAACCCGTATGAGGAATCGGAAACATACGTCCGCCCACCCGCAAAAGAAGCTTGTGGGTACAAAACTTTTTGCGGAACCTGAGTATTATTGACACTTAGCGAACGGTTCATCTTTTTCCGTTTTTCTTCGTTTTGGCAAGATTTAGCGCGCACCGGAGACTTGTGAACGTTCCGCATCGCTGTTTTGATAAAACAGGTATAGCCTGAACCGCTTCCGATTTTTACAGTCGATGAATGGTTTGGGCTTCTGCTTTATCGCAGCAACAAAGCGCAGCGGCTCACCCCCGCCGGATAAATTTTCCGCTCACATCACCGGTCAGTTCGCCGTTTTCCAGCGCGATTTTGCCGCTTATCACCGCGAGATAAACCCCATCTGACAGCCGGGTGGGGTTTTGGTAGTCAGCCGTGCCGCGAATACCGCCCTTTTCGATCACAACGATATCCGCGTCAAAGCCCACGCGAATTTGCCCCTTATTTTGAATCCGCATTGTTTTTGCGGGCAGGGCGGTCAACTTGTGGATTGCCTGTTCAAGTGTAAGCGTGCCGCGCTTATTCACGTACGTATCTAAAAACATTGCGGTGTTGCCGTATCCGCGCGGGTGCGGCAGCCCGGAGCCGGGATAGATGGTATCCGAAATCACACTGCTGTAGTCAAGGTGCAAAATGGTCTCGATGTCCTCTTCACAGGTGATGTAATCCACCATGGTCACATTGCAGCCCTCTTCGGCCAACAGGTCAAAGGCCGCGTCATAGGGGTCAACTTTTCGGATGTTTGCAATCTCCACAATGCTTTTTCCGACAGACCAGCGGTTCTTTTCGGTTTTAATACCGCTGACATAAATCGACTCCCAGCCCATACTCTCCACAATGTTTTCATACTTCAAGCTTGGTGTGCGCATTGCCTCCCGACAGCGGCCGCGCGTTTTGGCGTCCATTAGCCGCTCGACGATGCGGGCGGTTCCGCCCTGCAAAAATTCGGGGGGCAAAAGGCAGGCCATCTGAGTACTGCCGGCTGTCCAGGGATAGACGTCACAGGTGATTTCCAGCCCCTGCCCGCGCGCGTCTTCAATCAGCCGGATGGTCTTGCCCAACAATCCGCCCCAATTTCGGCGGCCGATGCATTTGAAATGGCTGATGTGTAAAGGTACGCGCAGAAGCCTGGCCGTCTGGATGGCTTCACAAACCGATTCGTATAGGAGCCCGCCCTCGCCGCGCACATGACAAACCAGGGGGATGTCGGTTCCCCGGATCGGCGCCAGCGCCCCGGCCAGCGCTTTGGGGGTATAATAGAGGTCGGGCAGATAGGAAAACCCCACCGAAACACCAAACGCGCCGGCGGCCAGCGCATCTTCGAGATGCCTGTGCAAAAGTTTTTGCGCGTCTTTTGCCAGAGCTTTTTCCGCATAGCCGCCCACCGCGGCGCGGATCGTTCCGCTGCCGATATGAGAGCCTGCGTTCAGCGCAAGGGGCGTTCTCTCTACCAAACCGGCGTAGCCGGAAAAACTGTCAAACACAACGCCGTCCGGCAGCCCGCCAATCACTGGGGACAGATACCCCAACACCTCTTGGCGGCTGTGCGGCGCAAGCGGCGCGGCGCTCATCCCGCAGTTTCCGTTTATCATGGTGGTGATCCCCTGAAAAAGCTCGGCTTTGCCAAACCCGGGGAGAAAAAGGGCCGCGTCGGCGTGGCGGTGTATATCGATAAAACCGGGGGCCAATATCCGCCCGCACAGGTCGATTTTGCGCAGGGAATCGCCCTGTAAGCCGGCTGCGATCGCGGTTATCTTCCCGCCGGACACCCCCACATCGGCGGGGTAGGCCCCAGCCCCGGTTCCGTCTATTATGTGTGCGTTTGTCATCAGCAGATCAAACACGAATACTCACCTTTCATGATCTTATTCACCGGGATATGTAGGTATTGTACCATCCGAGCCGGCCGTTTTCAACCGCACGCAGCCTTTCGCACACCCGCGCGACTATCTTATTTTGCAATGCATACGGACGATAGCGCAAAACGACTTCCATTAAGCGAAAAATCATGCTATAATGTGCGCAGAATACTTGAGCGCATAATCAGGCGGTCATGATAAGGAGCGATGGCGCAGATGATGAAAACACACACAATCACCCTTTTAACGGTATTGCTATGCGCTGTTTTGGTCGCGGGGTGTGTCTCCGCCTCAGCGCCCGGGCCGGCGGTGGAAACAGAGGAAGTGACGTATCACGAAGAGCCCGAAGTGATCGAAGAAAAACCGGATGAGCCGGAAGAAGAACCTGAGGAAGAACCGGAAGACGAAGAACCGGAACCCGAACCCGAACCCGAGCCGGAGCCGGAACCTGAACCGGAGTTCGAGCCGACAACGCCCGCCCCCGCTCAGGGTGAAGCAGCCGCGCCGCAGGCGCAGCAGACACAAGAGCCCGTACAAGCGCAGCCGCAGCAGGCACAGGCTCAACCGCAACCGCCTGCCCAGCCGGAACCACAGCCGCAACAAGCCCAACAACAGGCACAGCCGGCGCCGGCCGCCGAAAATGTGTCCGGGTCTGCGTATGAGCTGGAAGTCATCCGACTGGTCAACATAGAGCGGCAGGCAGCCGGGCTCTCACCGCTGACCGCAAATTCCCGGTTGATGCAGGGGGCGAGAATTCGGGCGGATGAGCTTGACCGGAGCTTCTCGCACAGCCGCCCCGGCGGTTCGAGCTGGTCCACCGTTTTGGCAGAGGTCGGCTATTCGTCCGGGCATGTGGGCGAAAACATCGCGGCCGGACAGCAGAGCTCGGCGGCGGTTGTCCGCTCTTGGATGAACTCACAGGGCCACCGCAACAATATTCTCGGCAATTACACCGAAATCGGGGTAGGGGTGGTCATCGGCCTGGACGGCAGGCTCTATTGGGTACAGCTGTTTGGCGGAACCGGCACCGGCGCCGCCGGCCAGGCGCAAAACCAACAGGCCGACCAGGGCGGCGGGGTTACGTGGGTGCCGCCGCAGGCTCAGTATGACGTGACAACCCTTTCCGGCGGTTTTCTGGTTCCCGGCGAGACCATGATGCTCGTCGTTGAGACCTCCAACCCGTCTATCCCCTTTACATACCGCTGGAGCGCTGCGCAGAGCAACGACTGGTGGTCTTTCAGAAACGGTGTGGTCGAGTTCTTCGATTACCCCGAGCCGCGGACCCCGCCGCTGCGCGCGAGTGTGACCATCTTTGAATCGGGCAGCCCGGTCGCCGAAATCAACATTGACCTGAACTTTGCCCGCAGGTAAAATATATAAACGCAGATATACTTTTGATTTATCTCGCCGCCGAATGTGGCCACCACGGATATTTAAGCTAAAAACACCGCATAAACATGCGGTGTTTTTATATCTTCAGAATTTGCATACGGCCTCGGTCAGCCTGCGGGAATTGTCTTTTTTACCCGATATATGGGATGCTACAACAACTCTTGAAGATTGCGTTTGCCGTATAAAATCCGCCGAACCTGCACAGCCGCGCCTCGAACAACGAAAAATATGATATAACTCTTGACGACCAGAAAGTGATAGCCCTTAACTTTTAACGCCGGATTGCGCACACGGGAACAACGGGTGGGCATAGCTTTCAAGCTGTCTAGCTGCTCAATGATCAGATCGTAGTATTGAATGGCGACAGAGGGCTCAAGCGTGTTTAGATGTTTAACGATTTCTAACAGGTCACGCTCTGCCGCTTTAAGCAGCTTTACCCTAAATTCTTCCATGCACTTGTGCCCGTAACCGCTTTGCTATTGCATGTAAGTCTTCGCCCTTATCGCCGTTTGCGATATCTTCTTCAGATTCGGCCAGTTTGGCGTACAAATCTATCAAGGCCAGTTGCTTTTCGTAGGTATCCACACTCATGACGACCAGATCGCCAATGCCATTTTTAGTGATGTAGACAGGCTCTTTGCTCTCGTGACAAAATTGTGAGATTGCGTTTGCGTTGTTTCTTAAATCGGATATAGGCCGAATGTTTGGCATAACTTAACCCTCCCATATATCATGATTGATAGATCAATAATATCATAATTATGATATATAGTCAACGATGTACAAGCTGGAGTTTTTGGCGGCGGGATGAAAACCATCCATTAAGTCAGATCTACCGAGACAACACGGACTGTCGAAATATTCAAAGCTTACCAAAAATTACAACAAATATTGACAATTCTCGCGCAAGACGCTATACTAATCACAAAGGCTCTGAAAGCAAGGAGCCGCATGGCCGCTGAAGGTGCGCTAACACCAACAGCGGGCAAAGGTGGACACGATTAACACACGCACCCTTGCACTTCCACGCGACCAAATCATTATACACCAAAAGTATAATGATCGCAAGTCGGCGCATGGAAGTTTAAGCCGTATTTTGGCGCGCATTGGGGTGTAACCACCTCTATGCGCGT
>WRBI01000065.1 GCA_009784625.1 Oscillospiraceae bacterium | reverse complement strand
GGGCGTGCCCCCTGCCCCCCTTAAGCGGCCTTTTTGGTTACTTTTTTGGTCGTGGAAAAAAGTAACTCGGGGGTTTGGGGGCGAAGCGCCCCATTCTAACTCCATCGGAGATTCCGATAAAAGTCCTTAAAGTCCGAAAGGCAAGGACTTCGGAAATCCCGATTAAATGCCCCCATCGCACAAGCTCCTAAAAAGTCAAACCACACTAAACAAACTTAACCGCAGTGCCATAAGCAATAACCTCAGCAGCCCCCTGCATAACCGCAGAAGTAGCATACCGAATACAAACCACCCCGTCAGCCCCCAGCGCCTGCGCATCCTCCACCATCCGCTTGGTGGCAATCGCCCGCGCCTCGTTCATCATCTCGGTGTAAGCCTTAAGCTCCCCGCCAACCACCGACTTAAACCCGGACAAAATATCCTTGCCAAGATGCTTGGACTGAATACAACTCCCACGCACAAGCCCCAGGGTCGAAATCTGTTTCCCGCTGATAAACTCAGTAGTTACCAAGATCATCCTCTTCGCCTCCCTTAATCTCTTTATAACGCTCAATCAGAACAATTACACTCACCACAATAACCCCTAACGGAATCGCAGCAGCAAGAAAAACTGAAAACGGATAAAGCACCTGTATCCGCACAGCGGCAACAATGCCGGGTATAAACGAAAACAAGCTTAAAATAATGATCAGTATCGGCGCAACCATCTTGCGCCGGTGCTTTTTGTTCACCCAACCACCTCATAAACCCAGCCGAACGGATCAGCCAGTTTCCCGGTCTGAATCCCGGTCAGGTTATCGTAAAGTTTTTGAGAAAGCGCGCCGATCTTTCCGCCGCCGATTTCCATTGATAAATCCCCCCAGCGAAGCTCCCCAACCGGCGAGATCACCGCAGCTGTGCCCGTACCAAAAACTTCGTCAAGTACACCCGACTTGTGGGCGTCGGCAATCTCCTGAATGGTGATCTTGCGTTCAGATGTGGGGACGCCCCAGCTGCTTAGCATCTCAAGCACCGACTTTCTGGTAACCCCGGGCAAGATCGTCCCGGTCAGCGCGGGTGTAACCACTTGACCGTCAATCACAAAGAAGATGTTCATTGCTCCGACTTCTTCGATGTATCTGCGTTCAATGCCGTCCAGCCACAGAACCTGCGAATAACCTTTTGCCTGTGATTCTTTCTGAGAGGCCAGAGAAGCCGCGTAGTTCCCCGCGCACTTGACGGTACCGGTTCCGCCGGCTACCGCGCGGACATAACTGTCCTCGACATAAATGCGCACCGGCGCAAGCCCCTCTTTATAATACGGCCCGCTCGGCGAGAGTATGACGCACAGCGTATAAGTTTCAGACGGGTGCACGCCAAGGAACTGCTCTGTCCCGAGTATAAAAGGCCGGATGTAAAGCGAAGTGCCGGGGGAATCGGGAATCCAGCCTTCTTCCACTTTGACCAGCCGGGCGATCGCGCCCAACAGGTCACCCTCATCAATGGCCGGGATGCACATTCGCTTAGCGCTCGCGTTCAAACGCTTGACATTCTGATCGGGGCGGAACATGACCGTCTTGCCGTCAGTCGTTTTGTAAGCTTTCAGCCCTTCAAAAATCAGCTGCCCGTAGTGCAGGCAGCAGGTAGCCGGATCCAGGCTGAGCGGGCCGTAGGGGACAATCCGGGCGTCATGCCAGCCCTGCTCCCGGGTATAATCAATCAGAAGCATGTGGTCGGTTAAAATTTTCCCGAAGCCGAGTGCGCCGTGGTCGGTCGGTTTGGCTTTCGGCTGTATGTTTTTTTGTATATCGATCTTCATTTTGACTTCCCCCTATAGCGGTTATTCCAACCGGGTGTACGTGCAGACACCCTCTTTATACTCTTTGTATGTTCAGGCAGGTGCGCCGGACAAACAGAAGTGCGTAAAAGCTCATCACAAAGACAAACAGGCTTTCAAAGCTGCCCAACAGCGGGGCGGGCAGGCTGTTGGTGCCGTCCATAACCGCGGCGCTCCAATTTGGGATAACCAGCAGGAATCCAAAGAGGGCGGTGGCCAGCCCGGAAGGAATGGTATAATTCCGCCCGTCTTTTCGGCTGAGCCCGCTGAGTGTGCGCGCATGGCCGACCAAAAAAAGTGCGCCAAAGACCATAAACAACACGGTCAGCAGGTTGTCTGAAATGCTGGTCAGTGTGGTGAAATCGTTGAACTTAAAGACCAGGGTAAGCAGCAGCCAGACACCTGAGAAGAGAGAGAGAACGCCTCCGCGCACACCTCCGCGGCTAAACATCCCGAAACAGCCGACCGCAATAAAAGCGGCTGCCGAAAAAAGGCCGAGTGTGGCGCTGAAAATCAGTGGTATTCCATCCAGGCGGACGCCGGGATTGGCCGTTGCAAGTACAGGAACCCGCAGCGCTTCAAGCTGAAAGAGGGCGATGGATATCCCGGCGAATATGGCAAGCAGGCCCAGCGGCTTGCTCCCGCACACAACGGGGTAGTCACGCTCTGTCCGCCTGAGCAGATAAAACAAGTAAAAGGAGACCACGCCGAGCGCCAGAACGGCGTTAAAAGCAAAGACCAGCTCGCCGGCTCCGCTGTAAAATCCGGTGTCTAAGGCGATCAGGCCGCTATGGCGAATCCAAAGCCGCGCACCCAGGCAAAAGCCGAGGACAGCGAAAAACAGCGCAAATAAAAAGCGATAAGAAACGGTAAGCTTCATAGACACAACCTTCCAATTGTGGTTAGAAGCAAATGGTCGTGAACACGCCACACCTGCTCCCACATTAAAGTATAGCACCGCGCACACACTTTTGCAAGGGCGACAGAAAGGACGGGTATACTTGACCGTTTGTCCGCATAACATTCTCTAAGAGCTTGTCAACAAGAACTTTTAAAAGGGGGCGCTTAGTTGTGCGTGGCGCATTGCTGTTTATCGCTATCTTTGCTTTGTCTATGCTGATTATCCCGATGATTGCGCTTAGCTATCAATCCCCGCCGGCCACACCCCCGCCAATTGAATCGATCCTGCCCATCCGGGAACCCGCACTCCAGCCTGATCTTGAACCCCAGCCCGACTTATATGTCGGCGTAACGCCTCCCAGCGGCCCGCCCACTTTCCCGGTTGAGATTGATTTGACCCCTGAACAGGAGGGCTTTCCGTTTGCGGGTGTGTCCACCGTTTCACACTTTCAAATTCTGGACGAGCGGACAGGCGAGATTCACATCGTTTCCCTGCGCGATTATGTGCGGGGGGCGGTAGTTGCCGAGATGCCGGCCAGCTTTCATCCCGAAGCGCTCAAAGCGCAGGCGGTGGCCGCCCACACTTTTGCCTTGCACCACCACCTGTCACAGCAGTCGCGGCCGGACCCCGGCCTGCGCGGGGCCGACTTTTCGGCCGACCCGCAAAACCGCTGGGGCTATATGACCGAAGAGATGGCTATGGAGTTTTTAGGCCCCCACGCAGATGAGCACTGGGCGCGGATTACCGCAGCGGTCGACAGCGTCCTTCACTTGATCGTTAAGCATGACGGCGAGCCGATTGTGGCCGCCTATCACGCGATGTCGGCCGGCAGAACCGAGTACGCCTCAAATGTTTGGGTTGGCAGCGCACCCTATCTGATCCCGGCATTAAGCGAGGGAGATCTTCTTGCCCCCGGCTTTGAAACACACGAAACACGCACAGCCGACCAGTTTCGCTCGGCCATCCTGGCCGCACATCCCGAAGTCACCTTATCCGGCGAACCCGTCGGCTGGCTGGATATCCTTGAGCTCTCATCTTCCGGTTATGTCACCGGCATTCAGGTAGGGGATACCCGGCTCCACGGGCTGGATGTTCGCCGGGCGCTTTATCTGCGCTCCCACCACTTTGACGTTGATTACTCAAGCGGAAACTTCACTTTTACTGTGCGGGGGTACGGCCACGGGGTAGGGCTGTCACAGCGCGGCGCGGACTTTATGGCCCGGCAAGGCTACGCGTTTGATGAGATTTTGGCGCATTACTACCCGGGTACAGGGCTTTACCAGGTGGCGTTGTTTGAGTAGCGGCCGCGGTTGACATTCCCGCCGCACCTGTGTATAATAAACACATAAGGCAAGACCGCCACGGTTACGCCACCAAAGCTTTAACGGAAAAAATAACCGTCACTTTAGCATGGGAGCGGTTATTTTTTCGCGTTTTTTGCTGCAAGTATAGCCAATATAGCGACTACCGAAACGATAGCGATAGCTATTATAGATGCTACAAACACAGCTGCCATGCGACCACCTCCTTTCGCTTTGACCCGCGTCTGCGCGAAAGAAAGATGGCGTAACCGTCCGGCTTTTGCCGTTTACGTTCCTGCCCTATGTACGCCGGATTTCTCCGGACGACTAATTTTACCATAATTCGACATTAATTGCAACAAATGATTGCGCACGCACAAAAAAGTACAAGCCCTGCGCAACGGCGCGGGGCTTGTACTTTTTTGTGCGAAGCTACAGCTTAGCGACTTCTTTGGTATCGCGGGCGATGACCAGTTCTTCGTTGGTGGGTACAACCCAGACTTTGACCCTGCTGCCCGGCTTTGTGATCTCCGCTTCTTTCGAGCGCAGGCCCTTGTTCTTTGCTGCGTCAAATTCAATGCCCATATATTCAAGCCCAGCGCAGGCACCGGCGCGGGTTCCGTCGTCGTTTTCACCAATCCCGCCGGTAAAGACCACGGCATCTACCCCACCCATAGCGGCGGCAAAACTGCCGATATACTTGCGGATCTGGTATGCAAGCAGTTCAAGCACGAGAGCGGCGCGTTTGTTGCCCTCGGCGGCGGCCTGGCCAAGATCGCGCATGTCGGAGGTAATGCCGGAAATCCCAAGGTAACCTGACTTTTTGTTCATCATATCGTTGATTCCCTTGGTGTCCAGCCCCTCTTTCTCCATCAGGAAGGTGACGATTGAGGGGTCGATTGAGCCGCAGCGAGTACCCATGGCCAGCCCTTCCAGCGGGGTGAGGCCCATGGTTGTGTCCACTGAGTTGCCGCCGTCAATGGCCGCGATCGAAGACCCGTTCCCCAAGTGACAGGTGATCATTTTGATCTCGCTGACCGGTTTGCCCAGCAGTTCAGCCATCCGGGCGCTGACATAGCGGTGGCTGGAACCGTGGAAGCCGTACCGGCGAATTTTGTACTTTTCGAACATCTCATAGGGAATGGGATAAATATACGCTTTCTCCGGGATGGTCTGATGGAAAGCGGTGTCAAAGACGGCGACCTGCGGCACGTCCTTTGCGAAAACTTTCATACAAGCGCGAATGGCCATCACATTGGCCGGGTTGTGCAGCGGGGCAAGGTCGTTAAAAGATTCGACTTTTGTGAGCATATCTTCTGTAATCAGCGCGGAGGCCGAAAAAGCGTCGCCGCCCTGTACAATCCGGTGGCCGACCGCTGTGATCTCATTCATGTTCTTGATGACTGCGCCGTCCCCGGTGCTCAGGGCCTTGACCAGTTCTTCGAATGCCTGCTGGTGGGTCGGGAAGTCTACGTTATATTCGGTTTTGCCCGCGTCTGTCTGGTGGACGATTTTGCCGTCGATCCCAATCCGTTCGCAAAGGCCTTTGGCGATAACACTTTCGTTTGTCATATCAATCAGTTGATACTTGAGCGACGAGCTGCCTGCATTAATAACCAGAATCTTCATGTGTTTTATCCTTTCATCTTTAGACTGCCCTGTTCCTTGACAGTGGCTACCACATACTATATTATAACATTGTTTAAAAAACTGCAAGGGAATCCGGCAAAACGATGAGAAGTTTTTGCCCATGATTGCGCTTTAGGGAGATATCGCAATGAAGATTGGCGGGGTTGTCGCCGAATTTAACCCGTTCCACAACGCGCACGCGGCGGTCTGTGCGGCCGCGCGGCAGACAGGCGTCACCCATATGGTTGCGGTGATGAGCGGGAATTTCGTCCAGCGCGGGGATTTCGCGGTCACCGATAAGCGGGTGAGGGCGGCCTGCGCACTGGCCGGCGGGATCGATCTGGTCTTGGAAATCCCGCTGCCTTGGGCAATGGCCACCGCGCAGACCTTTGCCCGCGGCGGGATTGGCCTGCTGGCTGGCTGCGGCTGTGTTGATCTGCTGACTTTCGGGAGTGAGTCGGCTGATCTGCCCTCCCTGCAAGCGCTGGCACAGGGGATCGATTCCCCCGCGCTTGAGGCGCGTTTGCGCGAGATTTTGCCGACCGGCCAGACTTACGCCAAAGCGCGGGAATTGGCCGCGCGGGAGGTGCTGGGTGATGCACTGGCTGGGCGGCTCAGTTCCCCCAACGACCTATTGGGGATCGAATATCTACGGGCGGCAAACGCGCTTGGTTGGAATCCCGAAATCCTGCTGGTTAAACGAAAAGGCGTGGCCCACGACGCAGGCAAACCGTCCGGCGGGTACGCAAGCGCGTCATATCTGCGAGACCAGACGCTTGATTTTGATACGCTGGCGCGGTTTATCCCGCCGCAAAGCCTGACCTTGCTCAAGCAAGCGGCGGATGACGGGCTCTATCCGGCTGACAAGTCAAAACTTGAGACGGCCACCCTCGCCCATCTGCGCCGGTTGAGCCGGGCTGACCTGGCCAATCTGCCCGACATTTCAGAGGGGCTTGAAAATAGGCTGTATGCCGCCATCCGCAATGCGGGTTCGACTGCCGGGCTGGCCGGGGCAATCAAAACCAAGCGCTATACGCTGGCCCGGGTGCGCCGGTTGATCCTTAGCGGGTTTTTGGGTTTGCGGCGCGAAAACAGCGCGGGTTTGCCGCCCTACGCGCGAATTCTCGGCCTAAATACGCGGGGAGAAGAAATTCTTGAAAAAATGAAAAAGACGGCCACCTTGCCGGTGGACGCCTCGCTGGCCAGGCTCGCGCGGGTAAACGACCGCTGTAAAACGATCGCCGGCCTGGAAGAGCTGGCCGGTGACCTTTACGCGCTGACTTTGCCTATGCCAAGAGCGTGCGGGTTTGAAAAAAAGGCGAAACTCGCGGTAAGCCGTTGACCGCCTCACTTACAATATTTGTACTTCTTAAAGAAGTTTGTGATGTCGAACTCCGGCCAGTCGGGGTAATTGAGTTCGTGGAATCGCTCGGCGTGTTCTTGTCGGAAAGTTTCGGGCAGCCGTCCGGTTTTGATTCCGTGTTCGGCGGCGTAGTTCAGCCCAGCCCGCAAAATCGCGTCAAACAGGTGCGGGTCGGTCTCGTCCGCGTGGTAAAAGACGACCTCGACACTGTCGCTGAAAATCTCGAACAGCCCGGCCGCCAGCTGTACATCCCGGTCTTTGGCTATGTAAAGGTAAAAGGCAGGGTCGGGCAGTTTGCCGCATTTTTTACAGTAAGCTGTCAGCAGGTTCACATCCGTCGTCGGCGTGATCTCGAGCATAGTTAACATCCTTTCGGGCGTATAGATCTACGTCTTTTTTCTTTTATCCTGCGGCTGTTTAACGGCGTTGCGCAGCGCCATCAGCTCGGCCGGGGTAAGCAGCCGCCACCTGCCGGGCGGGAGCATCCCAAGTTTGACCGGGCCGATGGAAGCCCGCCGCAGCCGGGAAACCTCCAGCCCGACCGCTTCACACATCCGGCGGACTTGGCGGTTGCGTCCCTCGTAGATGGTCAGCCCAAGAACCGACCGCCCCTGTTCGGTGGAGATCAGATGGACAGAGGCGGGCAATGTGGGCTTGTCGTCCCCCTCAAGTCTGACCCCGGTGCTCAGTTTGATCAGCTGCTCTTCGCTGACCAGCGAGCGGACGGTCACCCGGTAGGTCTTGCCGATGTGGTGGCTGGGGTGGGTGAGCGCGTTGGCCAGCTCGCCGTCGTTGGTGAGCAGCAAAAGTCCCTCGCTGTTGCGATCCAGCCGCCCGACAGGGTAAACCCGCTGAGGCAGACCATCCAGCAAATCCAGCACCGACTTGCGCCCCGCTTCATCCTTGGTGGTGGTGATCACGCCCCGCGGCTTGTTGAGCATGACCACCACATTTTTCTTATCCTTTTTGAACTCCAGCCGTTTGCCGTCCAGCGTGACGATATCGCGTTTTGGGTTGATTGGCTGGCCGGTCAAACAGGGATGCCCGTTGACCGTGATCCGCCCCCGCGCGATCGCCTCTTCGGCTTGGCGGCGGGAGAGTATCCCGTATTCTGAGAGAACTTTTTGTATCCGTACCGGTTTGTTTTGCATTGCGTGTTACATCCTTTGTGTCGTGAGTTTTAGAACCTGTGGTCTATAAAATCAGTGACCCGCTCGAAAATCCCTTTGGTCTCTTCAAAATCGGGCGGGAGCGGCACATCCTGTTCGGCGATCAGTGAAAGGCTCGCGATGATTTGCTCATCCAGATACACGTCGGCCTGACCGAGATATTGACCCTGACTGACCGGGGGATAAAGAAACTCTGGCAGGTAAAGCGCATACCGGACTTGGCCGCCGTCGTTTGGCAGCGCGGCGACTGCCTCGCCATCCGGGATCGCGGCCACATGACTTTGCGCGCCGCCCACCACGGGCAAAGTGACAGCCGGCATCTGCGCGGCCAGGTCGGTGGCGGTCAGCCGGGCAAAGAAGTGGTCATATAAGTTTTGGTGCACTGTCCAGTCATCCGAACAGCTCAGGGTGACGCAGATCAGCTCGACCCCATCCCGGCGGGCAGCCGAAACCAGACAGCGCCCCGCTTTTTTGGTAAACCCGGTCTTGACCCCGAACGCACCGTCGTAATAGCTGAGCAATTTGTTGTGGTTTTTCAGCCAGCGGGGATACGGCGGGTTGCCGAAATTTGCCCTAAGCTTATATTGGGAACAGATGGCCGCGAACCGCTGATTGGAGACTGCCTCCCTGGCCAGCAAAGCCATGTCGTAAGCGGTCGAATAATGATGCTCACCATCCAAGCCGGATGGTGTCTCAAAGCTTGTATTTCGCATTCCGATTCCAGCGGCCCGGCGGTTCATCTCATCGGCGAAAGCGTCCGCACAGCCGGAAATCCGCACAGCGGCGGCGTTGGCCGCGTCGTTCCCCGAATGTAAGAGCATCCCGATCGCCAGCGCCTCAAGGGTGACTGTATCCCCTTCCTGCAAGCCCATGGACGAGCCCTCAACCCGGATGGCGTCCGGATCTACCGTAAACGCCAGGTCGACGCCTTCCTGCTCAAGGGCAAGCAGGGCGGTCATAATCTTTGTTGTGCTGGCCATCGGCAAGCGCTCGTGTTCATCCTGCCCGAATAGAATCCGCCCGGTACCCGCTTCAATGACCACCGCGCCCTTTGCGCCCACCCGCAGTTCTTCACTGCGCGCAGGCAAAGTGAGCGCTGTCACCAGCAAAATGGCGGCCAAAAAACACGTGATACTTTTTTTCATTTTCCCCGCTCCCGGCTTACATTAGGTTTTCTTGTAGTATTGCCGGTGTGTGGGGGATATATTATTTTGTGGGGTTTTGGTGTGTTTTTTGATGGCTCTGTGTCTCGGGATTTGAGTGTTTCGCTTTCTTTGCCTTTTCTTTCGGGCGTTTAGGGCTTCGATGTGTCTTCGATGTTCTTGCTTTTTGGGCTTACGGGTTTTTATCGGAATCTCCGATGTACTTCACTTTGGCCGTGCGGGGCTTGGGTGTGTCTTTGTTGTCCTTGCCTTTCGGACTTTAAAGACTTCAATGAATCTCCGATGGAATTGGAATGGGCGCTACCCGCCCCATACCCCGGGGTTACTTTGGCCCCGGCCCCAAAGTAACCAAAACGCCGCTTAAGGGGGGCGGCACCTTGTGCCTTATCCCCCTTAAGAATCCCCCTCCTGGCAATCTGTCGATTGCCTTATAGATGGGACAAGCGGCGTTGCCGCTTGTCAATCAGCGGAACACCCAACAGGCAAAAGCCGCCTATACCACCACCAAAGGGCAATCCCGCGAGAGCGGGCAGCCCGGACTCTATAGACTTGCGACGTCACGCGACCGGCGCAGCGCGCCGTGCGCGACTTCCCGGGTGAGACTAATGTTAGCGAGTTTTATCGGGGGGTGCGGGGGATTCTTAAGGGGGGCCAGCTGGGGGCGTGCCCCCTGCCCCCCTTAAGCGGCCTTTTTGGTTACT
>WRBI01000064.1 GCA_009784625.1 Oscillospiraceae bacterium | reverse complement strand
GGCGTGCCCCCTGCCCCCCTTAAGCGGCCTTTTTGGTTACTTTTTTGGTCGTGGAAAAAAGTAACTCGGGGGCTTGGGGGCGAAGCGCCCCATTCTAACTCCATCGGAGATTCCGATTAAATGTCCTTAATGCCCGAAAGGCAAGGACTTCGGACATTCCAATAAAATGTCCTTAAAGTCCGAAAGGCAAGAACATCGGAGATTCCGATTAAAAACCCTTAAACCCCAAAGCACAAGGCCAAAGCAAAACCCAAGCTATCAACTGTCAATCGCTACACCCGCATCATCAGCCTTATCTTTCTTAATCATCCCCATGACCTTGTCAATAATCCCGGGCACAGCATTCACAATGCGATCCCCGGTCGAATCAGCGGTCTGCATCTGCATCAACTGCACATCACTGCCGTTGATCACCAAAAACGCCAGCGGCTGAATGGTCACCCCGCCGCCTGTGCCACCGCCAAACAAGTCGGCTTTCTTCTCACCGGGCGGCAGGTCACTCCCACCAGACGCGTAACCAAAGCTGACTTTCGAAATCGGAATGATAACCACCCCGCCCGCAGTCGTAATCGGGTCACCTACAATGGTGTTGACATCCACAAGCGAGCGCAGACTGCTGAGCGCGGATGCGGTAAACTCACTGATAGGACTTTGCTGGCTCATATTTTTTACCACCTTTTCGTCTTGGTTTTTTATGTCTCTTACTGGATATCCATGCGGCTAACAGCTGTATCCCGGCGATTACCCCGAAGATCGGCCGAAACCGCAGCCGAAACGAGATTGCATAATCGTTTTGCTCCTGTAAGAAGTCGGGCAAAACCTCAACGCCGGGCTTTTTGAGCGTGACCAACCGGTCGAACAATTGGATCAAAATCGCGGTAAAGGAAGTTGCCTTGGCGTAGCGCAGCGCGGTCTGGTGCGCGTCTTGCCCGCCGATTTTTACTTTAACCGATATTTTATAGACAACCAGCCGCTTGGACAGTTGGCGCAAAATCTTGATCGCCTTAACGCCGAACGCTTTGTATCGCTTAAAAAGTTTCGCAATTGATGGCTTTTCTTTATCCGGCGGCTTGTCTTCATCTTTTTTTTCTTCCGGCTCGGCCTTTGGCTTTTTCTTTAGCTTTGCCGGTTTTTCCGGCCTGACTTTCATCGGGTAAACCCGGTAGAAAAAACAGAGATACCACGCGGTTATTTTAAAGTCGCCGTTTATCGCCGACACGTGAAGCCGCACAGCGGGCAGCGTGAGCAAAAGGATGAGCAGGATCAGCGAAAAGATACCGACGAGAACCCAACTCAGTATGGTCAATACAATCAAGAGGCCGATCCCCCCTTACGGCTGTCGTTTGCAATCTATGCCAGCTCAGAAAAGTCCATCTGGCCTTCCAGCTCACCCGGGCTGTCTTCTTCTTCGGCCACTTCATCGGACAGCGGCAGGGTCGGCAGCTGCTCAAGGCTGTCCAGCCCAAAACTTCGCAGGAATACCTGGGTGGTGCGGTAAGAGATCGGCTTTCCGGGGATTTGCAGCCGGCCGGCCTCTTCGACCAGCCCTTTGTCCACCAGTGCGCGCAGGGTACCCGAACAGTCCACCCCGCGCACCTGATCGACGAAGGCACGGGTTACCGGCTGGTTGTAAGCAATGGTCGCCAGAACTTCGAGTGCCGCCTGGGATAGCGGGGCGCCCCGCCGAAGCGCGAGCGCCGCCCGGATAAAGTCGGCGTACTCAGGCAAAGGCACAAGCTGTACCGCGCCGTCCAGATAAAGAAAGTCGAGTGCGCTCTTCTGTTTGAGATACCGCTCTCTAAGCCTGTCAATACAATGTTTGACGATATTTTCGTCTATATCCAACGCCTGAGAAATTTTGGCAATTTCAATCGGGTGGCCGGCGGCGAAGATGATCGCTTCGATCCGGCGCTCATATACGGGCCATTCCAAATGTTTTGCTCCTTAACATGGGGTAGGTACACGGCTTTACTTTCCGCTTAGCCGTACCTCTTCCCCGGTCATATAGATTTTTTTGGATTTAATCAGCTCAAGCAGAGCCAGGAAAGTCGCGATCTTGCCGCTGCGCTCGGGGCTTTTCTGATAGAGCGCGTCCAGCTTAACCCCCCCGCCTCCGCGCAAAAGCCGGAAGATCGTAAAAATTTTCGTGGTGACACTGACCACCGGAACGCCGACCAGCGGCTCAAAAGCTTCACGCGGGGGCGGCAGACGCCTTGCGCCTTTGCCCATCGCGTCCCCCAGCGCGTAGTAAAGGACGTGCGCCGGGTGAACCAGGTCGTAAGTCATGTCCTCTTCAAGCTCAACAGCCGGCCGGGTGAAGATATCCTGGCCACGATAGTGTTCGCCCAAAGCTTTCGCCGCCGCCTTGCAGATCGAGTAATCGATCAGCTGGCCGGTCAGCTCAGCCCGGAGCTTGTCCCCTTCCTCCGCGTGTTTGGGCAATAGCGACACCGTCTTGATATATACCAAACGGCTGGCCATCTCCAAAAACTCGCTGGCCACTTCGAGATTTTGCTCTTTTGCCTCTTCCATAGCGGCCAGATATTGGGTGAGCAGTGCGCTTATGTCAATATCCAAGATATTCAGCTTGTGCTTGCTGAGCAGATGTAAGATGAGGTCAAGCGGCGCCTGATAATCGGCTACGCTGAACGTTAACTTTTCCACGGCCGCTATCCTCCAAACAGGATGTCGATCGGCCGTGTGAGGAAGTGAAGCACGCTCAGCATCCGCCCGGCCAGCGTCCAGATGATGTTGCCCAGCCTGCCGGTGAACATCAAAAAGATCAGGAAAAACAGAACCACCCGCTCATACCGAAGCATGGTGAAGTAAACGGGTTCGGGCAGCAGCGCGCCCAAAATCTTTGAGCCGTCCAGCGGCGGGATCGGCAAAAGGTTGAAGACAGCGAGCGCCAGGTTGATGAACAGCATATTCTGTAAAAGAAAGAAGAAGCCCTCAAGCATCTGCGGGGTCATAAAAGTAAGTGAGTCGGCTGTGTAGGCGACTACCTTGACCACGCAGAGCATGATAAACGCCATGATCAGGTTGGCAAGCGGCCCGGCAAACGCGATGATGGCCATATCGCGCCTCGGGTTTGGCAGAGCGGCCGCATTGACCGGCACCGGCTTTGCCCAGCCGAATCCGGCAAAGAGCAGCACCGCACTGCCGAACAGGTCGAGGTGTACAAAGGGGTTCAGGGTGAGCCGCCCCTGTCTGGCCGCCGTGTGATCCCCCCGCTTGTAGGCCGCATAACCGTGCGCAAACTCATGGATTGGCAGACAGACCAACAAAACGGCGACCCGCACACCCCAGGTGGTAAGTAAATCAATGTTCAGCTGAAATAATGGCACCGATATATCCTCCGGAGTAGTAGATAGAAATTTGGCAAGCAGTAAATGGCAGCATGTGCTCGTTTACATTATAGCGAGTTTTTGCGCAAAAAGCTACACCCATTCAAAAAAGGTGTTGCATTGAAGCGTAAAATCTGATAGAATGTTTGTCAGCGCGTTAAATGACGCACACAATCATCTGTTTAGGGAAGGAGGTGCATTTAGGTGGCTAAATGTGAAATCTGCGGTAAAGGCGTGTCTTTTGGAATCAAAGTTTCTCACTCGCACAGAAGAAGCAACAGAACCTGGAAGCCGAACGTTCAGCGGGTAAAAGCCTTGGTCAATGGTACCCCTCGCCGGGTTTATGCTTGCACACGCTGTTTGCGCTCCGATAAGGTAGAGCGGGCCAGTTAGTTCCCGCCGCGCTATCTCAGCCCATTTGGGTCGCCCTGGACAGGGCGGCCTTTTTGTGCGTTGGCGCGCCGGTTGCGAACCGCCACTGCCGGGGCCGCGATTCGCGATTTTCTTATCGCGCAGACTTTTCTGGCCGCGCCATTGGGCAGCGACTGCCGATTCACCGCTGCCTTTGCCTGTGTAAAAACTTTCTAGTTTCCTTCATTTTTACATGTTTTGGCCGATCTTTTTATAAAGGGATTTATCGCCAAATCCGGGTAGAGGGGGGTGTAGAGGATGGCGATTGGCAGAGGGGTCGGAATCAAGAGCGCAAGCCCGCTGGACAGCAATATGTACGAGAGCAGAAAAGGCAGATACAAGCGCTCGGATGATGCGCACCGAGACGCCGAGAAAGAGCGCCAAAGCGCGCGCGACCAGGCTGATTTCGGGGCGCACGGCAAAACGGGGCGCACCGCCACAGGCAAAGCAAAGATGGAGATACTGCTCGCCATTCGCGAGAGCAATATTCTCATTGCCCGCCGGGTTCACCAGCTCAAAGAGGCCCTCGCCAATTACACCCCGCCCGCCTCCCCGCCAAAGCAGGCAGACAGTGGGCGGGATAATGGTTCCGTGCGTGAACATGCCTTAAACTATTCCCGCCCGACAAAGGAAAAAAGCATCGCCGATATCCGGGCGTGATATCGGCTGACAATGCGAATCACGCCCGGCTGTAAAGGTCAGCTGTAAAGGTCATCGGAATCTCCGATGGATTTGGAATGAGGCGCATGGCCGCCGGAGGAGGTCGCGTCTTGCGCTTATCTCCCCCGGGCTCCCTCTGAGGTCAAATGCAAGGTCAAGGACTGTTGGGTGTAACATTTTTTCTACTCGTGATTCGCATTAACAATGAACGGGCCGCTGTGCGATATTATCAAAACATCGCGCAGCGATACCATAACTGTCCATTGTCCATTGTCCATTGTCAACTGTCAATTGAAACAAAGGTGGTAGGATATGTCTGTCTTAAGTTTATACGTCGAAAAGAAGGCGGCTTTTGCGGTTGAGGCCAGCGGTGTGCTGGCTGATCTGCGGGCCGCTTTGGGGCTTTGGGGACTTAAGGGAATTCGGCTGATCAACCGCTATCTGATTGAGGGGCTTTCGCAAGACGACCTTGCGGCTGTTCGCGACCGCCTGCTTTCCGAACCGCCCCTTGATCTTGCGTATGATGATTTGCCCGATTTTGGCGGAAACCTTGTCTTTGCGGTCGAGTACCTGCCCGGCCAGTTTGACCAGCGGGCGGACAGCTGCGTCCAGTGCATCTCCTTGCTGACCGGCGGCAAAAACCCAACCGTTCGCTGCGCCAAAATCTGGGTGCTTGAGGGTACACTGACCGACAGTGAATTCGCGGCGGTCAAAAGCCATCTGGTCAACCCGATTGAAAGCAGGGAAGCAGGGCTGAATATCCCCGCTTCCCTTCAAACCGATTACCCCATCCCGGAGGATGTGCCGGCGGTGGCCGGGTTTCTGTCAATGGATGCGTCCGGGCTGGCCATGCTTTTAGGTGAGCTTGGGCTGGCCATGGACACAGCCGACCTCACTTTTTGTCAAACCTACTTCCGCGAGCAGGGGCGGGACCCCACTCTGACTGAACTTAGAGTGCTGGATACTTATTGGTCGGATCACTGCCGCCACACTACTTTTTTAACCGAGCTTAACGAGATCGAGACGCAGCCGGACTACATCGCCAAGAGCCTTGGGCGCTATAATGCTATGCGGGCGGGGCTGGGCCGGGAGAAAGCCCCGGTCACCCTGATGGATATGGCCACCATTGCCGCCCGGTCACTCAAAGCGCTGGGCGTGCTCAACCGGTTGGACGAAAGCGGCGAAATCAACGCCTGTTCGGTCAACGTACGGGTCAATGTAGGCGGTCTGGACGAGGATTGGCTGGTCATGTTTAAAAACGAGACCCACAATCATCCAACCGAAATCGAGCCTTTCGGCGGGGCGGCCACCTGTCTGGGCGGGGCGATCCGCGACCCGCTTTCGGGGCGGAGCTACGTTTATCAGGCCATGCGGCTGTCCGGCGCGGCAAGCCCGCTGACCCCGGCCTCTCAGACCCGCCCCGGCAAGCTCTCTCAAAAGAAAATCTGTCAGACGGCGGCGGCCGGTTATTCCTCTTACGGCAACCAGATCGGGCTGGCTACCGGGCTGGTCAACGAAATCTATCATTCGGGCTACGAGGCCAAGCGGATGGAAATGGGCGCGGTGATCGGCGCTGTCCCCGCGCATGGGGTAATCCGCGTACCACCCATGCCGGGAGATAAAGTCATCCTGCTTGGCGGAAAAACCGGGCGGGACGGCTGTGGCGGCGCGACCGGCTCTTCCAAAGCGCACACGGCCGATTCCCTTGAGCGGTGCGGCGCGGAAGTGCAAAAGGGCAACCCGCCCGAAGAGCGCAAGATTCAGCGGCTTTTCCGCAACCCGTACGCCCGCGGGCTGATCAAGCGGTGCAACGACTTTGGCGCGGGCGGGGTAAGCGTGGCCATCGGCGAGCTGGCCGACGGGCTGGAGATCAACCTGGACTGCATCCCGCTCAAATATGAGGGGCTGGACGGAACCGAGCTGGCCATATCCGAAAGCCAGGAGCGGATGGCGGTGGTGGTCGGCGCAAATGACGCCGAAGCTTTCATCGCGCTGGCCGGGCAGGAAAACCTCGAGGCCACCGAAGTCGCGCAGGTCACGCAGGCCAAAAAGCTGATCATGCGCTGGCGCGGGCAGAATATTCTGGAACTTGACCGCGCCTTTTTGGATTCCAACGGCGCGCCGCGCTCTGCCCGCGCTTTTATCCCATCCCCCAGAAAGCGTGAGGAAGTAAACACCCCGGTCAACCGGCAAACTTTGCTGGACAAGCTTTCCGATTTGGCGTTTGCCTCACAAAAAGGGCTGGCTGAGCGGTTTGACTCGACGGTCGGGGCGGGGAGTGTGCTGCTGCCTTTCGGCGGCAAGTACCAGCTGACCCCGGCGCAGGTTATGGCCGCAAAGCTGCCGGCCGGCGAGCGGGATACACTGGCCTGTACATTGATGAGCTGGGCATACAACCCCGAATACTCGGCGTGGAGCCCTTACCACGGGGCGATGTGCGCGGTGATTGAATCGGCCGCGAAAATCCTGGCGGCCGGCGGCTCAAGGACGAAATGTTGGCTGACTTTTCAAGAGTATTACGAAAAGCTGGGCGATGACCCCGAAAGGTGGGGAAAACCGGCAGCGGCGCTGCTGGGCGCGCTCGAAGCGCAGATGCAGCTTCAAATCGCGGCCATCGGCGGAAAGGACAGTATGTCCGGCTCGTTTGAGGGTTTGAATGTTCCGCCTACCCTTGTCAGCATGGCCGTCGGTTTGGCCAGCGCCGACCGGGTAATTTCGGGTGAGTTTAAACAGACGGGCAGTCATGTTTACTATCTGACGCCCAGCCAGACCGATCAGGGACTTCCTGACTTTGACGATGTTCGCTTTATCTTTGATCTCTGCGAGCAGCTCATCCAAGGCGGCCGGGTGCTGGCGGCATGGGCGGCCGGCTTTGGCGGCAGCGCCGAAGGTGTGTTCAAAATGTGCCTGGGCAACCGGATCGGCTTTCGCGCAGTCAAAGATTTAAGCTGGAACTCCACACCCGGCGGGTTTATTCTGGAAGCGAGTGAGCCGCTTGAGCACCTCGATCACTGCCTGATCGGCAAGACGATCGAACCCTACAAACTCGAATTGCCGGAAGAAACAGTCGACCTGGCCGAAGTGCAGGCCGCCTGGGAAAGCACGCTGGCACCCATTTATCCCGAAAAAATCGCGCAGACCGGGCCGTGTTCCCCACTTGATTGGGACAGGCGGGAACCCTCCCCCGCCCTGCGTATCGGCGGAAAGTCGGGCAAGCCGCTTGTGGTGATCCCCGTCTTCCCCGGAACCAACTGCGAGTACGACACGGCCAGAGCTTTTGAGCGGGCCGGCGCCAACACCGAAATCTTTGTGGTGCGCAATTTGACGCCCGGCCAGGCCGCCGATTCGGCCAAGGCGTTCGCCGAACTGGTGGAAAGGTCAAAGATCGTCGCGATTCCCGGCGGCTTCTCGGCCGGGGATGAACCGGAGGGTTCAGCCAAGTTCATCACCTCATTTTTGTGGGGGGATGTTGTCCGCGAAAAAATTGAAGAACTCCTGCAAGCCCGCGACGGCCTGATGCTGGGTATCTGCAACGGCTTTCAGGCGCTGATCAAGCTGGGGCTGGTCCCGTTTGGCGAGTACCGCCAGCCAACGCCGGAAAGCCCGACACTGAGCTGCAATGTGATCGGCCGCCACCAAAGCCGGATGGTCCGCACCCGGATCGCCTCCAACAAAAGCCCGTGGCTTTCCGGGATGCGCACCGGTGATGTTTACCTCTCCCCCGTTTCTCACGGGGAGGGGCGGTTTATCGCCGAGGAAAAGCTGATCGCGCAGCTGGCGGAAAACGGCCAGGTCGCTACCCAATATGTAGATTTTGACGGCAGCCCGACCATGGACATCGCCCACAACCCGAACGGGTCGGCCTATGCCATCGAGGGCATCACCTCCCCGGACGGGCGGGTGTTTGGCAAGATGGCACACAACGAGCGGTATGGCGAAGGCCTTTACCGCAACATCCCGCCTCACGGGGCGCTGGATATTTTCAAGTGCGCGGTTGATTATTACATGAAATAGGAGAAGCGAATGATCTGGACAGAAGTTGAGGTTTTCACCTCCAGCGCGGGGGTTGAGCCGCTCTGCGCGGCCTTGGAGGCGATGGGCGCTGCCGGGTTTGTCATTCGCGACCCGGCCGATTTTGAGGACTTCCTCGCGCAAAAACAGGGCAAATGGGACTACATCGACGAAAACCTGCTCTCCCTGCGGGAGGGCGAGAGTTCAGTCGTCTTTTATCTGCCGGACGGGGAGGATGGGCGGGAAAAGCTCTCCCGGCTGGGCGCGGTTCTCGACCGGCTGAGAGGGCTGGATGAGGGCGGCCACTGGGGGTCGCTGCGCTATCAGCTGTCCGAGCTGGAGGAAGAAAGCTGGCAGGACAGCTGGAAGAAACACTGGAAACCGACCCGGGTGGGCAAGCGGCTGATCGTCTGCCCAAGCTGGGAGGAATTCAACCCCGCACCGGGCGAAGTGGTCATCAGTCTTGACCCGGGGATGGCTTTCGGCACCGGCACACACGATTCCACCCGCCTGTGCATGGAATTGGCTGAAGGGTTGATCACCGGCGGTGAGCAGATACTCGACCTTGGGTGCGGCAGCGGGATTTTGGCGATCACCTCCTTGCTTTTGGGCGGGGAAAGTGCGATCGGGGTAGACATCGACGAAGTGGCGATCCGCGCCTGTGGCGAAAACGCCGCTGTGAACGGGCTTGCTGACCGCGCCCGGTTCCGCAAAGGAAACCTGGCCGACGGGATAACCGGACAGTATGACCTGATTTTCGCGAACATCGTGGCCGACATTATCCTTCAGCTAGCGCCCGATATTCCGCGGCTGCTCGCACCCGGCGGCGCACTGGTCACCTCCGGAATTTTGGCTGAGCGGGCAGGCGAGATCGAGTCCGCTTTCGCGGCAATCGGCCTGACCACCAGAATAAAACTGGAAAGCGGCGGCTGGGCCGCGCTGATGGTAGTGGAAAGTTGACAGTAAAGGAATCGCTCCGCGATTTGATTTCAAATCATCGCGAAGCGATACTTTTACTGTCAATTGTCAATTGTCAATTGTCAACTGCCCACTGTCCCTGCGCTCCGGCTGCCACTCGCCATTTTCGAGCAGGGCGCGCACCGACTTTGCGATCTCGCTCAAAACCAATGGAATAAGTGAAAGGGCAGCTACCCAAAGATGGTGCAGCATACTCAGCTCACTCAGGCCGAGAACCTCGCGCATCAGCGGGATCATCCCGGACAGCACACAGGTGGCCAGGATACCGGCCAGCGTGCGGGTCAGCGGGCTATTCCACTGACCGACGGGCGAAAAGATCGAATGTGTGCTCTTACAGCCCAGCGCACAGCCAAGCAAGCCGATCATCAACACCAGAAAGGCCATGGTCACCCCGACCTCCTCGCCGGGCGGTATATAGCGGGAGAGTGAAGCCCGCGCCCCGAGATAATACCCGGTCAAGGTGAGCAGGCCGAGGCATATCCCCTGTGCACCGGCAATCAGGCGGGCCTGGTAGTCAAACATTTTGTGTCCGATCGGGGGCGGCGCTTTGCGCATAACCTCATCCCCGGCGGACGACATCCCCAATGCCGGGGCAATGAGCGCGACACCTGCCAGGTTAACCAAAAGGAGATGCGTGGGCAACAGCGGCAGGCCGAAGCCCAGCGAGGCCGCGGTCAGCAGCGCAAATCCGACGGCCAGCGAAGTCCCAATCAGAAACGCAACCACCCTACGCAAGCGCGCAGCCGCGCCCCGTGCCCCACAGATGGATTTGGCCAGATCAGGCAGGCCTTCGCCGGTAAAGAGGACCGAACTGGCGGCCGCCGCAAGGCCGGCCGGCTCATTGCCCAGCGCTATCCCGAGATGTGCGGCTTTCAGCGCGGGCGAGTCGGCGCCGGTTCTGCCGGTCACAGCCACAGTTTCACCGCGCGCGCGCCACGC
>WRBI01000063.1 GCA_009784625.1 Oscillospiraceae bacterium | reverse complement strand
CCAAAAACATGCGCGAGCAGAACAATCCCGAGCACCGCGAGCATACCGCCTGAAAAGCTGAGAACTCCGGCAATCCCGCCGCGTATGCTCATCACAAACATGGATTTTAACACCGCCAGCAAACACGCCTGTTTGTATCCGACAAAAAAGATGGCGTACATGGTCACCACATTTGACAGCCCAAGCCGCATGTTGGGCGGAAGGCCGGGGATGGGCGGCAGTACGTGTTCGAGCGCCGATAAAACCACAATCATGGCCAGCATCATTCCCAACAGGGCGGTCTGCCGGGTTTTTGCGTTTATATTTTTCATCTGATCGCAACTTTCGTTTATCTGGTGATCGCGTCCAGGCCGTTGTCTTCTGCCGGTATGCTCAGAAGCACTTGATTGGGCAGGCAGGCCGCGAAATCGCCGGGTATTCGCAGCCAGCCGGTGTTTACGCAAACCTGATCCGGGCAGTTTGAGTGGACAAACGCCGCCGCACCGTTTCTGGTCTCGAACTCGACTTCGGGCAGCTCCGGGATCGAGAACCGGCCGGGCGAATCCAAGCTGACCGAGCGCACAACCACACCGCGGTAAACCACTTCGGCGTGTCCGGCCTCACCGCCGCGCAGCTGCTGACCGTATACCCAGACGGCAAAAGCTACCGCCAAGAGCGCCCCAATCAACAGGGCGTCTCGGCGGCGCACAAAACCGCGCCCAGGTGTGTGTTTGTCATTTTTCACGGGTTTCCTCGCTTAAATTCAGTTGCCCCAAAATTATGTGTAAGGGTTATAATGAATGCCTTAACTCGGATATTTTCGCATTGTAACGCCATTACGAATGATAGCACGGGCGACGGTTGCTGTCAAGCACGATTCACATTTCCGGACCTGGTTCAAACTACTTGACACAGCCTTATACTCGTGCTATCATTCACATGACGTAAACGTCCTTCCCTTTAAAACAGCCAAGCTCAAAGCGCATACCCATCGATTATTAAAGTTAGGAGCATCTTTACTATGAAAAAAATATTGACCGGCGCTCTCGCTGCTGCTATTTTATTGACAGCTTGTGCCGGCGGGCTGAATCAAACCGGCAGCGCTGAACAACCCGCAGCACCCCAGGCAGAGCTGCAAGAAACAGGCGGCAGCCAGCCTCTGGCCCCGCTGACCATCGCAACCATGCCGGCGTTGGAGACTTTTCCGATCTTTATCGCGGCCGACCAGGGTTTCTTTGAAGACGAGGGGCTGGAAGTACATCTTGAGCAGTTCTTTAGCCCCAGAGACCGGGACATAGCTTTTCAGGCAGACGCGAACATCGACGGGATGAGTTTTGACCTGGTACAGCTTGCCATCTATCAGGAGGCGGGGGTGGATTTAGTCGCCACCACATCAACCATTGGCCTGGCGTCTTTGATCGGCGGGCAGGGGATAGACAGCATCCAAGCGCTGCGCGGCCAGCATATTTTGATGACCTCAAACACATCGATGGACTACATACTGGACAGGGCCCTTGCTTCGGCAGGCATGAACATGGACGAAATCTCAACCGATGAAGTGCCCGCCCTGCCCACCCGGCTTGAAATGCTTTTGGGCGGACAGGCGCAGGGCGCAATTTTGCCCGACCCATTTGCCGCCATAGCGCTGGAGACCGGATATATACAGCTCACCGACACACAGGAACTTGGCATCAACCCTTTTATTCTGGCCTTTAGAAGAGAAACGACCGTGGAAAAGCTGGATGAGCTGCAGGCGTTTTACCGCGCACTCAACCGGGCGGTGGACTTTTTGAACACCGCCGAGCGGGAGGCGTTCATTGATGCGCTGGTGATGAGCGTTGGATACCCCGAACACTTTCGCGACACACTGGTTATCCCGCAATTTCCGCCTTACGCGATGCCGGCGCCCGCGATCGTGGAGGATGCGCTGGACTTTACCCGCGAGCGCGGCCTTCTCACCCGTGAACTTTCGGTGGGCGACATTGTCTTTGACATCGCGAACTGACCGGTAACACAATGTTGAATATAAGCAACCTAAGCCTGAACTATGCGCAAACCGCTGCCCTTGCCGATGTCAGTCTTTCGATCGACAAAGGTGATATCTATGCGATTTTAGGGCCGAGCGGCTGCGGCAAGACAAGTCTGTTAAACATTTTAGCCGGCAGCATCACCCACCACACCGGCCAGGTAACCTTATACGGAGGCGCGATTGACCACAAAAACATGTCGGTTGGCTTGATCACCCAGGATTACGGGCTGCTGCCTTGGCGAACGGCCTACAAGAACGTCATCCTGCCCCTGAAAATCAAGTGTAAGGACATCGGCAGCTGCGTGGACAAAATTGACTATGTGCTTGAAAAGCTGGGGATATCCGAACTTAGGAACCGCTATCCGGTCAGCTTGAGCGGCGGGCAAAAACAGCGGGTGGCCATCGCCGCCGCCTTTGTGATGGACCCCGACCTGCTGTTGATGGACGAGCCGTTTTCCGCCCTTGACCAAGTGACCCGGGAGGCCACGCAGGAGCTCTTCTTCCGCGTTTGGGAAGAATCTTGCCCGACCACCATCCTGGTCACCCACAGCATTGAAGAAGCCGTTTTTCTCGGCCAGAAGATTGTTGTGCTTTCCCGCGCACCCGGCCGGGTGATTCAAATTCTTGACAACCCGGTTTTTGGGTGTCCGGACGCGCGCGGCCTGCCGGGGTTCGCGGCAATCAGCAGTGAATTGCGGCAACTCTTAAAAAGCGATGTAAGGCCATGAAAAAAGGGATTACAGCACTGGTAAACTTTTCAGTCGGGGCGGCGCTGGTTCTAGCCGTCTGGCAGATCGCACATTTGGCGCTGAGCGTCAACGTGCTGCCAAGCCCTTTTGTTGTCCTGCGCGCATTGCCCGCCCTTCTCGGGCAGGATATCTTCACCCACGCATACCACAGCTTTTATCGGATTGGGATGGCCCTGCTCTTCTCCATGCTGATCGGGCTGATTGTCGGGATCGCAGCAGCGGGCAAAGGTGTTTTCGCCAAAGTATTAACGCCGTTTCTTTACTTCACTTATCCAATCCCGCGGGTTGCGCTGCTGCCGGCGGTCATGTTGATTTTTGGGCTGACCGACGCCGCCAAGATCATTATGATCACCATTATTGTGGTCTATCCAATCATTGTGGTGGTCAGAGACAGCGTCAAAGACATCCCAAAGCAGACTTACAACACGCTCACTTGTTACGGGGCCGGCCGGGTACAGGTGTTCCTTTACATTACGCTGCCCTGGGCACTGGGGGGGATTCTCAGCACAGCGCGCATCTCTTTGGGAACAGCCATCTCCATCCTCTTTTTTGTGGAGGCGTATGGCGCCAGGCGGGGGATGGGTTTCTTTATCCTGGATGCGTGGATGCGCCTCAACTATGTGCAGATGTATGCCGGGATTGTTGTGCTCAGCATGGCCGGGTTTGCGCTCTTTGTTTTGATCGATATTATTGAAGGTGTTTTTATGAAATGGAAGGGGTAGAGCGGTAATGAAAAAAGCGCGGAACCAACTGGTTCCGCGCTTTTTTGTGCTATTTTTTAGTGGTTGGCTTGGTTGGTCTCGCCTGCGGCGGCCATCGCCTGGCGCACACCGTCAAGGATGGCGTTTGCCGATGTGGTCGCGCCGGTAAAGGTGTCCATCTCAAGGTCAAGTGTGGTTTGCTCTTCGTAAATCATGTCGCGAATGGCCGGCCAGACTTGTTCCCACTGGGTATCACTTTCAGAATGATCGCCGACAACGATCCGGCGGATGCTGCTTCTATCCAAGGTGACAGTCATGGGAAGGTCGCCGCCAAAGCCAGGAACGGTGACCGCGTAAACGCCTGGGACGAAGAATCTGGCATCCGGGTTTGCGTAGTTGCGGGTAATCTGGGTTTGGCCGGCCGGGCCGGGTGTGAGGGCGGCCGGGTTGCCGCCTGCGGCGATAATCGCTTGGTTTACACCCCAAACAATGGCCGAAGCCGAGCTGGTCGCTCCTGTTTCAGTGTCAACCTGGGTGGATTGACGGTCGTTGATCTGGTGGTGGGCTACCTGGCGGAACCACCAGCCGCCCCATGTGCCGCCCTGGATTTCGTCGGTGTAGGCCGACTCGCCGTGGCCGCCTTCGCCTTGACCCAGGCCGCGTGCGCCGCCCGAATGCAGATGCATGGTGTTTCTGCCGAATGAAACGCGCAGGGTCATGTCTGCCTCTTCGCTGTAAAGCATACGCTGTGCGTCTTCTTCAAGCGGATCGCCGTGGATATCCATAGTGCTGTGGGGCACGGTGATCTCATGGAAACCGGGGATGAACCGATCCCCGGACAGCGGGGCGGAGATCGACTGCGGGGCAAGGTCGCCGGGGTTTGCGCCCGCTTGACCGATGGCGTCTTCAACCGCGGCCACAATGGCGGTTTGGGTAAAGGTCGCGCCGGTGAATGTGTCTAAGTTTTGGGTAGACTGCCGGACGAGGATCTGGTCGGGCACACCGGGATACGAACGCCAGAACCAGCCGGAACCGTAAGTAGAGTCGCCGTGTTCAACAACCTCAATGCCGGTAATTTGATTCTCGGCAAAAGTGACGGCAACAGTCAGCGGGTTGTCGTTATAGCTGGGTGCGGTCGCGGTAAAGGTGCCGGGGTTAAAAGTGGCGGTGGCAAGAGGCAAACCGTCTTGGCCCTGTGCGGGCTCGTCAGCGGGTCCGGCTTCTTGTTGGGTGTCCGGCTGCGGCGGCGGTGCGGGGTCGGCTGCTGGTGCGGGGCTGCCGCAAGCGGCCAACACGAGCATCAGCCCCAAAGTCAGTAGGGCAATGCGCTTTTTCATAAATCAATCTCCTTTGTTAATGTTTGAACATATTCAAGCCCAGCTTATGGAACTTGCTCATACAGTATAAGACTATGGCTGTCGAATTACAAGTGCAAACACACATTTCCCTTTGTCTTTTTTGTGACAATCTTTGTTTATTGTGAATAACTTGACAAACTATTCGTTGTTGCTTTTTGGGTGATATATGTTATAATTGACAAAAAAGCATCAATAAAGAAGGGTCGTTGTAGAATGAGCAAAAAGATTGTTGTGCTAGGGGCAGGATACGCTGGCATACTAATCGCGAAGAAGCTGGAAAAGAAGCTGAAAGGCAAAGACGCAACCATTACCCTGATTGACAAAAACCCCTATCACACCATGCTGACCGAGCTGCATGAAGTGGCCGCCTGGCGGGTAGACGAATCCAGCATACGCATGGACCTCAAGAAAATATTTGCCGGGCGTAATGTTGCCGTTGTACAGGACAACATCACTTCGGCCGATTACGACAACAACACCATTTCCAGCGAGGGCACGACCTATCCTTACGATTACCTGGTCATGGCCACCGGTTCAAAGCCTACCTTTTTCGGAGTTGAGGGCGCGAAAGAAAACAGCCTGACCCTTTGGTCATATACCGACGCGGTCCGCCTGCGCGACCACATCGAGAATATGTTCATCCAGGCGTACAGGGAAACCGACCCCGAAATCAAGAAGTCAATGCTGACCTTTTACATAGTGGGCGGCGGGTTTACCGGGGTTGAAATGGCGGGTGAGCTGGCTGAGTATGCCCCGCTGGCCTGTAAAAAGTTCGAGATCGACCCTGGCCTTGTGCGCATTGTAAACGTGGACGTGCTGCCGCGCCTGATGCCTTTCCTGCCCGAGAAAACGGCGGAAAAGGCGGTTAAGCGGCTGGAGAAGATGGGCGTGAGTGTATCTCTTGGCACCAACGTAGTGCGGATAGGCAAAAACGAGATTGAAGTTTCAAAAGACGGCCAAACCATTGTTGAGTCCACCCACACCGTCATCTGGGGCGCGGGCACCGAGGGTTCGGGTGTTGTTATGCAATCCGAGACTTTGGGGCTTGGCAAAAATTCGCGCGGACGGGTACAGACAGACAGTTATTTGCGCTCACTCACCCACCCCAACGTATACGTGGGCGGTGACAACATGTTCTATATCCCGGAGGGCGAAAAGGTTCCGGTTCCGCAGATGGTCGAAAACTGCGAGGCCTGCGCGCCTGTCATCGCGTCCAATATCGTAGATGAAATAAATGGAAACCCGCCCCAAAACAAATACAAGCCCAAGTTCCACGGGGCTATGGTCTGTATTGGCGGCAGGTACGGCCAGTCTTATGTCGGCACACACGAGAAGAAATTTTCGCCCCCGTCCTTTATCTCGATGTTTGCCAAACACTTTATCAACATCATTTACTTCTTCCAGGTCGCGGGCTGGAACAAAGTGTTCTCTTACATAAAGAATGAGTTTTTCAACATACGCAATCAGCGCAGCTTTGTGGGCGGACATTTCTCTAACCGCACACCGGTCTTCTTTTTGGTGCCGCTTCGATTGTTTATGGGCATTTACTTTATCTACTACGCTTATCGAAGATATGCTCTGGGCTGGCTGTCCGAATCAAGGCTGCGGGATTCTTTTTACAATGTGGCCGAACAGTTCCGGCCCGCCGTCTTTGAGTTCGAGCTTTGGGATCAGATCCGCTTCTCGGTTTTTGTAGCTGGCGACTATATGCACATGTGGCTGCAATCTACGCCAATGCTCTGGTTCTTGGAGGGATGGGTCTTCGCCTCAAGCGGGTCGGAGATATTCTTCCAGACTTTGATTGTCTTGTTTGAGCTGTTTGTGGGGCTTGCGCTGCTTGCCGGGCTGTTCACTACGCTGGCCGGTTTGGGCGTGATGTTCTTCTCGCTTATGATTATGCTCACGACCGGGCTCCCCTTTGGCCTCTGGTGGCTGCCTTTTGCGGGCTTGGCCCAGGTATTTACCGGCGGCAAAGTGCTCTCTTTTGATTACTATGTCATGCCCTGGCTGGCCAAAAAGTGGAGAAACATAAACTTCATGCGCAAATGGTATCTGTACCACGACTAAGTTGGGTACACTCTACATGTATTGAGGAAAGAGGCAAAATAACGTGAAAAAACTGATAATTTGCTTGGTGATAGCGGGCCTGCTCTTTACGGCCTGTGGCAGCTTGAGCGGTGAAAATATCTGGACTGAGCGGCGGCCGGTCGAAGAGGGGCCGGACCTTACCGGTTTGGCGCTTACACCCGGTGTCTTTACCGGGCGGGCGACCGGCTTTCACGGTGAGGTAATCGCCGTGGTGACAATAGACGAAACCGGAACGATCGCCGGCATAGAAGTAGAGGCCCCCGGCGAGACCGCGGACTTTTACCAGCCGGCGTTTGCGCAGATGGTCCCCGCTATGCTGTCGGCGCAATCGGCCAGTGTAGACACCTACACGGGCGCGACTTTCAGCTCAGCCGCGCTGATAGAGGCTGTTCAACAGGCCCTGATCGAATCGGGCGGGGGCAGTGCGGCCGCGCCCGCTGTGGAAGATGAACCCGCGCCCCCGGTCGAAGGTGAGATTTTTGTGGGGGCCGCTGAGGGCTATTACGGCGAAATTACGGTTGCTGTAACCGTGAACGCTGGCCAAATTGCAGCCATTGAAGTTACCGATCATTCCGAAACACCCGGCATTGCCAACCCTGCGTTCGCCCAGCTTATTGAAGCGGTGCTGGCCGCTCAATCGACGGATGTGGACGCCGTTACCAACGCGACCGGCTCCTCCCGCGGATTTATCGCGGCGGTGGAGAGTGCTTTGGCGCAATTTGTACCGGACGCAGTCTTTTATGTAGGCGTGGCTGAGGGTTACAACGGCGACATCACCCTTGGCGTGCAGGTGGAGGACGGTCAGATCCTGGCTATTGCGGTCATCGAACATTCCGAAACACCCGGCATTGCCAACCCGGCCTTTGCCCAGCTGACCGAAGCCGTGCTGGCGGCCCAGTCAGCAGGCGTTGACACGATCACCGACGCGACTTATACCTCTCAGGCATTTATTACAGCGGTGCGCAGCGCGCTGGCACTGGCCGGCGTCGTGGGCGAAATTTTCGTGGGTGTAGGCAGTGACGGATACGGCGGCGACATCACGGTATCTGTGACCGTTGATGAGGGTGCGATCCTGGCGGTATCGGTCACCGAACATTCCGAAACCCCCGGCGTCGCCAACCCGGCGTTTGCTCAGCTGGTTGAGGCGGTGCTGGCTGCCCAGTCGGCGGATGTTGACACGGTTACCGACGCAACTTACACCTCCCGCGCATTTATCGCCGCTGTACAAGATGCCCTGGCGCAGGCCGGCTAATGCTTTTGGATAAGGAGTCTTCACTATTGGAACTGCAAGAAGCAATACGCCTTAGCGAACGGCAGGTAAGAGACGCGCTCTGCAACACCGCCCCCGGCCTGGACAAGCTGACCGGCTATCTTTCTCAAAGCATGGGCAAGGGTGTGCGTACCCAGCTGTTGCTCACCGCCGCCGCAAACCCTGAGGGGGAAGTACCCGAAGACGCGGCCAAAGCCGCCGCCGCGCTTGAACTTTTGCATATGGCAACCCTTGTACACGACGATGTAATCGATGATGCGGCCACTCGGCGGGGTATGCCCTCCCTCCACCAAAAGTTCGGGACAAAGAGTGCGGTCATCTGCGGCGATTACCTGCTCAGCTTGAGTCTGGTCATGCTGGCGGATATGGACAGGCAAAAGTTAAAAGAGCTGGAAGGCTACATCCCGCTGGCTCCCCGCCTTTCGCGCGCACTTTCGGCCATCTGCCGGGGGGAATACACCCAGCACATCAATGTCGGCAACCTGGACTTGGACCTTCCCACCTATCTGAGAATTATCTCCGGCAAGACAGCCATGCTCTTTTTCATCGCCGCTTATATCGGCGGCGTGCTGGGCGGTGAGCCTCCGCAGGCGGCCAGGTCACTCGGCCGGTTCGGCCGTTGTTTGGGGATGCTTTTTCAGATCGCGGATGACTGCAAAGATTATGAGTGGACAGAGGCGCTCGCGCAAAAGCCGGTGGCCAACGACATCAAGATCGGGGTGGTCACCTTGCCGCTGATCCTGGCGATGGCAAAGGACCCCAATCTGCGCGCCGGTGCACAGGCGGTCATGCAAACCCAAAGCGAGCTGGGCCCGTTTATACAGGCGGTGCGGGATGCCGGCGGGTCGGACGCTGCCCGGGTGGTCGCTGCCCGTTATGCCCGCTGGGGCGAACAAGCCTTGCGCGGTGTATCGACCGAAAAGCGAAAATCCCTGCTCAAAATCCTGCACAGTGTAAACCTTTAGGTATCCGCGATGATTAAACGATTCCTTGATTTTGTTGAGATGCGCACAAAGCTGGCCACCATACTCCCGTTTTTGACCGCGCTTGCCTATGTCTTTTACACGACGGGAAGGATTAATTTTACCAGTACGCTGATTTATATCCCGGCTTCCCTGATGCTGGATATGGCGGTCACCGCCATCAACCATCACTTTGAAGACGTCCGCGAGCGCAAGTTAAGTCCGCACTATCCCAAATGGGTCAGCCTTGGGCTGATCGCGGCCATGCTGCTGGGGTTCGCGGCAGTTGGGCTTTATCTGGTCTCTATACACGGGCTCACCCTGCTTTTGGCGGGGGGTTTCTGTCTGGCGGCCGGGGTGGCCTATTCGTTCGGCCCGGCGCCCATTTCTAAATCCAGCTACGGGGAGCTTGTTTCCGGTTTTGTGGTGGGTACAGTGGTTATGTTCATTGTCACCACCATCAACGATCCAAGTTTTCAGCCGCTTGGCCTTGGGTTTGACGCGCAGTCCCTCCGCCTTTCGATGGATATCGATCTGGCCGGGCTGGCTTTGTTCGGGATTGTCACCTTGCCGGCGGCATTGTGCGGGGCCAATATCATGCTGGCCAACAACATCTGCGACGCCCAAGCTGACCGTCAGACCCGATACACTTTGGTGCACAATATCGGCCGGCGCGGCGCATTAGGCTTGTATGTCGGCCTTTACTGCGCGGCTTACCTTTCGATTGTGGTGTCAGTCTTGATTGGGTCGATCCCAGTGATTTGCCTGGCTTCGCTGGTTACGCTTATCCCGGTGCGCAAGAACGTTCGCCGCTTTTTGGATAAACAGTCAAAGGACGAGACCTTTGTGCTTTCAGTCAAGAATTTTGTGTTGATTCTCTGCGCCTATGCCCTGACCATGGCTTTGGGGCGGCTGGTTTAAGCCGGCTGTATCTGCCCAATTAAGTGCTTCTGAGCATACCGGCAGAAGACAACGGACTGGACGCGGTTACCAGATAAACGAAAGTTGCGATCAGATGAAAAATATAAACGCAAAAACCCGGCAGACCTCCCTGTTGGGAATGATGCTGGCCATGATTGTGGTTTTATCGGCGCTCGAACACGCGCTGCCGCCCATCCCCGGCCTTCCGCCCAACATGCGGCTTGGGCTGTCAAACGTGGTGACCATGTACGCCATCTTTTTTGTCGGATACAAGCAGGCGTTTTTGCTGGCGGTGTTAAAATCCATGTTTGTGATGAGCATACGCGGCGGGATTGCCGGAGTTCTCAGCTTTTCAGGCGGTATGCTCGCGGTGCTCGGGATTGTTCTGCTCGCGCATGTTTTTGG
>WRBI01000062.1 GCA_009784625.1 Oscillospiraceae bacterium | reverse complement strand
GGCCGCCGCAAGGCCGGCCGGCTCATTGCCCAGCGCTATCCCGAGATGTGCGGCTTTCAGCGCGGGCGAGTCGGCGCCGGTTCTGCCGGTCACAGCCACAGTTTCACCGCGCGCGCGCCACGCTTGTACAATCCGGTGCTTGTCTTTCGGAGTAATCCGGGCGCAAACGCTGTAACTCCCGATCTTTTGAGTTAGCGCCTGATCGTTCATCCCGGCCAGCGCATCCCCGGTCAGTACTTGCTCGCCCTCCTCGAGAATACCGAGTTCTTCGGCGATCGCCCTTGCAGTTATCTCACTGTCAGCTGTAAGCATGACCGTGCGCACACCCGCCTGACGGCAACGGACAACCGCCTCCTGGGCTTGGGCAAAAGGGGGGTCATACACGCCCAGCAGCCCGATCAACGTCAACTCACCGGTCAAATCCGCGGAGTCTTGAGGGAGTATGCTCAGCTCACGGACAGCGACCGCAGTCACACTTAGTTCTCCCCCTCCCATTTTTTGATTGGCCAGTGACGCGGACCTGCTTTCCGCGTTTTGGCATCGGGGCAAAACATCTTCGAATCCGCCTTTTGTAATGGCGAGCAAATGATCTCCCACCTGATGAACGGTGACTGTCAGGCCCCGATTAGGCGGCAGCGCAAAAACACGGGGATAACGGGTCTCCAGTTCGCGGGTGGTCATTCCGTGGGCAAGGGCGGCGGTCAGGATGGCTGTCTCTTCCGAGTCGCCGGTCCGCGCAACTTCTTCTTCACGCAGCTCCACCCGCCCGTCACAAGCTAAAGCGGCCAGCAGCAAAAGGTGGGCGGCCGGCTCGCTGATCTGGTCGGCGTAGTCCTCACCCCCACTGCCTGCCAGCCAGATTTTTCGCAGTTTTGCCCGCTCAAGCGTAAGCATCCCGGCCTTGTCAGCCAAAATCACATCCACACTTGCCAGAGTTTCCAGCGTGGAGGGGTCGCGCAAGGCCACACCGTCTTCGGACACTTCCTCCGCTTTGCGGGCAAGGGTCAACTTCAGCGCCGCGCGCACCCCGCCGGGCAGGGTGGTCACCGCAAAGGCCGCCGCCGCCAAAAGGAGCTGTGCGGGCGGAAACCCATGCAGCAGTCCGGCCAGAAAAAGAACCCCGCCAGCCAGTAGCCCGGCAACGGCCATCAATTTGCCGCCCTCTTCAAACTCAGTTTGTATCAGGGACACAGCCTGGTCATCCGCCCCGGCGGCGCGGGTTTGCATCTCAGTGCCGCCGCCGGTGGCCGTCACCAGAAATTGCCCACATCCGCCGGTCACCGCACAGCTGCTGAATACCATGTTCACTCGCTCACCAATCGGTGTGTCGTCCGGCAGAATTGCCTCACTGTTTTTTTCCTGAATAGTGCCGGTGAGCGCGCGCTCATCGCAGGTTAAGTTCTCACTGCGGGTCAGCCGTCCGTCGGCGGGGATGATGTCGCCCTCGCTGAGCACCGCGATATCCCCCGGCACAATTTCGCCGGCCGGTATGATGGACAAAACACCCTCGCGGATTACCTTTGCCTTTGCTGCCCTGGCTAGTCGCAGCCGCTCAACCGCCAGCGTGGTTTTATCCTCCCGCCAAAGAATGAGTGTCAGGCCGGCGAAGACAAGCAGGATAACCATCACCGGCCCGATGATCCCCACATCCCGCCTGGCCGGGCTGATCAAGAGTTCAGCGGCCGCCGCCAGCAGCAAAATGGCAACCATCGGCTGCCGGGCCGCCAAAAGGAACCGGGTGATATGGCTTTTCTGCGCTTTGGGCGGAGGGGCGTTGGGGCCGAAGCTTTCCCTACAGTCCTCAACCTGGCGGGTGGTCAACCCCACCGCCGGGTCACAGTCAAAGCGGCCAAGCTGTTCGGCCAGCGTTCCGGTATATCCATGCACTTTTCTTTTGCCTCCAAGTGAACTCGTAATGATTATATTATGATAAAAAAACGGCAAAAACATGCAAAGCATGTACTTGCCGCCAAATTTGTGGTATATAATGGGAGTAAGAACTCATACAGGAAAAGCGAGGACACAATGATAAACGATCAAAACAAGGCCGGATTATCTGCTTTTGCGCTCAAAATGATTATGGCCGCGCTCATGCTGGTCGATCACCTGGGTTATTTCTTCCCGCATATCTTTCCGCTCTGGTTTCGGTTTGTCGGGCGGCTGGTCGCGCCCAGCTTTGCTTTTTTGATGACCGTATCCCTCGTTCACACCCGCAACCGGCTGGGGTATATCCTGCGGCTTGGCGGCATGGGGCTGGTCATGCTGGCCGGCAGCACGCTGATCACCCGCTCGGTGGACGGCTGGCCGATCACCAACACCATCTTCCTTTCCCTGGCTGTGAGTGCGGCCATGATCGTCATGCTGGAGGGAATTCCCGCCGACTGGCAATCGGGCAGGATTGCCCATGTTTTCGGCCGCGGTGTGCTGCTGCTCGCGCTGATAGTCGCCGCGCTCAATGTCGAGGGGTATTATCTATTGCCGTTTATGGCACTCACCTTTTACTTTTTGCGGGATAACCGGATTGCCATGTGTCTGGTTTATGTCTTGGGGGGCTCGGCCATCGTCTGGCTGTCCGGCTTTCAGGAATACCAGCACCTGCAGGCGCTCGCGCTGATTCCTATCTTTTTATACAACGGCGAAAAGGGTGGGGGCGGCGCGTTCGGCAAGTGGTTTTTCTATCTCTTTTACCCGCTGCACATCTGGGCGCTTTATCTTTTGCGGCATTGGCTGTTTTTCGGGTGGTGATTTTGGCGCGAAAATACCCGCTAACTTGGCAAAGTGAAAGTTTGTCAAGTTAGCGGGTCAAACATACTTGCAAGCATGTGGTTATATGTGATAAAGGCACTCACAAATGATTAATCACCTTATTGATGTTCTCCAAAAACGGGTCAATCTGTGATTGGTTTATTTGCGAGTCTTTGTCATATACTTTATATTTTTTTTGCTCAAGCTTTGAAATGGGTATCCCATTGTAATTTACAACCAGTGAGATATTATTACAGTCCTTTATATCTTCAACCAAAACTTCTCGAGAAACATTGCGGTCGTTTTTGTCCTTGATATCCTTTATAGAATCGAAATACGCTTTTATTTCTTGTACATGGGCGCCATAGGCAACAGTGGCTTTTTTATCTAGCGTTCTAGCTTTATTGATTATACCCAAATACGGTATCGGCAGATTTAGTTTCAAATTAGCTGCCTTTTCGCTAAAGCTAATCATGTTAAATATACTTTCTTTATCCTTACCACTGTTGGGATTATATAATGTTTCGACAACATTCTTTACTCCCCGAAGCGACGCGAAATCACCTGTACATGGAATAATCAGTCTATCACTTGCAAACATCGCCAATTCTGTATAAATGGCAAAACTGGGATTGCAATCAACAAAAAAAGTTACTTTTTTGCCCTTGTATGATTCTTCAAAAGCCGACAAAATATCCTTTAACATTGTCATTGCTCGCTGTGCTGCTTCTTTTATAGGTTCCGTTTCCACTCTGCGAATAAGCGCTGATGTCAAATCCAGCTCAAAGTCGCCGGATAACAAAAACAAGTTTTCTGGAACGCTGTTATTGTAATCGAAAACCTTCACAAAATACGACAGCTCCGAACCCATCATGCCAAATCTGCTTTTTGTGTAGCGATCTTTAATATATCCGGCAATGGTTCGCCCGGCTTCATGAAGTTTAAATTGATTTTCCTGCCCGTCACCATTCCCGCCAAGTAACATCTCACTAGCATTAGCTTGTGGGCATAAATCCGCCACAACAACAATTTCGTCAGGTTTTTGTAAAGCATACTCCGTTGACAAGCAAAACGTTAAAAACGATTTGCCAACACCGCCCTTATTATTCCAGATGCAATATTTCACGCTCATTCCTCCTTACAAATGATGCTCATACGCTTTTGTATGTTGTAAGTATAGATAGTTTTATATATATTGTCAATGCCAGATCAATTGTTAATCCGTGCACACTTTGGTCTTGCGCAAAAATATGTAGTTATTTTTAGTTTTGACTTGATATCGGTTACTTTCATGCTGACAAATTAACGTACTACCTCGCCACCCCCGCGCATACAATGTACGGGGGTGGCGCATATGCTCTGTCGTATATCCGATTTGCGGTACAAAGAAGTGATCAACGTGCGGGACGGCTCAAGCCTTGGCGCGGTCTCGGACGTGGAGGTCGACACGGTGACCGCCAAAATTTGCACCCTGATCATCTACGGCAAGTGCCGGTTGTTCGGCCTCTTCTTGCGGGAAGAGGATACCGTCATTAACTGGTGTGACATAGAAATGATCGGCGAGGACACAATTCTGGTCAATATGCGCCCCGAAGTGCGCGACCATCGAAAGCGAAACCCCGGCCTGCTGGGCCGGTTATTCGGATAGTGTATTTAACAATGAAAGTATCGCTGTGCGTGATTAAAATCATCACGAAGCGATACTTTCATTGTTAATTGTGCATTGCTAATTGTTAATTGTCAACTGTTCCGCCGCCAGCATCGCCCCCAGCTTGCCGGTCGGGTAGTTCAGCCCGCCCTGCATCCACGCGGCAAACGGAGGACGAATCGGACCATCGGCACTCAGCTCAATCGACGCACCCATATGGAAAGTTCCCGCCGCCATGACGATCTGGCTGTCATAGCCGGGCATATCCCACGCCTCGGGGGTGACAAAGCAGTCAACCGGCCCGCCTTTTTGAATCCCCTGGCAGAACGAAACCAGCCGCTCGGCACTGCCCAGCACCACCGCTTGAATGATATCGGTGCGCAGCTCATTCATCTTGGGCGTGACTTCGCAGCCCATCGCCTCATACAAACCGGCAGCAAAGATGGCGGTTTTGACTGCGCTGGCCACCACCCCCGGCGCATAGAAGAAGCCTAAGTACATGTCCTTGTTGTGTTCCATCGCACAGCCCACATCCCGGCCAAGGCCGGGGGCGGTCAGCCGGTGGGCACACATCTCGACAAATTTTTCTTTTCCGGCAATGTAACCGCCGGTGGGTGCGATGCCGCCGCCGGGATTTTTAATCAGCGAACCGGCCATCAAATCCGCGCCCACATCGGTTGGCTCACGGGTCTCTACAAATTCACCGTAACAGTTATCCACCACCACAATGGCTTTGGGATTCGCCTTCCTGATAATCTTAATGATTTCAGCGATTTCGTCAATCATCAGCGACGGGCGCAGGCTGTACCCGCGTGAGCGCTGGATGTACGCGACTTTCACACCTTCGACCGCGCCCGGGATAGCGGCCAGATCAACTTTGCCGTCCGGGAGCAGGTCGAGTTCTTTGCGTATTACCCCGAACTCGGTCAGCGAGCCGATCCCCGGTTTTCCGCCGATTCCAAATGTTTGATGCAGGGTATCGTGTGGTTTTCCGGCCAGGCATACGACGGTATCCCCCGGCCTGAGCACCCCGAAGAGCGCGGTAGAAATGGCCGCTGTCCCGCTGACAATGCTGTGCCGGACTATGCAGTCCTCCGCCCCGAACGCGCGGGCAAAAACGGCGTCCAGCTTGTCCCGTCCCCGGTCGGAGTAGCCGTAACCGGTCGTGCCGACCAGATGCCCCTCGCTCACCCACTCCTCCTGGAATGCGGAAAGCACTTTGAGCGAGTTATACTCGGCGACTTCGTTCACCCGGGCAAAGGCTTCGGCGCACTGCGCCTCTACTTGACCGGCAAGTGTTTGCACCCGCTCGGATATCTTAAAAAAAGTCTGCTTCATGATCTTCCTCCGATTTCATTGATCAGTGCCGTTAAGAAACTTTGGGCCGCGGCTGCGTCCGCTTTTGAGATAACCAGCGAGGGCGAATGAAGATAGCGGCAGGGCAGGTTGACGGCCAGCACCCGCGCGCCGCCCCCCGCCGTTTGGAGGGAGCGCGCATCGTTTCCGCCGGCCACCACCGACTTGGTCTGACAGGGCAGACCGGCTTTTTCCGCGGTTTCAAACGCCAGGCCGTACAGTGCTTTGTCGTAGACCGTGCCCTTATCCATAAACGGGATGACCGGCCCGCCGCCCAATTTGCAGACCTGTTTGTCGGGGGCTGTCCCCTCGATGTCGGCGGCGGTTGTGGTCTCGACCACGATGGCAATGTCTGCCTTGAGCGCATATCCGGCCGTCTTTGCGCCCAGACAGCCGATCTCCTCCTGTACGGTAAATGCAAAGTGGCAGTCGTACAGCAATTGCCCGTGTATCAACTCGATCAGCAGCGCACAGCCCGCCCGGTCGTCCAGCGCTTTGCCTATCAGAAGACCGTCGCCAAATTCGGCGCACTCGCCCGCGAACACCACCCGCTCACCCGGGGATACTCGCTCTGCGGCCTCGTCTTTGCTTGCCGCACCTATGTCGATGAACAGCTTGTCCCAGGCGGGAACGGACTCTTTCTCGTCTTTTGACAGATGATGCACCGCCTTGCCGCCGATTACACCGGGCAGGCGGTTCCGGCCGACTTCCACCCATTTTCCGAAGGCGACCCGGCCATCGATCCCGCCCACCGGCGCAAACCGGAGCATCCCGTTGTCTTCAATGTGGGTGATGATCAACCCGACTTCGTCCATGTGTGCGGCCAGCAGCAGCCGCTTTGGCGGGGGCTTCTCCCCTTTTTTAAACGCGATCAGATTGCCGAGCGGGTCAACCTCACAACTTTCGCAATGGTCGCGAATCTGGGCAAAAATCTCGTCGCGCACGGCTTCTTCCCGCCCCGAAACACCGGGCAGGCCGCTCAGGCGTTTGATGTTCTCGATCAACTTGCTCACGCGGTTTGGCCCCCTTTGCCGAAATCTTTGACGAACGCGGCCAGCAGATTGCCGGCCGCCTCCAAGTCGGCGAATGACAGCGTCTCGACCGGGGTGTGCATGTATCTGATCGGTATTGAAATCAGCCCGGTGATCACACCGGCACGGGTTGCCGCGATCGAATCGGCGTTGGTCGACGTCTGGCCGGACATCACCTCGAACTGATATGGGATGTCCGCGTCTTTCGCGATTTTAACCAGCCGGTCACTCATCCTGCTGCTTAAAATCGGCGAGATGCCGATCATCGGGCCTTTGCCCATCTCGCCGCATTCGGTTTTCTCAGACCCCGGCGTGAGCGCAAAGGATGTGTCCACCACAATCGCGTGGGTGGGGGAAATTGCGTGAGCCGCCGTCTTTGCGCCCTGCCCGCCGATCTCCTCCATAGACGAAAAGAGCAGGCTCAGCCCACAGTTAAGCTCAGCCTCGCGCAACAACCGCGCCGCGTGGAGAATCGCCGCGCACCCGGCGCGGTTGTCCAGCGCTTTTCCGCTTACACGATCACCCAAAAGCCCGCGGAACGCCGCCGGGAGGCTGACCCGGTCACCCGGCCGCACCCGCTTTTCGGCCTCGTCTTTTGTGTATCCGATGTCCAGATAAAGCTCGTCCGGCTTCGGGAATTTCTTCTCCCCGCTGCTCAGATGGGGCGGCGTATTGGCGATCACCCCGCACACCGGGCCGTCCCGGCCGTGTACAGTCACCTGACAAGCGGGCAGAACCCGGCGGTCCACCCCGCCGCAAGAATCCACCCGCAAGAATCCCGAATCCTCGATGTGTGTAACGATCAGGCCGATTTCGTCCATATGCGCGTCCAGCAAAAGGTCGGGCTGGCCGGGTTGCGGTTCGCGCACCCGGCAGATCACACTGCCCAGCGGGGTGAAGGATATCTGGCCGAACCCATCGAGCAGCTCCGCGATTTTTTCAGCCGCACCGCCCTCTTGTCCGGCCATCCCGTTTTGGATTGAAAGTTCCCGCAATACTTCTTTGATTTCCATTTGTCCCTCCGGTTACAGGGCGCGCACCAGTTCTTTAAAGTGGCGGCCGCGCTCTTCAAAATTCTTATAGCTGTCAAAGGACGCGCTGGCCGGTGAGAGACTGACCACATCGCCCGGCTGCGCGTGTCTTGCGGCCAGGCGCACCGCGTCTTCCATATCCTTTGCCCGGACAATCACCGGCGCACCGTCCTGATAACCGGGATATTCGCGCAGGGCGGCCTCGATTTTATCCGCGGTCGCGCCCATCAGAACCAGCACTTTCACCTTTTCGGTCAAAGCGGGAGCAAGCGGTGCGTACTCCAAGTTTTTATCATAACCGCCCGCGATCAGGATAATCTTTTTTGAAAAGCTGGCCAGCCCCGCCATCGCGCGGGTGGGCGAGGTCGCGATGCTGTCGTTGTACCAGATCACCCCGCCCTGCTCACGGACAAACTCGATCCGGTGCTCGACCCCGGCGAATGTGCGGGCAACTTCTGCGATGGTCGAAACATCCACCCGGTCTCCGCAAGCCGAGACAGCCGCCAAAAGGTTTGCTATGTTGTGTTCACCCGGCAGGCGGATTTCGTCCCGGTGCAGGATTTCTTTCTCTTTCCCCTGCGCAACCCGGCAGAGCAGGCCGTCCGGGCGCATGTACGCCCCGTTCCTGACTTTTTCTTTGAGCGAAAACATAGACAGCCGCCCGCGCACTTCAGGGGCAAAGGACGCCGAAATCTCGTTGTCCGCGCCCAGAACCGTCCGCGAAAACGCGTTCTGGTGGGCGAGGATGTTCCGCTTTGCGTCGATGTATTCGGGCATGTCTTTGTGCACATCCAAATGGTTGGGAGTCATGTTGGTGACCACCGACACCTCGGGCGCGCACCGCATAGAGATCAGCTGAAAGCTGGAAAGTTCAAGGACAGCCAAATCGCCCGGCGAGATTTGTTCGAGTTCAGGCAGCAGGGCCCGGCCGATGTTTCCGCCCAAATGAACATTGTACCCCTGTGCTTTGAGCAGTTCGGCGATCAGGGTGGTGGTGGTGGTCTTTCCATCACTGCCGGTTACCGCCAGAACCGGGCAGGGGCAGAACTGGCAGAACAGTTCCATCTCGCTGGTCACAATCCCGCCCCGGGCGCGGAACTCGTTTAACTCAGGCAGGTTAAAATACATCCCCGGTGTGCGGAAAAGCACATCCGCTTCAAACGCCGCAGGGTAGTCTTTGCCCAGCAGCAGCTTGACTCCCTTGGCCGACAAGCGCGCACAAATTTCGCCCAGCTGAGCGGCCTCCCGTTTGTCGCAGGCAGTCAAGTCCAGTCCGGCGCCAGCCAGCTGTTCAATCACCGGGGTGTTGCTGACCCCAATGCCCACGAACAGAATCTTGCGCCCCGCGAGCAAACTTAGAAACTTGTTTTTGTCTTCGAGCATATGTTAATACCTCCGCTCAGGTGTTGTTTGGATGATTTAGGTTCGTGCTGTACAGCGGCTTTGCCCAAGCCGGTTTGGAGGACGCAACTCTTGCGAACTTTCCCATTATACACCTATTTCGCCCAATTTCCAAGATGCACTGCTTTGCCTGCGCCGACTTTACAAGACCCGCTTAATCCGTTACAATAGGCTTATCAGCAACAACAGGGAGGTCGCAGGCGTGCAGAGCTTTGAATTTCTCAATCCGGTTCGGGTAATATTCGGCAAGGACACCGAAGCACAGGTGGGTCAGGCGGTAGTGGCGGCGGGTGGCAAAAAGGTCCTGCTTCACTACGGCGGGGGCAGTATCAGGAAATCCGGACTGTATGACCGGGTGATGGCCTCCCTAAACGACGCGGGGCTATCCGTTGTTGAGCTGGGCGGTGTTTTGCCCAATCCCCGCCTTTCACTGGTGCGGGAGGGAACTGCCTTGGCCAAACGCGAACAGATTGACTTTGTTCTGGCGGTTGGGGGTGGGAGCGTCATTGATTCCTCTAAAGCAATCGCGGTCGGCGCGACCATCGAGGACGATATCTGGCCGCTCTTTATCGGGCAGGAGGTGGTGAAATCCACTTTGCCTACCGGCAATGTTCTGACCATTCCTGCCGCGGGCAGTGAATCCAGCCTTTCCTGTGTGATTACAAATGAAGAGACCGGCTACAAACGCTCAATCAACACACCGCTCATCTTTCCTAGGTTCGCTATCGTTAACCCGGCGCTCAGTTTTACCCTGCCGCCTTATCAGATCGGCTGCGGCTGCGCGGATATTCTGGCACATCTTATGGAACGCTATTTCACGTCAGACACAAACGTAGACGTGAGCGACCGGATGCTGGAGGGCGTAATGCGCTCTGTCCTTTACAACGCGCCGATCACTTATTCTAACCCGGCCGACTACCATGCCCGTGCCGAAATTTGTTGGGCGGGTACACTGGCACACAACACCCTGTTTGACAGGGGACGCAAAGGCGACTGGGTTTCACACGGTCTGGGCGCCGAAATGAGCGCGATATATGACCTTGCACATGGTGCAAGTTTGTCTGTTTCTTTCCCCGCTTGGATGAAATATGTTTACAAGCATCATATCCCGCGGTTTACGCAGTTTGCGGTGCGGGTGATGGATGTTGACCTTGCTTACGATCATCCGGATGCGGCTATTCTTGAGAGCATCCGGCGGCTGGAGGCGTTTTTCACTTCAATTGGGATGCCGATTCGGCTGGGTGAGGCAGGGATTCCCACCGACCGGCTGGACGAGATGGCCGATAAGTTTTCGCATTTTGTCAGCCGGGGGAGTATTGTGCCGGTCGGGGCACAGGATGCCGCTAAGATTTATCGCCTTATGATTTAGGCTGGGGGTTTTACTCTTTATGGAATGGGAGCGCAAGGGTCGGTTTGTGTCTTCCCGGCGGCGGATGGCTGGGATTTGTTTGCTTTGTTTTGGGGTGGTTTTGTTGGCTGGCGGGGTGGCGTTGGCGGTTACGGTTGGTACGCTTTATGCTACTTTGCTTTTGGTTGGGTCGGTAGTGGTTAATACCGTGGCTGTGGTTTGCCTGCGGGCTGGGCGGAAGTCGTCTTAGTTGGTTGGCTTGTGCTTTGCTTTGCCTTGCCTTTCGGGCTTTTTATCGGGATCTCCGATGTCCTTGCCTTTCGGGCATTAAGGACATATCGGAATCTCCGATGGAAATGAAATGGGGCGCTTCGCCCCCAAACCCCCGAGTTACTCTTTTTGCTTGCCCAAAAAGAGTAACCAGAAAAAGGGCACTTAAGGGGGGCAGGGGGCTCGCCCCCAGCTGGCCCCCCTTAAGAATCCCCCGCACCCCCCGATAAAACTC
>WRBI01000061.1 GCA_009784625.1 Oscillospiraceae bacterium | reverse complement strand
ATTTTGTATTGCTCGGCGGGTTGCCTCTGTCGTTCTGGCGCTTCCGTGTAATATTTGTCCCATAGTTTTAATCGCTCCTCAGAACTAATCTTTCAACCATTTTACCACGGGACGGTACAACTAAATACAAAAGTAAAGTCCGGCGCTACATATAAAAACGGGTGCCACTCCAAATGGCACCCGTTTTTTATGAATAGAGCGTTAGAGCGCTTCAAGTGCAATTTTCATCATGTTGACGAATCCCTTTTCGCGCTCTTCGGGGGAGGCGGCCTCCCAAGTGACTAAGCTGTCCGAGATGGTCAGCAGACAAGCGGCGTTTTTGCCGGTTGCCTTCGCGTTGTGGAAGAGCGCAAAGCTCTCCATCTCAACAGCCATACAGCCTTTTTCGTCGCGAATTTTGTGCCAGTAGGGCGGGGTTTCACCCTGCCACGGCTCGCGGTAAAAAACATCGCTGCTGTGGATTGTGCCGGCGCGCAAGGGAATGTTCTGCACCTTTGCGCTGTCGGCCAAAGTCTTGTTCAGCGCCTCGCTCGGGTAGGCGATTGACTCCTCACTTCCGCTCATGGTGTGGGCATAGGAGCTCTCAGTCCACGCGCTTGAGGCCATGACCACGTCGTAGAGGGCAAGGTCGGGCAGATATCCGCCGGCTGAGCCGAGGCGGATGATGTTCTCAACCCCGTACTGGGTGAACAGCTCGTAAGTGTAAATGCCGATTGAGGGCATACCCATCCCGCTGCCCATCACCGATACCGGCTTGCCGTTGTAGTTTCCGGTGAAGCCAAGCATCCCGCGGACTGCGTTGATCTGTACCACGCCGGCGAGAAAAGTCTCGGCGATCTTTTTTGCGCGCAGCGGGTCGCCGGGCATGAGTACCGTTTTGGCGATCTGGCCGTTTTCGGCGGAAATGTGTGGTGTTGACATGCCGTTTACAACTCCTTAAATATGAATGTTGCTTGCCGTTAGGGGCGTACAGATTCGCGCAGGGCGGCGACGTCGACCGCGTTTTCGCCGAATGCCGAACCAACCGTGACCGCGCCGCTCTCAACATCGGCCAGCGCCCTGAGGGTAAGCTCTTGTACATGGGCAGGTGTGGTGGCAAAGTTTTTGTCGGTGACAATGCCCACGCCGTTCATGTCAAGGCCAAGCCAGATTTCCTGGCCCCAGTGGGTTCTGCCGGCGTCCAGCTCGGTGAACGCCCAGATCAGCGATTCCCCTACGTTTTTAAGCCCGGAAGTCAAAGTCACGTCGGCCAAGGCAGCTTGTGCGCCGACGAAAGTAGCTTCCTGGTCGGAGTCAACGCCGATGAACCACGCGTTGTTCTCAAAAGCGGCTTCGGCCGCTCCGTTCCCCGAAAGGCCGGCCACGCCCCAGATGATATCCACATTGTTTTGGATGATCATAGCGTGGGCAAGTTCCCGTGCGCCGGCCGGGTCGACAAAGCTGGCCACATAACGGGTGTCCACCCGAATGTCGGGGTTAACCGACAGCGCACCCTCGATGAATCCGACCAAAAAGTCGTTGATGACCGGGCCGTCTTCACCGCCCACAAAGCCGATAACCGGGTCGGGGTTGATGTTGGGGAAATCGGTCTCGGTGGTCATGGCCGCGGCAAACGCCCCGATGATAAAGCCCATGTCGTTTTGCCTGTAATTGAGGCTGAGCACGTTGGGCAGGTTGACAACCGAATCATAGATGATATACATCTGGTCGGGGAACTGAGGCGCGATCTCTTCAAGGAACTCGTTCATCTGCCAGGTACCGACTATGACCACATCAAACTCGCCGCTGTCGGATACTTCAATCAGCGTGTCTCTCCAGCGGGGCTGGTCGGCGTCTGTGCCGCCCAGTTGGAGGGTGCGGTAAGTGATGATGCCCATTGCCTCAAGCTCTTGCAGACCGGCTTCAGCCGAATCGAAGAACGAGCGGTCACCTAAATTGCCGTTGAGGATGCTGACTACGTTAATCGGGGCGCTTTCGAGCATAGGTCCGGTTTCGCCGGGGTTCCCGTCGTTTCCGGCAGCCGGCTGCCCGCCACCGCCACAAGCGGCTAAAACTATGCTGAGAATGATGACAAGTGTCGAAAGAGCGCGTGAAGTGTGTTTCATAAATATCCCCCTAATCAAATATTTGTGGTGCTTTGAAATTAAATAGCGCGGGATGCGCTATGATTTCCTCTCGTCTGTGTAGCGCGACATCAGGTTTTTTATATGTCCGATAAATGTATCACGGTTAACAGTTTGCACGTAAAAGCCGTTTTTGTCAAGCTTTTTGTCACTGTAAACATCGGTGACCGTCTTGCCGCGGGTGACCGGCCCTTGGGTCTCGACACCGACAAAACATCCGGTAAACGTAAAGCAGCTCGGGTCTGCGGCAAAAAGCAATGCCAGCGGGTCGTGGAGCGGCACACCTTTGCCGCCGGAGTAAATGGACATGGCCATCCCTTTGAGCAAAATGTCGCGGAAGAATTCGGATTCTTTCGAGCCGAAACCGCCAATCTCGCGCAGTTCCTCTTCGGTGATATATCCGCAGTGGGTTACGTCAAGCGGGCAGAGGTAGAACGGTATCCCGCTGGTGAAAATCCGTTTGGCGGCTTCGGGGTCAACGTAGATGTTAAACTCGGCGGCCGGGGTGGTGTTTCCGGCCAAAAACGCACCGCCCATGATGGTAATCCGATTGATCAGCTTGGTCAAATCGGGATATTTGGCCAGCGCGACCGCGATATTGGTCAGCGGGCCGACCGCGACAATTTCGAGTTTACCCCCTTCCCTTTTCGCAATTTGGTAGATTAAATCCCAGGCAGGCAGATCAACCGGCCGGCGATTGGCGGCGGGTAAGGTCAGCCCACACATCCCGCCTTTACCGTGGACATCCTCGGCGGTCTCAAGCGGGCGGCTGAGCGGCCCCTCCGCCCCTCTGGCCAGCGGTACATCCCAATCCATAAAACTGAGCAGCTGCAGCGCGTTTTGGGTTGTGAACGCAAGCGGGACATTCCCGGCCACCGTTGTGATGGCTTTAACGTCAAAATGCGGGATTTGCCTGGCCAAAAGCAGGGCGGCGATGTCGTCAATTCCCGGGTCGCAATCGATGATGATCGGTGTCTTCTTTTGCATTTCGCGGCACCTCCTTTAATAGCGGCTGACCGCGTCGACGATCAGGTCGACGAAAGCCCCGCGGTCGATATCCATGATCACTTTTGCATTGGGCGGTTTGCCTGAAACTTTGTAAACGTCGCCGATGGTTGCGCCTTTGCAAAACTCACCGTAAGTTTCGACCTGCACATACATCTCCTGGATGGTCAGAATCTCGGGCTTGACCAACGCGATGACCGCCACCGGGTCATGCACCGGCGCACCGGGGTAGCCCAACTGTTTGTGAAACTCGTAGAAGAAGCAGAGCCAGTCGGCCACGATGACCGCGACTTTGTTGCCCACCGCACGAATCCGCTCGAAATCTGCGGGGGTGATCAGCGCCTTTTCGGTCACGTCCAGTCCGGCCATTGTGATGGGGATCCCACTTTCAAACACGATCTTTGCGGCGTCCGGGTCGGCCAGAATGTTAAACTCAGCCGCCGGAGTCCAGTTGCCTTTTAGAATCCCGCCGCCCATCAGGGAAATGTGCGCGATCTTAGTTTTCAGCTCGGGATGCGCGAGCAGCAGCGCACCGACGTTGGTCAGCGGGCCGGTGGGCACAAGGGTGACCGGCGTTTCACTTTCGCGCAGGATTTTGGCCATCAGCCCTACCCCGCTCAGCTCGGACAGCGCGATGTCGGGCTCGGGCAAAGCCGGGCCGTCCAGGCCGGATACCCCGTGTACAGAGGGGGTGGCGAAAGGCAGGCGGGTGATCGGCCGTTCCGACCCGCGGGCCAGCGGGATACTCCGCCCGCCGAGCAGGGTGAAAATCTGAAGCATGTTGCGGGTTGTGCGCTCGAGTGACGCGTTTCCCGAAACGGTGGTCACCCCGCGGATGTCAAGCTCCTGGCGGGCAAAAGCGAGCATCCAGGCAATCGCGTCGTCGTGGCCGGGGTCACCGTCCAGAATAATCGGTATTTTTTGCAAATAATTCACCTTATTCCTTTGTTTGATCGTGCTGAAAACACGAGCTCAATAAACGCTACACCTAACAGTCCTTGACTTTGCCCTTGACCTTGACCTCAGAGGGGGGCCGGGGGAGATAAGCGCAAAGCGCGACCTCCCCCGGTGGCGTTTTGGTTACTTTGGGGCCGCGGCCAAAGTAACCCCGGGGTATGGGGCGGGTAGCGCCCATTTCTAATCCATCGGAGATTCCGATAAAATGCCCTTGACCTTAAAGTTGGTAATTACAACTCGCGATTCGCAATTGACTGACCAGTCATCTTAACTCTCCTCGCCTGAGTTGGCCGGCTCACTATGCCGCTTTCGGATTCTCTTGGCTTTTTTAATCGTCCGCCATGTGTACATGGAAAGCCCGATGATTGTGATCAGGTAGGGCAATGTCGCCACCAATTGAGAGGGCAGGCCGGTTCCCTGCATGTGGTTGCTCAACGCGTCGGCCGCCCCGAACAACAGGGATGAGAGCAATGTCCCCAGCGGCTCACCCCGGCCCATTGTCTGGGCGGCCAGCGCGATGAACCCACGCCCGGCCACCATGTTGGCCGAAAAACCCATAGCCGCGAACATGGACATATACGCCCCGCCCAGCCCGGCCAAAAAGCCGGAAAGCCCAAGAGCAATGTAGCTGACCTTGTTCACGCTCATCCCGACCGAGCTGGCCGCGTTGGGATTTTCACCCACCGCACGGATTTTCAACCCAAGCGGGGTCTTGTAAAAGAGGATGTAAACCAACAGGACGCAAAGCAACGCAACATAAGTCAAAATCGACTGCCGGGCGAACGCGCCCAGCACCGGAATCCCCTCTAAAAACGGCATTTCAAGGGCGGGCACCATCCGGCTGAGCACAGCGGCAGAGGTCCCCCGCTGACCGGTTAAAATGAACAGGAAGAAGATCGTCCCCCCGCCGCCCAGCATGTTGACGGCAATACCGGCCAGGATGATATCCGTCCCCAGTTTGAGGTAGAAAAACCCCATCATCAAGCCGACGAGCACACCCATCATCCCCGCGCCCAGCACCCCGATAAACGCGCTCTGGCTCCATGCGCTGAACAGTACGCCGGAAAGCGCGGCGATCATCATAATCCCCTCAAGGCCGATGTTGGCCACACCCGCCCGCTCAGACACCGCCGAAGCCAGCGCCGCAAACAAGATCGGGGTGGTAATCCGCAGGACAGAGGCCAGAAAAACGGTGGTGAACACACTGCTCATAATTTGCGCTAACATGTTTCGTCCACCCCTTTCGCGGCAGACTGCATCTCCTGTTTTGCCTTTTTGACCACCATCTTCTGGCGGGTTTTGGCCATCAGGTGTTCGGCGGCAAAAAAGAGGAAGATGGCCGCCTGGATAATCTCAAGCATCTCGAATGGCATGTCGGTGCGAATTGCCATATTCATCGAACCCCGGCTGAGATAAGCGAGAAAGAAGGCGGCAAAAGGCACGAGGATCGGGTTGTTTTTGGCGAGAATCGCGATGGTGATGCCGTTCCAGCCATAGCCGGGCAGCAGCCGCCAGCGAAAGCGGTCAAAGTAACCGAGCATCTCGATTCCGCCGCCCATCCCGGCCAGCAGGCCGCCGATCACCTGACACAGGATAATTACCCCGGCCACTTTCATCCCCGAATAGGCCGAGAACTCCTTGTTCAGCCCGACCATCCGGATTGCGTAGCCCCATCTGGTTCTGTACAGGAACAGCGACACCAAAACGACCATGACCAGTCCGACCGCCAGACCCCAGTTGGTCTCAAACCGGATGAACGGGATGATCGCGGTCGGCTGAAAACGCTCGGTCATCAGCGCGCCCTGTGTGCGGTCGGCAAAGACATGCACCAGAAAATACTGGATAACAAACTGGATGATAAAGTTGAGCATGAGTGTCGAGACCAGCACACTTGCCCCGAATTTTGTCTGGAGCAGCGACGGGATCAGCATGACCAGCCCGCAGACAATCGCGCCGGCCAGTATGGCCACAACCGGGTGAATCCCCATCGGCATCGAGACGTAAATCGCGATCAGCGCGGAAACAAACGCGCCCAACATGACGCAGCCCTCAGCCGCCAGATTAAACTGCTTGGCCGAAAACATGACGCAGACAGCCAGCCCGGTAAACAACAGGGGAATCATCCGCTCAAGGATATTCCACATCTGGCGGGTGTTGCCGAATGGGCTGATAATCAACTGATAAAGCGCATCCCAAGGTGTTTCAGAGACCGTAAAGATAAAGATGGCGGCCACTCCGATTGAGATGAGTATGGCCACTGCGCCGCGCAGCAGGCTGAATTTGAGTTCCAGCATCCGGTCGCTATTCATGCACAGCCCCCCTTATCTCGTCCTCACTTTGCTTTTTGAGACCAAGCATATACTCACCCATTTCAAGGTCGGTCAGGGAGGATGTATCTTCAAAGTAAGCGACAATCTCGCCGCCGTACAGAACGATCAGGCTGTCCGCAAATTCCATCACCTCGGCAAGATCGGCAGAAACGAGAAGGATTCCCTTGCCCTCAGATGACAGCTCGACCATCTTTTTTCGGATGAATTCGGTCGCGCCCACGTCGATCCCCCGGGTTGGCTGTTCGGCGATAATCAGCGTGGGGTCAGAGGAAAACTCGCGGGCAACCACGACTTTTTGGATGTTCCCGCCGGAAAGCATCTTGACCCGTTGTTTGCGAGAGCGGGCAAGCACCCGAAACTCGCCAATCAGGCGGTTACATTCCTCGCGGATAGCGGTCGTGTTAAAAAATGGTCCGGTATTGAACCGCCTGTGTGTAAACCGGTCGGAGATCAAATTCTCTTCGATGTTGGCCATTCCGGACGCGCCGTAGACCATCCGGTCTTCGGGGATGTAAGAGACCCCCAGCCTGCGCAGGGCAGCTTGGGATTTTCCGATGGTTTCGATGTCTTCAAACTTTACGCTGCCGCTGTCCGGGATTTCAAAGTTGAACAGCACTTTGACGAGGTCGCTCTGGCCGTTCCCCTCTACCCCGGCGATCCCCAGAATCTCACCCCGGCGCACCGAGAAAGATACGTTCTTGAGCACCTGTTTGCCCCAGATGTTGGTGTAGTTCAGGCCGCGGACTTTGAGCACGGGGGCGGTCGGTCTGGCCTGTGTTTTCTCAACGGTGAGCACGACATCCCGGCCGACCATCAGCCGGCTGATCTCTTGTTCCGAAGTGTCTTTTGTGACGTGCACGCCCATCGACTTGCCCGAGCGCAGGATGGTCATCCGGTCGGTAATCTGTTTGATTTCGGCCAGCTTGTGCGAGATGAAGATGACGGTGAAGCCCTGTTCCTTGAGCAGGGTGAGCTGGCGGAAAAGCTCGTCCGTTTCACGGGCGGTGAGCACGGCGGTCGGCTCATCGAGTATCAAAATCTTCGCCCCGCGCACCAGTGCTTTTAAAATTTCGACTTTCTGCTTCATACCAACCGGGATGTCGGCGATCTTGGCATCCGGGTCAACAAACAGGCTGTACCGCTCAGAGAACTGGCGGGTCAGCTCGACAGCGCCCTTCTCGTCAAAAAAGAAGCCGCCCCGTTTTGGTTCAATGCCCAGCACAATGTTTTCGGCAACCGTTAAGCTGGGCACAAGCATAAAGTGCTGGTGCACCATCCCGATGCCTTTGGCAATGGCGTCGTGGGCAGAATTCAGGCTCACTTTCTCGCCGCCAATAAATATCTCGCCTTCCTGCGGGCGTTCCATCCCCATGAGAATCTTCATCAGGGTGGATTTGCCCGCGCCGTTTTCGCCCATCAGGGCGTGGATCTCCCCGGCCTTGACCGAAAAGTCAACCATCTGGTTGGCGGCAATACCGTTCGGGTAGATCATGGTGATCCCGCGCATTTCGACCACGTTTTTGTCCTTGATATCCAGTGTCAGCCCCGTCCTTTCCGCTGTTCGCATGAAGTCTCGTGATGCTTATTTTGTCCGGATATACAGGTATCATAACGGCCGGTGTTTGGGCTGTCAAGCGCTAATTTCGACCTATCCGCCCCAGTTTTCGGCCACTTCGAAAATCCAAGCTTGTACTTCGGGTGCGTATTCTTGTATAAAAAATGTGGGCACATCGCCTAAACCGTCGAATGAATAAACCGGCGGCGCAGGGATTTCGGCAAATCCCTCTAATGCAAGGTTAACCAGATGCACAATGGTCGGATGGCTGGAGCTGCGGCCAAACTGAATGTCACAGCCACAGCCATTGGGGTCTTGATATTCTTGCGTTGTTTCGAATTCTTCGATTGTTTCCCAATCAGTACCCGTCCACTCGCGCAGAATATGATGATCAACCGCGCCGGAACAAAACACAGCTCTAAACGGCGCAGCACTCTTTGTATCACGATAAATGATGCCCCGCGAAAAGTGATCAAAAACAAGAGACGAGTAAATCACCCGGCCGGTTTGGTCACTCTCAAAAAAGCGCAGAGGAAAACCGGAAAAGGCTAAGTCATCCATCGTGAACGTTTCCCAAACTTCATCCCATCCCGCTACAAAGAGAAAAGGGCCGGCACCCATTTCAAGACCAACCTCAACCAACAAGTTTGGAACGCCGTCACCGGTCATATCAAACAGATGAATACCGCGTATTCCCCAAAACCGAGCCCCCTCATCTTTGGCCAGCTGTTCCACCAGCGCTGCAAAGTGTGCAGACCAGCTCTCAGGAGCCAGGGGATTCTCTGATTCCAGTACAGATTCCTGCTCAAGCTCCGATTCCTGCGTTGATTCAGGCATTGGCACAAGCTGCGTAGCCGGTTCACCCGGCGCAGGCGCGGGCAATTCTGCCGCATCGCCGCCGCATCCCGCTATAAACACGGCCGCAAACACAGCGATTGCTGCCATTATCATTTTCTTTCGCACAATCACTTCACCTCAAACTCCGGTTTGGGCGCGTCTTTAGGCGGCTTGACCAGCGCAGTTCCTTCGAGGACCAGCACCCCGTCCTGATTGATCACCTTGCAATCGAGAATGACTTTCTTTTTGTGTACCAGCTTGCGTTTGACCGTGCATGTGGCGGTTAGCGTATCTTGAAAGCGGACGGGCAGCAGGAATTTCAGCTCCTGTTCCAGATAAATACTGCCCGGGCCGGGCAGGTACATCCCGATGATGGTGGTGAACAGGCTGCCGGTCAGCATACCGTGTGCGATTCTGCTTTGGAATATCGTGCCCCGCGCAAATTGTTCGTTGACGTGCATGGGGTTCAGGTCGCCTGAAATGCCCGCAAATAAGGTAACGTCGGTTTCGGTGATCGTTTTGGTAAACGATGCACTCATCCCCACAAAGATTTCTTCAAATGTATAGCCGATCATATTGTTTGACATGTTAAATCCTCATTGCAGCTTAATCTCTTGGCAGTTCGCGAACCCGGTCAGCAAAGTCAAAAAGCACTCGGGCTTTTCGTACATGGTCGCGTGGCCGCAATCTTCAATAGTCACCATGCTGGCATTTGGGATCCGTTCACTGATGTATTTTTGCTCGGCCAGCGGAGTGAGAAGGTCATCCCGGCCGCCGGCTATCAGCGTTTTTACCTGAATCTCACATAACCGCTCGCGGACGTCGTGGCCGTTTGTGCTGTTGGTCATCCGGTCGATTGAATCCAAAAAATCGGCATCGCCAAAATAATTCTCTATAAGGAAGTCTTTGCGCGCGCTGATCCAATCCAAGTTGCGGTTATAAAAGCCGGGCGAGTAGAAAAATGGGGTGGTCATGTGGTAGTAGGCTTCGGGTGAGACCCGCGCCGCTGTCCAGCCTGCCCCTAAATCTTTTATCCAAGGTGAAATGTAAGCGACACAGTTAAAGAGTGCCAGCCGGTTGACATATTCGGGATATTTGAGCGCAAACTGCATACAGACCGACGCGCCGTAAGAAATGCCGGCCAGAACAGCCTGTGTAATCCCCAAATGGTCAAGCACGCGTTTGACCGCGTCGACTTGAAGCGCAATGTCGTACGGTTCACACATCCGGCTGGATTTGCCCTGGTCGAGAAAGTCGAGCAGAATCAGCCGGTTATTCTCGGAAAGGGCAGGGATGAACGGCCTCCAGCTCTTGACAGACATCATCAGCCCGCTGAGCAGAACAATCGTCGTACCCTGCCCGTGGGACTCGGCGTAGATTTGTTTTCCGTTAAAGTCAATGAACATAGTTTGCGTCTCCTAATAAATCTCGGGGTGCCTCTTTACGTGGAATCGCAGGTGATCGCGAAAATCGGGGTGCGCGATGGAGATCAGCCGCTCGGCCCGCTCTTTCAGGGTGCGGCCGCGCAGGCTGACAATCCCGTATTCGGTGACTACATAGTCGACGTCGTTTCGGCTGAGCGTGACCACTGCCCCTTCTTTGAGCATGGGGGATATCTTTGAGACAGTCTGCCTGCCACCGTCCGGGCATTTGATATTGGCTGTCGAATACAGACAGATGAAAGAGTGGCCGCCCCTGCTTCGCTGGGCGCCGATGGCGGTGTCGGCCTGCCCCCCACTGCCCGAATACTGCACCGGGCCGATTGATTCAGACGCGCACTGGCCGAATAAATCCACTTCAAGGGTTGTGTTGATTGACTGCATCTTGTAATTTTGGCCGATGATAGCCGGATCGTTCACCCAGCTGCCTTTATTGATCAGTACAGCGGGGTTGTTGTGAATAAACCGGTAAAGCCGCTGTGTGCCGGCGGCGAAAGTGGCAACCACCTTGTGGCGGCAAAGCGTTTTCTGAGAGTTGTCCACCGCGCCGCAGGCGACCAGGTCAACCATGTTGTCGGTCAGCATTTCGGTGTGAATTCCCAAGTGTTTTTTGGCTTTTAAGCCGACGGCCAGCGCGTTTGGAATCCCGCCGATCCCAAGCTGGATGGTCGAGCCGTCCTCAATCCGCTCGGCGACAAAGGCGGCGATCCGCAAATCCCTCTCGTCCGGTGAAGCCTGCGGGATAACACCGGGCGGGTAGTCGGTTTCGACCAGCGCGTCAATCTCGCTGATGTGTATGGCACTGTCCCCAAATGTGCGCGGGGCTTGGCGGTTGACTTCGACGATGACCAGCGCACCCTCGTCCACCAGTTCCCGCTCATAAACAGCGCTCAGCGAAAGGCTGAGAAACCCGTGCTCATCCATCGGGCTACAGCTGGCAAACAGAACGATCCGCCGCCCGTCTTCCCGCAGCGCATATATCCGGCGAGCCCCCGCGTTGTGCAGGCGGAGCGGGGTGTGCGAAATGTGGGCCGCGCCCTGTTTGACAGCCGCCCGCTGATGGCCGGTGAAAAACCAGCCGCTGTTGGTGAGCATTTCCGGGTTCGCGTTCAAGATGAACGGATGGGCGGCCAAAGGCAGACAGTTGGTGACATCCAGCCCCTTAACCCCCCGCTCGGCAACCGTGTGCAGCTGGCTGAGCAATTCGACCGGCTCGGCGGCGGCCACCCCGCTGATAACCGCGTCCCCATCTTTAAGCAGGCTCAGTGCCTCGGGAATGGTCTTCTTTTTCGCGTCATAAAGCGCTTTGACACTCTGCATACGGCAACTCACTCCTGTACTGCTTTACTTAGGACGTGTTGACACAAAGCTGAACGCCCGTATTTTGGTGAATTTTGAGCCTTTCTTCGTTGTCGTTACAAAATACTGACGATGAGCGCCCATACAGCGAAGAGTCTCAGCGGAATACATATAGTAT
>WRBI01000060.1 GCA_009784625.1 Oscillospiraceae bacterium | reverse complement strand
TTATCTCCCTCCTTTTCACGCGCGCTCTTTAGGAGTGCTTTTTTGTATTCTATTTTACATTTTCCTATTTATCTCGCCTGCTTTTTCCTCCCAGCTCTTCTTTTTTTGCGCAAAATAACACCTTATAAAGGCCACGCATTGCGAACGCGCCGACCGCGGAGTTGATAGATACCCTGGCGTACCTCACACTTTACACCACACCCGAGATAGGACATAATCCACGCTGCAACCCAAATGATACACAAGACAAAGTGGTGCAGAAAGTAGGTAATAAAAGTAATAACTATTGGGGGAAATTTTTTAATTATAGGTATTAGCATTAGCCGGATACCGGCATGAGAGGAATAAATATCCCCCGGCGTAGCCGGGGGAGGGCTCTTTGCACAAGTAAAAGGGAATTGGTCACACAGTGACCAATTCCCTTTTTTCGTTATAGCTATTCCACACTCAGCATATACGAGTAAACCGGCTGGCCGCCGTTGACCAGGACAAGCTCAATGTTGTCCGGCAGTTTGCCCTGGATGGCCTTTTCGGCCTCGGCTGCCTGTTCCTCGCTGATGTCCTCCCCGTAGATCAATGTCAGGTATTTGGTATCTTTCTTGACCATCCCCCTGACCAGCCGCTGAACCGCGCGGCCGGGGTCTTTGTCTACGATTGAAAGCTTACCGTTTTCAATGCCCAGCGTGTCGCCTTTTTTGATTTTTTGGCCGTCGTAACTTGAATCCCGCGCGGCATAAGTGATCAGCCCGGTACCTACCCGCTCGGTGGCCTTGCGCATACCCAGCTGATTGTCTGAGAGCGGCAGCTGCGGGTCAAAGGCCAATATGGCGGCAATCCCCTGGGGAACCGACTTGGTCGGCAAAACATAAGCGTTCCGGTCGGCCAGGCGAACCGACTGCTCTGCCGTCATAATGATGTTCTTGTTGTTTGGCAGTACAATCACGTTTTTGGTCGGCGTGGCCTGTATGGCGTCGAGAATGTCGTTGGTGGACGGGTTCATGGTCTGGCCGCCGTTTACCACATTCTCAACCCCAAGGTCGTGGAATAGGGCCTCAATCCCTTTGCCCGCCGAAATGGCTACAAAGCCGTACTCCTCGCTCGGGTCAACCGGTTTGTATGTGAAACGGGTTTTTGCCTGCACTTTAGTGGATGCACGGCCCTGTTCCCTGTGCTGTTCGCGCATGTTTTCGATCTTGATCTTGGTCAGTGTGCCGATCTCCATTCCCGTTTGCAAAGCATCCCCCGGCCGGTCGGTGTGGAAGTGACACTTGATGATCGAATCGTCCTCGACCATCACCACGCTGTCGCCATTTTGCTCCATAAAATCGCGGATGACCATACTGTCCCCGCCTGTCTTGATGATAATAAACTCCGTGCAGTAAGTAAACAAAATCTCACCGACATGCTCGTCCACAAAAGCTCCGGGCCCCGCGTCATCCTCTGTTTCCAGCTCAATCACAGCAATTTTGCCGCCCGAAAAGACTTGACCCATCGCCCGAAAGATGATGGCCAGACCCTTGGCGCCCGCGTCCACCACACCGGCTTTTTTGAGGACAGGCAGCATATCCGGTGTTTTTTCCACCGTCTTTTCAGCCTGTCTGACCACCATTTCCCAAAGGGCGGCGGGGTCAGGCAGCGGGGTCGCTTCACAGGCGCGGGCAGCGCAGGCCGCCGCTTCGCGCACAACGGTCAGCATTGTACCTTCAGTCGGCTTCATCACCGCTTTATAGACCGCCTCAACACTATGCTCAAGCGCGGCGGCAATCTCTTTTGCGCCCAGCGATTCCTTGCCGGCTACCCCTTTGGCGAATCCGCGAAAGACCAGCGAGAGAATCCCGCCCGAGTTTCCGCGCGCCCCCCAGAGCAGCGCACCCGAAACCGCCCCGGCAACCTCGTCCGCCCTCGCGGCGTCCGACATTGCGTGCAGGTCGTTTTTGGCCGACTCCATAGTCATGGACATATTTGTACCCGTATCCCCGTCCGGGACCGGGAAGACGTTGAGTGCGTCGATCTGTTTGCGGTTGGCCGCAATCGAGTTGGCGGCGCTGATCAGTGCGTCGCGCAGGACACTGCCCTTAATCATCCGACCGCTCACCGCCTTTGTGAGGGGTGTTTAGGGTGTGTTGACACAAATGGGAATGCACGGATTTTGAGTGAATTTTCGAGCATTTCAAGGCGGAGGAGGAAGGAATACTGTATGTATTCCGACGAACGACAACGAAGTAAGGCTCAAAATTCACCAAAATACGGGCGTTCAGCTTTGTGTCAACACGCCCTAGTCCGGCGGTGCTGTTGTTTGGGCTTTGTTCATATGAAAATGGCATACGTTCACCTCAAGAGAAATTTTTGCGGGACAATCGGCAAATACTTACTCGGCCAACATTTCTTCTACAAAGACGTTGACCTCAGTTACGCGCATACCGCTGGCCTCCTCAACTGTGTAGGAGACTTTATTCACAATGCTGGCCGCAATCGCCGAAATGTTCACCCCGTAAGTAACGGCGATGTGCAAATCAATCACCAGCTGGCCGTCCACAGCGCGCACCCGCACACCCTTGTCCCGCAGATTCCCGCGGGAAAACAGCGACCGCACACTCTGGGTGGCCGTGGTGTTCACAAGCCCCGATACCCCAAAGCACTCGGACACTGCCTGGCCGATGATGTCGGCGAAATAATTTTCTGAAACTTCGATCAAACCCAGGTGGGTTTCTATTCGTATCACATTGGTTACCTCCTTTGGTGGTCAGCTGTCATCTTCGTTCCCGGGTTCCCCCGCTGTGCTTTCTGCCTCGGCTAAATAGAGATAAGCGGTGATGTGCTCAAAAGTAGCCGCGCCGATCCCCACAATGTCAAGCAGCTGAGAGAGATGTGTGTATCCGCCCAAATACTCGCGGTACTGGATAATCCGCTGGGCGGTGACATCGCCCACCCGCGGGATTAGAAGCAGCTCGTCGTAGGTCGCCGCGTTGATCTCAAGCGGAAATTCGGCCAGGATAATGTAGTCCGGCCCGTTTTCCCAGCCGCCTTCATAAGCCGGGTCGGACAGCGGCTGCGCGGGGGCAGGCGCGGTTTCAGGGAAAGGTGGCGGTTCTTCTTCCCCAGGTAAAACCGCAGGTGCGCGGACAGGCGGAGGCGGCGGAGCGGCAGCCGGCGGAGGCTCGGGGATGGCGTAACCCACCCGCACCGCAAAGCCCGATTGGCGCATGGTCAAATTAAAGACGGACATAAGTCCGACCGCGACCAGGGTGACCACTAGCAGAAGATTATACGGCAGATGGCTTTTCATCCCGTTACAGCCCGATGGCCTCAGCGTTCTCGCGCATACCCATTATCGCCAGCTCGGTCAACCCCTCAAGCGTTATCCCCAGCATCTCACAGCCGTTTAAGATAATCTGTCGATCAACGCCGGCGGCAAAACGCTTGTCTTTGAACTTTTTCTTGACAGAAGAAACTTCCATATCCATCACGCTTTTACTTGGGCGCATATAAGCGGCCGCAGTAATCAGCCCGCAGAGTTCGTCCACCGCGTAGAGGGCGCGCTCCATCTTGGACTCCGGCTTCACATCGGTGCAGATCGACCAGCCGTGGCAGAGCACTGCGCGAATAAAGCCTTCATCATACCCCGCTTCTCTGAGCATATCAGGGGCGTGGGCCAAATGCTCTTCAGGGAACTTTTCGTAGTCGAGGTCATGCAGCAAGCCGACTTCGGCCCAGTAGATTTCGTCCTCCCCCCACTGGCGGGCGATATACTTTAAAGCCGCTTCGACGGCCAGCGCGTGGCTGCGCAGAGATTCACTTTGGTTGTGTTTGTGTAAAAGGGCAATTGCCCGCTCGCGGTCAGGTGTAAACATCCGGCGCTCTCCTCGTTATTTTTTCTTTAACAGTTCACGCAAAAGCTGTGCTGCCCGCTCGGGGTCCTGCGCAATCTCCTGCATAATGGCTTCTTCTTTTGTGCGGGGGCGCCCGGTCGGCGTGGGCTGCCCGCTCACCGGCTTTTTGTCCGGCCCGGGCGGGTTGCTGCGCTTCATCCATGCCCATCCTTTCGCACGTTAATCCTATAGTTAACAAACTCAAAAATCAGAGCGTCTTTGCGGCCTTTTTCGCGCCCGGCTGCGTCTTCCTCCTCGACAGGCGTCAGCCTGCCTTGGTCGTCATCCTTGCCGGACACAAAACATCTGCACAAACCCCGCTCTGCTTTTCAAATTTATCAACTATACCAATAACAGTTTACACGAAAACACAAAAAAAAGCCAGAGTTTTCGCTCTGGCCTTTGAGATTTTCTTCGTTAGAATCTGTGGTCGATAACGAGACAGTCACCGGCTCGGGGGCGTTTTACGTATTAATCACAGGTTCTCATTGTTTTCGGCCGCCCAGGATATGCAGACAGCGGATCTTCTGCGTATCGTAGCTGCTCAGCGGGCGGTCCAGGCTGTCATAGCTGTGCGCGGCGATCATAATATTTTCAGGTGCAGGGCTCTCCCCCACCCGGATCACCACCAGCGTGTGGTGAAAATCAGGCAGCCAGGTGGCAATCTGTATGATGTCACCCGGCATAACCTCTTCCAGCCCTACCTGCCTGGCATATGGCCCCGCACCTTGGTTGGTGGTCAAAAAGTTATGTAGATACTTAACCGAAGTCCAGGCAGGGGCGCGGTCGTTCAGATTGCGGTAGTACCAGCCATACACTGAAGTAAAGTTCATCACGCCGATACCTTCGTAAATGCATTGGGAGGCGAAGTTGGCACAGTCCCCGCCAATCCCCGAAAAGTTGTAAAAGCGCGGATTGCGCCCAAGCGCCCACTTGCGGGCGTAGGCCACTGCCTTTTCTCGATTGTACTCGATCGATTTCACACTTACCCCGCCCTTTCCTCAAAGTCATATACACCAGTGTATACAATCATGAGAAAAAGGGTGACACGCCCGCGTTAAATCGATATTTTGCCCGCGTCTATATATTCTCCGTAAAGCGCAAGTATCTGCTGATAGATTTGTACATCCATCCCGTGACTGCCCTCAAAACTCATTTTGAGCGCTTTATCAAGCAGAAGGAGGTACTGCCCGATCACTTTGCCGGCTGCCTCTGCACTTAGTGGGCCTTCCCCGCCCTTGATTTTCAGCTTGCGGGCAAACCGGTCACCTGCGATGGTGAATTGTGGCATTGCCCCACGCAGAGCGGTTGCTTCAACCTGGCTCCAGACCTCGTAAAAGATGCTCAGTCTCGCGCGCAGGGTATCACTCTGGGTGCGAGAGCTGACTTTTAACTCACCGACAAACTGATCGCTCTCCAGGCCAAGCTCGACGCTGTAGCGAATGGCCGGGTTGTAGCGGTAGTTGAGCACACTTTTAATGTACATCATCCCGGCTGAAGACTGCTTGGCGCGCAGGCCATCTATCCCACCCACTTCGCGGCCGATGGCGGCGAACGCGTCTTCAATCTGCTGCTGGGGGGTGAGAAAAGACACGTGCTCAGCCAGAATTTGGTTGACCAGCCCCGATCGGCTGATGCCCTTGGCTTCGGCCAGTTCATCGATTTTTTTGACCACCTGGTCGATGAGTATCAGGCTGTACATGCTCTTTTCCACTCGCTCGCCCCCACCTTTTTGTTAAATTAAGTATAACACCCGCCACCCCAAACGTCAACGCGTCTTGCTATAGCCTGATGCCTTTGACAATCACCACAGGCTTATCATTGCTTATAGTGAACGAGCTTAAAAACCGCCCCATCTTTTCGGCCTTTTCTCCGTCCTGCCACATACGCCTCCACAACGGACACTGTGCCGTCAATAGCTTCGGGGGGCGCGGAAGCCTGCCTTCGCCGTTTCTTGTATGGCGAAAAAAATCCTGACAAATCCAGGACCGGTTTTCAAACACGCTGACTATATCTGCGCTTTCTTTTGGGTATACGAAAACGCCGCCCGGTGCGGGCGGCGCTGATTTGTGTTTATTTATTGCCGTCCATAATCTTAACCAGAAAACGGCGGCTGCGCGGGCCGTCAAATTCACAGAAATAAATCCCCTGCCAGGTACCAAGCATCAGCCGGCCTTCTTCGATGATAAAAGTCTGCGAACAGCCAATCGCACTGCTTTTCAAGTGGGCGGCACTGTTCCCCTCGCAGTGGTTAAACTCGGGGCGGTCAGGGTAGGCTTTGCCAAGCCCGAGCAAAAAGTCGCTGACGACATCGGGGTCAGCGTTCTCATTGGTGGTGATGGCCGCGGTGGTGTGTGGGCAAAAAACTGTGCAAAGGCCGGTGTAGATTCCGCTGTCACACAGCATCTGCCGCACCTGCGCCGTGATGTCGATCATCCCTTCTTGCGGCGTAGCTAACTTAAACTCCTGCACTTTCATGGCCGGCTCCTTTCGCGCCTTCTACCTAGGGCGTGTTGACACAAAGCTGAACGCCCGTGTTTTGGTGAATTTTGAGCCTTTCTTCGTTGTCGTTACAAAGTACTGACGATGAGCGCCCATACAGCGAAGAGTCTCAGCGGAATACATACAGTATTCCTTCCTCCTCCGCCTCGAAATGCTCGAAAATTCACTCAAAATCCGTGCATTCCCATTTGTGTCAACACACCCTAGAACCTATGGACAATACTCAAAACGCCCCCGATCCGGCGATTTTTCCGCTATCCTTCGTCAATTCCCCTTGGAATACACAAAGTATTCCTGCGGGAAATTTCCTTGCCTGGCGAAAAAATCGCTTCGGCTCGTGTGCATTTCTCGTTATGGACCGCAGGTTCTTAATTTCCCCAAACTTCGATTGTCGCGTAATCGGTGATCCGCCCGCTTTGGTCTGAGATGGTGATGACAGCCACACCCTCGCTTACCCCGGTCACCCTGCCGTTTGCGTCAACTGTTGCAACCGATGTGTCATCGCTGGCAAAGCGAATCCCGGCGGTGGGTGAATTGTTGGGAAAGACGAGAAATTCAAGCGTTGCGCTTTCACCCACAAACAGGGTGACCAGTGTTTCAACAAAGTAAATTTCTTCCAGCTCTTCTTCGCGATCATTCTGGCCGTCTGAATCGTCGCGGTAATCGTCATCCTCATCACGGTTTCCCGCGTTGCTGCTGCTGCCCGCGCCCGGGCTTGGGCCGGTGGCGTTCCCGACGTTTTGACTGCCGGACGCGTTCGCCCCTGTGCTGGCGGCTGAGATCCCCGCCGCCAAACCATCGGCGATTGCAATGGCAATCGCCCGCTGATACCGCTCTTGAATCAGTTTTTCGTACTCGGCTTTATTGGTCATAAAACCGGCCTCAACCAAAATGCTGGGCACCTGGGCCGAAAGGGTGATGTGGTAAAAACTTTGCCGCGCGCCCCGGTTGGTCGTGTTCAAAGCGCTTGCCACATTCCGCGAGATGGCGGTGGCGGCGTTTCGCCCGTACGTGTAAAAATAGAAGGTCTCCGTTCCGGCGGCGGCCGCCCGGGTACTCGCGTTGTTGTGTACCGAAACCAGGAAATCGGCGTCAAACCGCTCAGCCTGTGCCACCCGGTTCTGGAGGCTGGGGTTAGAGGAGTGGTCGATCAGCAAAACATTCGCTCCGCGGCTTCTCAGCTCGTCGGCCAGCATCTGCGAGATCAGTTGATTGATCACCCGCTCGGGGAACGCCTGCAAGAAGCCAAGCGCACCGGGATCGTTTCCGCCGTGGCCGGGGTCAATGGCGATTCTCGCGCCGCTCAGTGAACTGGGCGGAGTGTTAAAGCGGAAGACCAGATTCCCGTTTGCGTCGTAGTCGGCCCGGTACCCCAAAAAACCGCCGTTGCGAGCAAGGGTCAAAATCAGGGATGATCCGTCCCACCGCGCGTTGGTGAAGAGCGGGTTCTGATTGAGCGCCGCGCTGCCGCCCGGCGTGCGGCCGGTATGCGCAAAGTTGATGATGAACTCACTGCCGGTATAGCGTATCCCATATGTAACCCGCTGTGAAGTGTTGACGGTCAGGTAAGTCCGCCTGCCCTCGGTTGTGATATTAAACCCGGAGATTACATTCTCCGTCAGGAAGTCGTTGGTGACCGCCTGGATATCCGAGCTGAGCACCCGCAGCCCGGAGGCCAGCACCCGGTAACGGTAAGTGTTCCCCCGCCTGCTTGTGTAGGTGATTTCATCCCCCACCGCGAAATCCATCGCCCCCCGCGGAATGGGGAAAAAGCTGGGGCTGGGGATGTTGTTCAGGGTATTGGGCGGGAAGGTGGCCGCCTGATCCGCGATGACCACTACCGGCACACCGTCCGATACAGGCACACGGCGGTTGACCCGCACACTCGCGCCGGTCATGCTCTCACTGTGGCCGTTCCAGCTGGCAGTGATGGTGATTGCGCCCAGATTCTGCTCACTCTGTGTACCGGGCGGAGTGGTGATCTGCCCGACAAACCGGCTAAAGTGGGATACGCGGGCGTCTTCATCCTGCGCATCCGTGTCAATCTGCATGGGGATGGTTTGTCCGTTAAACCGCGCGGACACTGTCGCGCCTTCATAAGCAATCGCCGAGATAGAGACCAGCATATTCCCGTCGGTGGTGATCGTGCCGGTCGGGGCGATCTCGCGCAGAATTTCAATGTTGCGGGTGATGTTGTATGTAATGGTTCTCGCCTTATGTTCAAATGTGAATGTATTCAGCCCGGCGTTTAGCTCCATGCTGACCGTGAAGTAGCCGTTTGAATCCCGGCTGATCTCTCTGCCATTGAGCGTAATCGGGAAGTTTGGGTCTGACGCGCCGGTGAAAGCGACACTCGGCTCGTGGGTGACAAACGTTGTCTGCGCCGGGCTGACAATTGCCAGCTCGGTCAGGATATGCTGAGTGCTCACCTGCCCCTGATAAAAGCGGATAAGGGCGGAAGTCGCGTCCTGCGGGTTCTCGGCCAAACGGCCAAGGGAATTAAAGATGCTGCCCGACACGCCGGGGACTTCGCCGGCCCGGATCACTTGCTGGGTGAGCTGGTCGGGCGGCGCCCAGCCCGGGTTTTGGGTGGCAATGTTGCTGGAAGCGTGTACCACGTACATGGGTATGCCGTGATTATCGGCCAAATCGCCCCACCAGCTGACCACCTCACCGAACGGCTCATTCGGGTCGGTCAGGGACGCGAACGCCTGCACGGCCACAAAATCAATGAGACCGTCTTCGACAAAAGATTTTGTATCGGCGTTGCCTGTGCTCAAAGCGGTGAAGTCGGCGCTGGTCTGTGAGCCGCCCGGATTCTCGCTCTCATTCTCCCAAACCGCGTCGGCTAAAATCCCGACGCGAATACCGGGCGCGTAATTGCGGATGGTGCGGGAGGCGTTGGTGACAACCGCGGTCGGGGATTGGCGCAAGTAGTTCTGGAAACCGATCGCGCCACCGGTTGTCAAATACCGGATAAAAGCCGTGCCCTCTTCCTCCACCGGGCGGGTGTAGCCGTCAATTAATATTGCGTCCGGCGCGTAGTTGCGGGCGAATTCCCGCAGATTGGCCGACAGGCGGCTGATCGTGCCCGCGTTAACCGAAAGCAGCTGCGGCCCTACAACTTCTTCAAAAAGGGATGCGTCAAAAATGGTGTAGACAAACAAACCCTCAGCCCGCGCCCGGGTGATGATATAGTCGAGCAAATCAAACCCGACCGTCACCTGGGGCGCACCCATCGTGTTGAAAATGACGCGGTCTTCGTATCTGGTTTGAATGACCACCGTGTTCATGGTCAGGTTTTTCGCGTCGTTGATAGCGGCGTCCACCTCTGCCCGCAGAGCATCGGCCGAGGCGTTCGGGTCACGCAGGAAGTCCTGGCCGGGTACGAGAAATACCCCGCGCATCTCAGCCGGAAAGCTGTGTGAAACAGGCAGGAAGTCGTCTTCTTCTTCGATTGCAGGCTCGTCCCATTCATCGACATAATCGGGTTGGGCCTCAACTTCGGGCGGAGCTTCTTCCCGTTCTTGGGCGGCCGGCCGCCGGGTGGTGTATCCGGCAGAAACGCTGCCCTCAAGCAACACCCAGGCGATTGTGCCGGTGGCAATGGTCAGCGCCAAAAAAACCGCACTGATCGCCAAAGCTATCTTGCGCTTACTTTTAAACAGATCACTCAAATTTAACGTCCTCTTTCGCCAAATTAATGGGAAATCCTTAACCAAAAGGTTTGAATGGCCAGATAATCAGCCCTATTGGAGCAATGCGCGGAGGTTTTGGTTTTCCCTCTCTACATAAGACGCAACCGCCGCAGCCGGATTGAAGATTGAGTCGTAGCGAAACAGCACAAAGCCTGAATAGCTGGCCATTCGGCGGGAGGCCTCGACTTGCCGCCTCAATAAATTTGTGTTGCCCCGCCACTCGTTTATGCCCGCTTCGCCTGCCCATGTGTCCTCTACGCCTGACTTGTAGGCGGCCAAGCCGATATACAGCCGAACGTAATTGGGGTTGACGATGGCGTCCCACTCCTCAAGTACACGCTGGAAAGGCTGGGTGGCGTGCGCAAACCCAAAGTAAATCTGCGGCATGATGTAGTCGGTAAAACCGGGCTGGGATGAAATTTTACGAACATCTAAGTAAAGGTTTTCGAAGTTGTAGTCAATCCGGCTTTGGGGGCTGATCCCAAACTCGACGCGCGGGTCTTCGGCTTTGATGGCCGCGTACATCTCGCGCAAAAGGGTCTCGACATTCTGCCTGCGCCAATCGCCTAAATGAAGCGTCCCGCCCTGATTGCGGTAAGCCTGGAAAGACGCGGCGTCAAAGCCGGGGGATGTGGTCGGGTAAAAATAATCGTCGATGTGTATCGCGTCGATTGAGTAGTTTCTCACCAGCTCGCGCACGCCGTTCACGATCAACTGGCGGGCGGCCTGACTGGCCGGGTTGTAAGAGATGATCCCGTTGTATTGGATGACAGCTGAATTGCCCTCGGCAATCCACCGCGCGGCCTGATTGTCTGCGCTCAGCGGAATCACACTGCCCGCCGCACGGATGCGGTAAGGGTTGATCCATGCTTCAAAGCGCATCCCGCGGGCGTGGGCTTCATCCACCATAATGGCCAGCGGGTCAAAGTTTGGGGCAATGCCTTCTGTCCCGGTCACAAACTGCGACCAGGGGAAATAAGCGGACGGATAGATCGCGTCTCCAAAAGGGCGCACCTGAACAATCACCGTATTCAGCCCGTACTGCACACTGTTGTCGAATACCCGGCGGATGTTTGCGGTAAACTGTTCGCGGCTCTGCCCTCTGAGCATGTGGTCAAATTCTAAAAAGGAGATCCATACGCCGCGCACTTCGCCGGTTACCCTTCGCATACGCGGGGTGTTGTTGCGAAATGTATCTGCCGTGCCGGCCGCACTTGCCTGTATCGCGGTCTGCGCGATTGTGCCGATTCCCGCCAGTGCGGTGTCGTCACCGGCCTGCGGATTCTCAGGGCGGGCAGGAATGAACGCTTCGCTCGGGGTGTTGTCGACCAAAGCCAGCCGCCCGCCGGCAGGCTCGGTTTCAACTAGGCCGGCGGCACACCCGGTTATCAGCAGAACAATGGTCAAGGCCAGTGCAATATAAGCGGATATCCGTTTTTGTTTCATGCAATAATCCTTTCACTGCGGGTGATATTATATATCACTGGCGTATAGCCGTGTACCCTATTCAGAAACTAAGTGTGTCGATCGCGGCCATTTGTTGCGTGCAAATGCTGGTTATCCCGCTTTTTAATGCAATTTAAGATAAATTGTCAAAAAAAATTTACGTATCGTTTGCAGGTTTGTATTCTTGTGTGTTATACTTTGTATATGTACAAGGGGCTTTTGTTAGACTTGCGGTCGGGTTTATTGCCGTTACCACAATGCCTATGTCCCTTATTTATCTAGTATACTATATTTAGCGCGACAGGGAAAGGGGCATTTCGACATGATTTTCATCGCCGGCGTCTCGCCCCGACTTAAACAGTTGGGGATGGTTAAGGGCGCGTGTCCGGCTTGTTCTGAAACCGGGCGGATGCACATTGTCAAACAGTGTCAGTCGCTCAGCGTCTTTTTTCTCCCCCTTCTCTCATTCGGGTGCGGGTACATAGTCACCTGCTCGGGCTGTGCAAGCATTATGGTTCTGCGGAAAAACACCGGAAAAAAACTGGAAAAAGACCCGGGTACACCGGTCAGCCAGTATGATCTTGAGATGCTCAAAAACAACCACGGCCCACGCTGCCCTCACTGCAAAGGCCGGGCAAGCGACGATTTTAACTTCTGCCCCAGCTGTGGCAGCAAGCTGTACTAGGGCGTGTTGACACAAAGCTGAACGCCCGTATTTTGGTGAATTTTGAGTCTTTCTTCGTTGTCGTTACAAAGTACTGACGATGAGCGCCCATACAGCGAAGAGTCTCAGCGGAATACAT
>WRBI01000059.1 GCA_009784625.1 Oscillospiraceae bacterium | reverse complement strand
GATGAGCGCCCATACAGCGAAGAGTCTCAGCGGAATACATACAGTATTCCTTCCTCCTCCGCCTTGAAATGCTCGAAAATTCACTCAAAATCCGCGCATTCCCATTTGTGTCAACACACCCTAGTGAAAGGGGAGATGGCAAGATGGTTTGGCTGCGAAAAAACATCAAGTGGATTCGAATTGTCTTGCTGATTGGATTGGCCGCCCTGCTCATTCCCTTTGCCCGTGAGCTGACGGTTGAAAACATCGTCCAGCTTGTCGAGCCCTCGCTGCCGCTTGCCATCCTGGTCTTTGCCGCCATTTATATGGCCAAGGCACTCGTGACCATGCCGCCGCTGACCGTTCTCTACATCGCGACCGGAATTGTTTTTCCGGTTGGGCTGAGTATCGCGCTCAACTACGCTTACCTGGCTTTGATGGTCAGTGTAGGTTACCTGGCCGGCAGGATTATGAGTCAGGAAAAAGTCCGAAAGCTGGTCGCGAGACAAAAGAAATTCGCCGTTTTTTTCGACGCCGGCCAAAAGGGAAGCCTGCCCACCCTTTGTTTTGTTTCGCGGTTTTTGCCTGCCCCCGTCAATGATTTGTTCAGCATCTTTTTCGGCGCGCTGGGTATGCCTTACCAAAAATTCTTGATCTTCTCACTGCTCGGTTTGACCCCATATATGCTGCTGGTGGTCCTCACCGCCGCCTCGGCCGACGACCCGCTCTCGGTTTCCTTTGTGCTCCCTCTTGTGCTCTGCGTCGTGCTCTCGGTTGCCAGCTCCGCTTTCTATAAGCGAAAGATCGCCAGGGACGCCGCGCGTGAAAAACTAGAAACAGACCTCTAACAAATCGTCTATATGCGCGCTGCCCACAGTATCCAAAGGCACGCGCTCAAGCCAGTCATCCCCCCATGATGCCCGCGCGCCGGCGACATATTCCTTGCCTTTTTCTGTCAAAAGTCTTAACTTTCGATCATTGCTGGCAATCAGAGACGGTGCTTTGCCCGAGAAATAGCCGGCACAAGAGCTGGGCGTCTTCCCGTATTTTTTTGCGTAGCGCGAGAGCTCATCAGGTGTCGCGACTCCGTTTGTGCGGAAAACCTCCTCCAAAACAGCAAGACGGCGAAGTTCTTTGACGGTGGTTTTTGCCTTTGGCATTTCGGATTCAAGCAGTTTGATCAATGCAGACACCAGCACTTCCATCTTCCTCAGGCCGTCCAAAATGGCGGTTGTTGCGCTTTCTGTCATGGTGTGTCATCCTCTCGAAGTTAATATGGTGATACCGATATGAGAACGATCATAACATGAAATCGCATCATTGTAAATATGGTAACATGATTTTTATTATGAATTGTAAAAATTGTCAATTGGAAAAACAATCCAAATGCAAAGATAACTTGCAATATATATCAAAATGTGATATACTACATACATAGTAGCTTGTAATATGGATTAACTGAGGGCATTGCTATGGATATAATGCAGAAATTGACCATTTTGGCAGACAGCGCAAAGTACGACGCGGCATGCACATCCAGCGGGGTGACCCGGGGCGGGCCTCCGGGCGGGAAAGGGATGGGCAGCGCAGTGCCGGACGGGATTTGTCACTCGTTTTCAGCGGACGGGCGGTGTATCACTTTGCTCAAAGTGTTGATGTCCAACGCCTGTGCTTACGATTGCAAGTACTGTGTCAACCGAAGCTCGAATGATGTTCCCCGCGCGACTTTCACCCCGGATGAGCTGGCTGAGCTGACCATACAGTTTTACCGCCGCAACTACATTGAGGGGCTGTTTTTATCCAGCGGCGTGGTCAGAAACCCCGATTACACCAGCGAGCAGATGATCCGCGTGCTTGCGCTTTTGCGGTATGAGCACCATTTTTGGGGTTATATTCACGCCAAAGTCATACCGGGCACGGCGTCCGGCCTTGTGCGCAGGCTGGGGCAGCTGGCCGATCGGATCAGCGTGAATGTCGAGCTGCCCAGCGAGGCCAGCCTTTCTACCCTTGCCCCACAGAAAAAGCGTAAAGCCATATTTACACCGATGGCTGAGATCAAACAAGGAATAGCCGTCAGTCAAACTGATATTGTGCGATACAAGCACGCCGAAAATTTTGCGCCCGGCGGACAGGCGACCCAGATGATCATCGGTGCAACGCCGGAAAGCGATTACAACATCCTTCGGCTGGCCTCCGGATTATATACCAAATATGATCTTAGGCGAGTATTCTACTCAGCGTATATTCCGACTGTGACCGATACTATGCTCCCCGCTGTAGACACCAAGCCGCCGCTGCTTCGAGAGCATCGGCTTTATCAAGCCGACTGGCTGATGCGTCAATACCAGTTTGACGCTGAAGAAATTCTCAGTGAAGCGCAGCCAAACTTTAACCCTTACCTTGACCCCAAATGCAACTGGGCGGTCAACAACCTGCACTTTTTCCCGGTGGACGTCAATACGGCCAGCTTTCAGGCGCTTTTGCGGGTGCCGGGGATCGGCCCGAAAAGCGCGAAGGCAATCGTGATTGCGCGACGCCACTCGCACATTGGGATGTCGCAGCTAAAGCGGATCGGCGTTGTTTTAAAGCGGGCCAAATACTTTATTTTGACGGACGATTTGCCCTGCGGGATTCGCCTGAACAAACAGACGATGGCCAAAGCGCTGATCGACCCGGGCAGTTTTTCGCTGGGTGTCGAGCAGCTCAGCCTGTTTGACCGGCCGGAATTAAAGTTTTTAACAGACACCAAAGCCCCGGCTATCCAAGAGGTTCGCGAGGAGGCGGCCACATGCCTGGCTTCAAAATTGTAACAAACCCGGCCGACCTCGTCTATCTTTACGACGGCAGTCTGGCCGGGTTCTTCTGTTGCGTCCACCGCAGTTTTTACGAACGGGAACTGCCGATTGACATTCTGCCCGAGGCGGCCGACCAGCCGAGTATTTATCCGCGCGCGTACATTTCGACCGACCAGGCTAAGGCCGAGGCGGTGCGCGCATCTATCGTCAAAAATCTTTCTGACCGGGTGATCGAACTGACTGAGCACGTATTTCTCTGCCACCACCCGCACAAAGAGCAAAAGCTGTTGCGGTTTCTGATCTTTGCGTTTGGAATCGGGCCAAAAGCGGCATATATGCTTGGGGAAGACGCGGTCGCCGATGTGTTGGAAATGGAAAAACATCTGCTGGGAGAAGTTCATCTGCTGCGTGGGTTTATCCGTTTTGCCGACTACGGCGAGATGCTTGGCGGGGTGATTACCCCCAAAAACTTTGTGCTTCCGCTCTTGGCGGCCCATTTTGCAAACCGGTTCCCGAATGAAAACTTTATGATCTACGACAAAACCCACAAGGCGGTGCTGGCCTTTCAGGGCGGCAAACTCGAAATCACGATGGTGGAGGAGGTCGAATTTTCACAGCCGTCTGAGGATGAGTTGCGGTTCCAAAGCATGTGGAAGAACTTTTACAAAACGATTGGAATTGAAGAGCGGGTCAACCCGCGCTGCCGGATGGGTCACATGCCAAAGCGCTACTGGCAGAACATGACCGAGATGCGCGAATACCTGTAGCCCAAGTTTGTGCTCATAACTAAAAACACAACGAGAGAATGTCGAATCATTGTGCTATATGCTCTTGACAAAAGATCGTGTTAGGAGTAGATTTGTTATGAGCTTTTTGCTCAAAATAGGAAAATGCCGGTGCGGGGTTTTTGCTTGTTGCGATGGCGGTAAATCCCGGGCCGTTTGGTCTTTCCCGATGGCTTTGCGGCTGGAATTACGGTGACCGGGTTAGAAGCGGCCTCAGGCATATGAAAGGACGGCGATGGTGTAGGGGAGCTTGCCAAGCGATGTTTTGGGCATCTCGAAAGATATTGATCTGCGCTGTGCTGGACAGACCTGCAAATCCTGAGTAAAGGTGTGTGTAAAATTAACATTCTACAGAAAAAGAACATCATGCTGTACGCCATAATGATTGTCTGCTTTATCATTGTGGGTCTGCTGGTGCCTGACGTGAGTGATTTGCGTGAGGAAGTGGCCGAACAAACCCGATACCAAGTCCGCGAAGAAGTAGCTGCCGAAGTCGCGATGTACATGCTTGCGGAGTACCCGGACGCAACACAGGAAGAAATTAACCTGGCGATCATCGAAGCGGTTGAAGAAGAAGTCGGTATTGCTGTCTCAAGCGCGGTGTCCTACGTCTTTGGGCTTTGGGTACTGCTGCCGGCGGCATTCCTGATCATCTACATTTTTTGGACCAAGCGCATTATCGAAGCACTTACCCTCGCGACCATCCTGGGCCTGATTATAGGGCATAAAGGCGGATTTTTCTGGTCGTTCAGCGACATGCTGTTTGAGACCGTAATGGACGAAGACCTTGCATGGCTGATCATTGTCTGCGGATTGATGGGCGGTATTGTCGCTTTGATTGAGAAAAGCGGCGGCGGCGTCGCTTTCGCCAACATGGTGGTAAGGTACGCCAAAACCGCCAAGCCGACCTTGTTTTCGACCATGATCTGCGCGCTTATCCTTTCGATTGACGACTATTTGGCGATTCTCGCGACCGGCTCAGCGATGACCCCGGTCAACGACAAGCACAGAACCCCCCGCGAGATGACCGCTTATGTAGTTGACTCGGCGGCGGCGCCGGCTTGTGTCCTCAACCCGATCTCGACCTGGTCGCTGTTTATTGGAGGTTTGCTTGTAGCCAACGGTTTGGGCGGCCCTGGTGAGCAGGTGCTGACTTATGTTCGGCTGATTCCCTACAACTTCTATTCGATCGCCACTTTAATCGTGCTCGTGTTGGTTGTCGCGGGGGTTATCCCCAAATTCGGGCCGATGAAGGGCGCGTTTAAGCGGGTGGCCGAAGGCGGACCGCTCGCACCTCCCGGCTCTGAGCGGATTGACATGCGCTCTTCCGGCGAAGAAGAAGTCGAAGTGCCAAAGGACCCCAAGCTTTACAACTTCTTTGTGCCCATTCTCGTCTTGCTGGGATCCACCATATTCTTTGAGTTTGACATGCAGATGGGTGTTATCTCGACCGTTGGTTTTTGCTTCATCTTCTTTATCTGTCAGGGTATGGATCCGATGGATTTTGTCGATCAAATCCTGCGTGGGCTTAAAAACATGCTGATGATGATTGTGCTGGTATTGCTGGCGTTCGCTTTTGCCGACATGACAGAGCAGATCGGCTTCGTTTACTTTGTAGTTGACTTTGCCACCCAGAATGTTACGCCCGCTATGCTCTTTGTCACCATCTTCTTAGTCTTTGTCTTTACCGAGTTCATCATGGGTATTAGCTGGGGGATGTACGTTATGGCCATGCCGATTGCGATTCCTGTCGCCATTGGCCTGGGTGTTGACCCGTACATAGCCGCCGCCGCTGTTGTTTCGGCCGGCGTGTTCGGCAGCCACTCCTGCTTCTATTCAGACTCGACAATCCTGACTTCGGCGGCCACAGGCTGCGATAACTTTAGGCACGCGCTCACACAGATTCCCTTTGGTCTGATCGGTGCTGTTGCGGCGTCCATCGGCTTTATCGTGCTAGGTCAGGTGATGTACGGCTAACAGCCGTCTAAAATAACAAGTGCCCCCGCGATTTGGCCGCGGGGGCACTTGTTTGTACCTCAGCTCAATAAGCCACAAGCTATGCTGATGCGTATAAAAAGCTATAGCATAACTCGTTTCAACGAAAACAAAAGGCAAAAGGTGAAATGGCCGGCGTAAAATGACAAACCTCTCAGTTTTGCGATAAACAAACAAAGCTGTGAGGATTTGCCCGTTACGGGTTGAGGGCCGGTATCTGGGGTGATTTATCTTGTGCCTTTGTCGTATGGCTGGCCGACCGCTTTGGGTGCTGCGTTCTTAGTTGATTTGGTAGATGTGATGGCCAATACAACCAGTGTGGCTACAAATGGCACCATCTGATAGAACTGCATGGGGATTCGCAAGTCGCGCAGGAACGCGATGCCTGAGTGTCCGGCTGCGACGGCTTGCAGAAGCCCGAAGAAGAAAGCGGCGAACAAGATCCGCTGTGGCCGCCATGCGCCGAAGATGAGCACAGCCAGCGCCAAAAACCCGTAACCGGAAACAGTGGCGTTAAAGGCGACGGCAGTCGGGATGATAAAGATCAGTCCGCCCATCCCGGCCAGCGCGCCCGAGATCAAAACGCCGGCATAGCGGATCTTATACACATTTACGCCCACCGAGTCGGCCGCGTGGGGGTGCTCCCCGCAGGCGCGAAGCCGCAGGCCAAACTTTGTCCGGTAGATGACAAAGGTAGAGACCGCCAAGATCACAAACCCAAGGTAGGTGGTAAAGTAAGTGTTCTGGAAGAAAAGCGGCCCGATAAACGGGATTGAGCCAAAGAACGGGACACTCTCAATCCGGAAGTTGTTGGTGAAAAAAACCTGCTGGGTGTCGCCAAAAATTCGCGCAATGTAAATGGCAAAGGCAGGCGCGAACATGTTGATGGCCACACCACTGATGATCTGGTTGGCGTTCAGGCTGATGGTGGCGTAAGCGTGGAATAGCCCGGCAATCACGCCGGTGGCCGCCGCGACCAGCAACGCGACCAGCAAAAGCGCGTGGCCGTCCAGGGCCGCGCCCGAATTCTGCACCTGGTTGATGAAGAAGATGCTGGTAAACGCGCCTAAAAGCATCTTGCCCTCGAGCGCTATGTTGACAATGCCCGCGCGCTCAGAAAACATCCCGCCCAATGCCACAATCAACAGCGGGATCGTAAAGAAGAAAGTCTGCTGCATCACAAAATACAGGGTGGTGATATATAGGCCGGCCATCTACCCTTGCCCCCCTTCTTTGTTTGAATCCGGCGGGCCTGCGCCGTCCGGCGGTTTTTGGGCGGCGGATTTTTGCGCCGCGCGGGTCAGCATCATCTTGACCAGCAGTACAAACGCGCAGAAGTAGATGATCACTGCGGTCACGATCTCGATGATCTCAGGCACAAAGCCAAAGACCTGCATCTGAAACCCGCCGAGGTGCAGGTAAGCGATCAGCAGGCCGCCAAAGATAATCCCGATCGGGTTGTTCAGCCCGAGCAGGGCGACTGAGATCCCGGTAAAGCCCTCGGACGAGAGGACATTGGCCACGTTCATGGTAATCCCCGCGCCTGAAAGGAAGTGCAATGCGCCGCCCAAACCCGCAATCGCCCCCGAAATCATCATGGAAAGCACAATGTTCCGCTTTTCGCTGATGCCGGCGTATTTGGCGGCGTCCTGGTTGAACCCGCAGGCCTTGAGCTCGTAGCCGAATTTGGTCTTTTCCAAAATGATGTAAACCACAATGGCCGTGAGGATGGCAATGAGTATCCCCGAGTTGACCGAAGACGGCCGAATCGCGTCGCCCTGGAAGAACTCGCCCAGCCCAAGCCCCGGCATGTTGGCGGCGGCGGGAACCCGCATGGTCGAGTTGCGCTCAGCATCAAAAATGGTGTTGAGAATCAGCCAGTTGACCAAAAATATACCGATCCAGTTGGTCATAATGCAAGAGATGACCTCATGTACATTGCGAAACGCTTTGAGCAGGCCGGGGATCGCGCCCCAAAGTGCGCCGGCCAGCATGGCGGCCAAAAGGGAAACCAAAAGCCGAACAGGCGGCGGCAGGAAGGTTGCCTGCACCCCAATCAGCACCGCGACATAAGCACCGAAAGTAAACTGGCCGGCCGCGCCGATGTTGAACAGCCCGGTCTTCATGGCAAAGCCGACCGAAAGTCCGGTCAGAATGATCGGAGTGGCGAAGTAGAGCACCTCGCCGAAATTGCGTATCGATTGGAACCCGGCGGTGAGGATATTGATAAACGCCGGAAACGCCTGGGACGCGTCGGTCAAAAGAAGCACGACCAGCCCGACCAAAAGCCCCGCGATGACCGCTACAAGCGACGAGAGCACACTCAAGCCGCCGTCGCCTTTAAACAGGCCTCTCATCCGACCACCTCCCGTTTTGCCCCCGACATGTACAGCCCCAGTTCTTGATAGCTGACCGCTTTGGGGTCTGCGTTTGCCACAATTTCGCCCTCGTACATGACGAGAATCCGGTCTGAAATGTTCATGACTTCTTCAAGTTCCAGTGAGATGAGCAGTACCGCTTTGCCCTCATCCCGCTGTTTGAGCAGCTGCTGATGGATGTGCTCGATTGCGCCGACGTCCAGGCCGCGGGTGGGCTGAACAGCGATCAGCAGGTGCGGGTCGCGGTCAATTTCCCGTCCGACGATGACTTTTTGCTGGTTCCCGCCCGACATTGAGCGGGTGATGGTATCCGCCCCCCGCCCGGACCGGATGTCAAACTGCCTGATCAGCCACTCGGCGTAATCTCTGATCTCGCCTTGTTTTAGAAAGCCGCTCTGCTGAAAGCGCGGGGTGAAGTAGATCTGCAAGATCGCGTTGTAGGCCAGAATGTAGTCGAGCACCAGACCGTGCCTGTGCCGGTCTTCGGGGATGTGGGCCATCCCAAGCCGGCCGCGCTCGCGGATTTTCGTTTTGGTGATGTCTTTGCCCATCATGGTAATGGCGCCGCCGCTGATGGGGGCAAGTCCGGTTAACGCGTAGACAAGGTCGGTCTGGCCGTTCCCCTCAATCCCGGCTACGCAAACAATCTCGCCCGCGTTGACGGTGAGCGAAACATCCGTCAGCTTATTTTTGTGGCCGTCTTCACCTTTCATCGAAAGGCCGCGGACATCCAAGATCAGCTCACCGACATTGGCCTCTTTTTTATCCAGACTGAGCACGACTTTTCGCCCGACCATCATCTCAGAAAGCTCTTCTTTAGAAGTGTCGGCCACATCGACCGTCCCGATTTTTTTGCCTTTGCGCAGGACTGTACACCGGTCGGCCACCGCTTTGATCTCGTCCAGCTTATGGGTAATGAACAAAATCGAGCGCCCCTCGGCGGCCAGCCCCTTCATGGTCTGCATCAAGGCGTCGATCTCTTGGGGGGTAAGCACAGCCGTCGGCTCGTCAAAGATGAGGATTTCATTTTCGCGGTAGAGCATCTTGAGAATTTCGACTCGCTGCTGCATACCGACTGTGATATCTTGAATCTCTTTGCCAACGTCAATCCCCAGGCCGTACTGCTTTGAGAGCGAGAGGACTTTTTCCCGCGCGTCTTTCATTTGCAAAACGCCGCGGTGGGTGGTCTCAACGCCCAGAATAATGTTTTCGAGTACAGTGAAGTTGTGCACCAGCTTAAAGTGTTGGTGCACCATCCCAATGCCCAGGGCGGTCGCGTCGTTTGGGCCGGTAATGTTCACTTCCTGCCCGTTTTTGAGAATCCTGCCGCCTTCCGGCTTATACAGCCCGAAGAGCACGCTCATCAGCGTGGATTTCCCCGCGCCGTTCTCGCCCAAAAGCGCATGGATTTCGCCCTTTTTAAGCTGCAGCGTCACATCGTCGTTGGCGACAATGCCGGGGAATTTTTTGGTGATGTTTTGCATTTCAATGATATACATTACGGGAACACACCCTTTATAAACCTGATTGGGGCTGACACAAAGCGCGCCAGCCCCAACATACAGTTAACTTAAAACCTTTAGCCGATCGCGACGATCTCGACCAGTTCTACACCCAGACCCATGTGCGCGTCAGCGCCCAGGGTGGTGGAAAGTGTAATCGATCCGCTGGCCAGCTGCGCAAAGATCGCGTCATATTGCGCTTGAGTAAAGTTTTGAAACCTGGAAGTCGCCATCGGGAGGCCTACGCCGTTGAGCGCAGCGCCGTAAACTTTGGCCTGGCCGCCCGGGAAGTTGCCGGCCGCCCAATCTTCAAGTACGTTGTAAACCGAAGCTTGCAGGCCTTTGAGGGCAGAGGTAATAACGGTGTCGGAAGCGCCGGCTTGGTCGATGTCAACACCGATTACAAGGGCGTTTGCCGCGTCAGCAGCAGCCATGACCGAGAAACCCGCGCCGCCGGCAGCCGCAAAGATGATCTCAACGCCTTCGGCATACCAGGAAGCGGCCATGGTCTGCACTTCGGGGGAAGGCGAGAATGTACCGGCGTATGCGTAGTTGATGGTCACTTCGCCTGCCGCAAGGCCCAATTCGCTGGCGGCGAACTCAGCGCCTTCAACGAAGCCGGTACCGAACAGGACAACCGCGGGAACCGGGATGCCGCCGATAAAGCCAAGGCTTCTGTGGCCCTCCATAACAGCGGCGTAACCGGCCAGGAAGCCGGATTCTTGCTCAGCGTAAAGAACGGCTACCGTGTTGTCGGCGATATGTGTGTTGCCATCCATATTGGGCTGGGAGTCGATCAGGACAAAGTTTACTTCCGGCCAGAGTTCTTGGGCTTCGTAAACGGCCGCGCCAAACAGGAAGCCGGGGGTGACAACGATTTCGGCGCCTACGCTGATTGCAAGGCCGATCGCGTCGATGTAAGCGGCGTCAGAAACTTCGGCGGGCTGGAAGTACTCGTGGCCGATCCCGCGCGGGCCAGCGAAAGCGACAACGCCTTCCCAGGAGCCCTGGTTAAACGATCCGTCGTCAATGGTGCCGTAGTCGGTGACAAGGGCAATCCGGATGCCGTCCGCAGCGTCAGGGGCTGCGTCGGCTGCGTCGGCGGCCGGCGCGTCGGTAGCGGGCGCGGCCGGTGCAGGCGCAGGGGCCGGGCTGCCGCAAGCGGCCAGAACAAGCGCCGCCATCAGAAGAACTGCCAATAGTTTTTTCATCTCTTAAATCCTTCTCTCTGTTATTGTTTTTGGGGAAGTAGTAAAGATGTTACAGCGGCATCTTCAAACACGGTGCGCTGTAGCATCTCATGTACAGCCATTATAAAACAGATAAACGTAAAAAGCAAGAAAAACTTGGTGTGCCGCGAGGGAAAATCAATCAATCTGGCGCATATGATATAGCATAGAGTTTTTAATACGATTAGACGGAGGTGAACATCCATTGCCGAACGACCAAACGGATTTGTCGAATACCGTTGCGCTCATACTTGAGCAGGGCACGTTTTACTACGCAAGCGCCGCGATCAGCCCCTACATAAAGGCGAAGAAGATTCTGACCGGTGGCTACGGGGTTGTCTATGTAAATGAAAGCGAGATCGACCATGTACTTCGCGTCACCGAAAACTATACGGCCAATATCTTTCCTCATGTGCTCGGACTGATGGGTGAGCCGGACATGACCGCTTCCGGCATCACGCAAGTACACCGGCAGCCCTATTTAAATTTGATGGGGAGCGGTGTCCTGCTTGGGTTTGTGGACACCGGGATCGACTACACCATGTCGGCTTTCCGCTACGAGGACGGCTCGAGCAAGGTGCAGTATATATGGGACCAGTCGATAGAAGGCGGGGCGCCGGATGGATACGGCTATGGGACAGAGTACGACAACCACACCATCAACCGGGCGTTGTATTCGCAGACCCCACACGATGTAGTGCCGCACAGAGATACGGTCGGGCATGGGACATTCCTGGCTTCGGTCGCGGCCAGCCGTGAGCACGGGGAGTATATCGGAGCAGCCCCCGACGCCGAGCTGGTCGTGGTTAAACTCAAACGGGCACCCCAATTTTACCGAACCATGTACCTCACACCGCCTAATCAAGAAAACGCATTCTCATCAGCCGATGTGATGACAGGCGTTCAGTATATCTTAGACAAGGCGCGCGCACTCGGCCGGCCGGTTGCCATCTGTATTGGGCTGGGAACAAACACGAGTTCCCACGACGGCGGCAGCACGCTGGAGAGGTATCTCTCAGCCGTCGCCGGTGTCACCGGAACGGCTGTATGCGTGGCAGCGGGCAATGAAGCCCAAGCCGCCCACCATACCCACGACAGGGTGATGACCGGAGAAATCAAAGATGTTGAAATGCGGGTGAACAGCCAGGAAGACATCTACATTAACATGTGGAGCTATGCGGGCGACCGGATGTCGGTCTCAATCAAGTCTCCGACCGGTGAAATCATATCAAGGGTTGTGGCCAGGCCGGGGAGCAGCTATTCGCAAAAGCTGATTCTTGAGCGGGCCACCATCGTAGTCGATTACACCTTTCCGGTAGGCAAATATGGCGGACAGTTCACTCTAATCAGGATTTTGTCGGCAACCCCCGGTGTTTGGACGATTTCGGTCTACGGCGACTCGATCCTGGGCGGCGTCTTTCACATCTGGCTGCCGGTAACCGAGCTCAATCCGGGCGCGGTATTTTTAACCCCGACCCCCGACTACACCATCACCATGCCCGGTACCGCGGACAGTGTGGTCACTTGCGGGAGCTACGACAGCGCTACGGGCAGCCTTTCGCCAACCTCATCCTGGGGGCCGTCCCGTTTGCCGACGATCTTACCCAATCTGGTTGCTCCCGGGGTGGATGTGGGCGGCGTTTTTCCCGGCGGATACGGTCGGATGAGCGGCACGTCGGTGTCCGCCGCCATAACGGCGGGGGCGAGCGCACTCCTGCTTCAGTGGGCGATTGTGGAAGGAAACGACCCGTCCATGGACACCAACCGGCTGCGCTCCGACTTGATCCTTGGCTGTGACCGGGACCCGAACATCGAATACCCCAACAACCAGTGGGGATACGGGCGGCTGAATCTCTACAACACTTTTCGTATGCTCAGGCCATATTAGGGTGTGTTGACACAAATGGGAATGCGCGGATTTTGAGTGAATTTTCGAGCATTTCAAGGCGGAGGAGGAAGGAATACTGTATGTATTCCGCTGAGACTCTTCGCTGTATGGGCGCTCATC
>WRBI01000058.1 GCA_009784625.1 Oscillospiraceae bacterium | reverse complement strand
TATATGTATTCCGCTGAGACTCTTCGCTGTATGGGCGCTCATCGTCAGTACTTTGTAACGACAACGATGAAAGGCTCAAAATTCACCAAAATACGGGCGTTCAGCTTTGTGTCAACACGCCCTGGTGGTTTTGATTTTGCGCACGGCTATGCGTTTGTCGTCATAAACACTTGTTTCGCAAAAACACTTCGACTGTTCATAACGACAAAAATGCGTCAGCTCCAAGGCAGGCTCATGGCCATTGTGGATGTATATGACACGCTCATCTCCAAGCGTGTCTATAAAGAGGCTTGGCCATATGAGTGGGTCATTGAACTGATCGCGGAAGAAAAAGGGAAACAGTTTGATCCGCAAATTGTGGATGTCTTTTTAGAGGTTTTGAAGATGGAAAAGCGGGAGATGGGGTAAATCCTCGTTTCCCGATTCTCTCTATTAAAAGTTTAAATACTTCCAGACAAACAACAGATGCGGGGCGGTTAAAGTTTGACCGCCCCGCATCTGTTTGCCAAAGAGAACCCACGGCTATTCCGGGGGTAAGGAATAAGCGATATTGCGATAAAAAAGGCCATGCATAAGCTTCGGATTATTGCTTTGTTGGCTGCGGGCTACACCAACCCACCGGCTTTAGTAACCGCCAGGGGATTTCGCCGGCTCGGATTCACCCGAAACAATCTTTATCCCGGCAGACGCGCCCAGGCGGTTAGCCCCGGTCTTAATCATGGCCACCGCGTCATCATAATTGCGAATACCGCCCGATGCCTTTACACCCATGTCCGGGCCGACCACTTTGCGCATGAGCGCAACATCTTCAGCAGTCGCACCGCCGATCGAGTATCCGGTAGAAGTCTTAACAAACGCAGCCCCGGCCATCTTGCAGATGATGCAGGCTTTGACTTTTTCATCCTCTGTTAACAGACAAGTTTCCAGAATTACCTTTACCCCGGCTTTGCCTTTAGCTGATTCCACCACAGCCTCAACATCCCGCTTTACAAGTTCCCAGTCGCCCGATTTAATCGCCCCGACATTTATGACCATGTCAACTTCCTTTGCGCCTGCGAAAACTGCGTCTTGCGTCTCGGATTTTTTCGTTTCCGGGGTCTGTGTGCCAAACGGGAAGCCGATCACACAACAGGGCGTAACATCGCTATCTTTGAGTTGTTCGGCTGCAAACCGAATGTAGGATGAGTTTACACAAACGCTTGCAAAGCGATATTTCTTAGCTTCATCGCATACCCTGCGAATGTCCTCAACCGATGCATCTGACTTGAGTAAAGTGTGGTCGATGTACTTGGCCAGCGACGCCGGGGGATAGGAAGCATCCGCGTTCTCTGTGGTGATATCAGTTGCCTGCGCGAGTACTTCCTGCGCTGCTTTCTCTATGATTTCGTTAAGTTGTTCGGCATTCAAAATAATTTCCTCCCAGATACTGATATTCGCTATTCCAAGACTCCCATAGCCTCAGGGGCTCGCGAGCGCTTTTTGACTGCGATTAACACGATCAAAGTGATGGCGTAGGGCAACATCTGCGTAATCTGTGTGGGCACGACTGCTCCGGCAACGTAATACCGCAGCGACTGCGCAAAAGCAAAGAGAAAGCTGGCCAAAAAAGAACCCAACGGATTCCATCCGCCGAATATGTTGGAGGCAATCCCCATAAATCCGCGCCCGGCAACCATGTCAGAAACAAACGCATTGTTAAACGCAACCGAGAGGTACGCCCCGCCCAATCCGGCCAGAACTCCGGCAATCATCAGCCCGACATAGCGATACTTAACCACGTTGATTCCTGCTGAAAGCGCAGCTTGAGGGTTGTGGCCGATTGCCATCACCCGAAGTCCCCATCTGGTTTTGTAAAAGAAGATATACGCGGCGGCAACAATCAGCGGCAGCAGATAGAAAAAGACGGTCTGGTTGCGAAAGAATACACCAGCAATTGGAATTCTTTCGAGCAGTGGAACGGTCACGTTGGGCAACCGGGTTACCAGCGCACTGATCTTAGTTCCCCAGATCAGGGTGGTGAGGAAGTCGGTCAGACCCAGGGCAAGCAGATTAATGGCAACGCCGCACACCGCCTGATTAGACCGAAGTTTCACGCACACGGTAACATGCAGCAGCCCGAACACCCCCCCGGCGATCATACCGAACAGGATGCCGATCACCGGACTGCCGGTCAAATGACTGCCTACTACTGCGGCAAAGGCACCGACCAACATCTGGCCTTCGATACCAAGATTGATGACCCCCAGCCGCTCTGAGATGGTCGCCGCAATCGCCGCCAGCGCAATCGGGATGCTTAACTGATACCCCAAAGGCAGTATGTGGGTAATAAGCGAATCTAAAAACTGCACAGCCGCATCCTCCTTTACTTATCAAATCTTGCCAATATGACGTTCTTGGGTAATTTGAAAAACTTTGTTATGTTCGGAATGGCTACAAAGAAGATAACCAGTGCCTGGATGACGATGATCAAGTCACTTGAAACGCCGGTTACTCTGGCCATCCGCAAGCTCCCGGAATCAAGGGTGCCAAACAGCAGCGCGGACAGAATAATTCCGAACGGGTTAGAGCGGGCAAGAAAGGCGACTGCGATCCCTGTGAATCCAAAACTGGGCGAAAATCCGTCAATAAACCGGTAATACTTGCCGAGCACCTCGGTAATCCCAGCCAGTGCAGCGATTGAACCGGCAAAGGCCATTGCCCCGATGGATATCTTCTCCGGGATGATACCGCCTGCTCTGGCCGCTTCGGGGTTGCTTCCGACCGTGCGAAACTTAAATCCAAGTGAAGTCTTAAAGAGAAAGATGTAAACAACCACGGCCACCCCAATCGCGATTAAGAACCCTGTGTTCAGTTGGGAACGCGGAACAAACAGATTGCTCAATCGGCCGGCTTCTGCAATCAACGTGGTCTGCCCGACATGGCTGCCCGGTTCTAGAAACGGCCCGTTGACGAGATAGGCACAAAAGAGGATGATCAGGTAGTTGCACATAATGCAGACAACCACTTCGTGAATTCCCCGTTTGGCCTTGAGGATTCCCGGAATCAACGCCCAAGCCGCCCCGGCGAACATCCCAATGAGAATCCCGACAGGCAGTAAAAGAATCCGCGGCAAAGACGGAAAGGCCAGCATAAACAGAATGGTCGCGATCGCGCCTGCGTGCAGCTGTCCCTCAGCCCCGATGTTAAACAGCCCGGCCCGCCTGGCTACGGCAACGGACAGGCCGCATAAAAGTAGCGGGGTGGCTCGGCTCAGGGTATTCGCAATTGCCGTAGGATTCTGAAAAGCGCCCCGCCAAAGCTCTGCGTATGCAGTTAAGGGGTTTAGTCCCATAAACAGGATGATCACCGCGCCCATTGCAAGGGCTAAGGCTATGGAAAAAAGTGAAGAACCAAGGTCACCAAGTTTTGCTCCAATACTGCCGAACGTTTTATTCTTCTCCATACGAACCTCCAACTGCCTTGCCGGCCATTAATAGCCCGAGTTGCTCGCGGGTTACATCCCTGCTGTTTTCAAAGGAATCCATAATTTCTCCGCCGCACAAAACAGCTATACGGTCAGAAAGGGTCATGATTTCAGTAAGCTCGACCGAAATGAGCAGCACCGCTTTGCCCTGTCTGCGCAAATCAATCAGGGTGCTGTGCACAAACTCAATGGCGCCGATATCCAAACCTCTGGTTGGCTGTGCGACAATCACTACGTCCGGGTCGTGACCTAACTCCCGGGATATAATAACCTTTTGCTGGTTTCCACCTGAAAGGGTACCAATGCTGCTTTCATCGGACGAAACAACCACGTTATACTTTTTGATCTGCGCTTGGCTAAAGGCTGCCAACACCTTGTGCTTAATAAAGCCGTAAGTGTTTAAGTCCGCGTGATCCTGGAATCCCAGCATATAATTTTCCCGGACGCTGAAGTCTTTGACCATTGCGCTTTTATACCGGTCTGATGGGATGTGTCCCATCCCATACGCTTTTCGGAACTTGGTGGTTGTGCCTGTAATATCCGAACCATTCACGATGATGCTGCCACCCTTGGGGGCTTTGCGAACCCCCATGATCATTTCTTCCAGTTCTTGCTGCCCGTTGCCGTCAACACCCGCAATCCCAAGGATTTCGCCTTTGCGTATCTCAAACGAAACACTGTGCCGGGCATTGGGCAACAGCTGTACGTTCCGCACTTCAAGCAGAATGTCCCCGCATTCTACCGGCGGGCGTTCCAGGTCAAAGTTGACGTCATAGCCGACCATATAGCGGGCCAGCTCTTTTTCGCTGGACTGCGCGGTTACAACTGTCTTGACCTTTTTGCCGCCACGCAGTACAGTCACACGATCTGAGATGGCCATCGTCTCTTCCAGCTTGTGGGTGATAAAGATGATGGTCTTGCCGTCTGCTTTAAGACCGGTGAGTATCTTAAAAAGCTCCTGCACTTCTTGCGGGGTGAGCACAGCCGTGGGTTCGTCCATAATAATGATATCAGCGCCCCGGTAAAGGATTTTTACGATCTCCATCCTTTGTTTAATACCAACCGCAAGCTCGCTGACGCTGGCGTCCAAGTCAATCTGAAAACCATACTTCTCGATCATGGCACTGATCTCTCTGCGCGCCACCTGCCTGTCAAGAAACAACCCGATTGGCTCTTTGCCAAGCATAATATTATCCAGCGCGGTCATGGGATTTACCAGCATAAAGTGCTGGTGTACCATCCCGATTCCCGCGTCATGGGCTTCTTTGGTGTTTGTGATTGTGCTTTTTTTGTCCTTGATCAATATTTCGCCGGCCTCTTGCTTGTGGATGCCGAACAGTACGTTCATCAGGGTTGATTTTCCGCACCCATTTTCGCCAAGCAGGCAGTGTATCTCGTTTTCTTCGACCGCAAAGTCGATCCCATCGTTTGCAAGCACACCGGGAAAAGATTTGGTGATCCCTTTCATTTGAACTGCATATCCCATGATTACCTGCCCACCTTCCAATTATGTGCGCGAACTGCCGGCAGACAGTTCGCGCACCGAATGTAAAACAGATGATTATCCAGCAAAGCTGTGGCTGGCCAAAAAGGCCTCAACTTGATCAACGGCATCCGGAACAACAATCGCGCCGCTTACGACATCGTCTTTAATCGCGTCCACGGTGTCAAGGATATGCTGCGGGACTTCGATGTTGCTGCCCTCGACCGAATAGCCAACCGCGCCTTCCGCAAGGCCAAGGGTGATGGTGCCGGCTTGGAATGTGCCTTCGACTATATTTCTGACGGCATCATAAACAGCCCGGTCAACCAGCTTAAGCATAGAGGCCATGATAAAGTCCGGGGCGATCGAGTTTTGATTGGTGTTTACGCCAAAGGCCACAAACCCATTCTCTTGCGCCGAAGTGAAGAGGCCAAGCCCCGAACCGCCCGCGGCCGGATAAATAATGGAAGCTCCTCTGTGGTGCATGGTGTCTGCGATGGCGGTGGCGGTGCCGGGGTCGCCAAAGCCGCCCACAAAGTCGAATATTACCTCAAGATCGCTGTTGACATACCGTGCGCCGGCCATGTAACCGGAGAGAAAGCGCCCGATCATCGGGCTGTCAACGCCGCCAATAAAGCCAAGAACCGGGGTGTCGTTAATGAGCGGGGAAATCTGATACTGGTGAGCCAGCGCAGCAAGGGCGCCGATCAGGAAAGAAGCCTCGTGTTCGTGGGAAACATAGCTCACTACATTGGGAGCTTCAACAATGGCATCCAGCATCATGAATTTCTGTTCCGGGTAGTCCTCCGCGACGACACGCAGTGCCTCGATTTGCTCAAATCCTACCGCGATGATCAAGTCGTAATCGCCTGAGGCCGCACTTTCGGCAAGAATGACCTCGTGGTCGGACATCTGTCTGGGCTCGGTAACGTCAAACTGAATACCAAAACTGGCGGCTGCGTCCTGAATCCCTTGGTGGGCAAGGTCATTAAACCCAAGGTCGCCGATCCCCGACGTTGTCACGTTAAGCAGTACCCTGACCGAAGCGCCGGCTGTGTCAGGCGCGGCGGGTGTGCCGGCAGTCCCACCTCCACAGGCCGCCAACACTGCTGCCAATGCGATTGCCAGAACCAAACATATTGATTTCTTCATGATATAAAATCTCCTTTGTCTTTTGTTGTTTCTTACTTGAACGCACGGTTGATATCCAGTGCGTTTAGCTCCGCGTTTTGTCATCTTTTATGATTTCGCGCATAGCCGCAATGGCTACTTCAATTGCCCGGTTTTCAATCTCAGGCAGCTTGTTTTGCTTAACCCCGTCAGCCGGGGCATAGTTTTTGTAATCGGTGGCTGAAACCAAGACCGTTGCTGTGCGGATTCTCAACCACTCGCCAATGATAAAGAGTGCCGCTGACTCCATCTCGGTCGAGGTCGCGCCGCCCTTTTCGTAGCTTTCCCACCGCTTGATCAAATCATAGCCAACCGGCATACTCTCCGGCGCAGTCTGGGTGAAGAAAGACGCTTTGCAGATGGACACGCCAATGTTGTAGGGAATTCCCAGCTTCTTAGCCGCTTCTTCCAGATAGGCGACCAGTTCCATATCCGGCACGGCGGGGAACTCAACCGGCGCGTAATGGACGGCCACACCTTCCATCCGCACGCTGCCGTTGGGGATAACTACATCACCCGCAGACACTTTAAGCGAGGTGGACGCGCAAGAGCCAACCCGAATCATGGTGCGTGCGCCCAGTTCGTAAAGCTCTTCCACCGCGATTGCCGTGGAGGGGCAGCCCATCCCGGTTGAGCAGACGCTCACCCGCGTGCCGTTAAGAGTACCTGTAAAAGAGCGGTACTCCCGGTTGTATCCCATTTCGACGGAATTGTCAAAGTGTTTGGATATCTTCTCCGACCGCTCAGGACTGCCCGGCAAAAACACATACTCACCAATATCACCCATCGAAAGGCCAATGTGCATCATTTTCTTTTTCGTTTCCATTTTGCCGCCCCCTACGCGTTTTTCTGACGGTCGCTCGCGATCAGTTTGCGCATACCGGCAATCCCAACTTCGATTGCCCGCCGTTCCCAGTTGCTGGGGTAATCGCCCATGTCGTTGCTGTACTCTCTGTGGTTGGTCGCGCTGACCATCACCGAAGACATGCGAATCCCGCGGCTTGCACCCAGCAAAAAGAGCAGCGAACACTCCATAGATGTACTGGTTGCGCCTGCTTTTTCGTAGGCCTCCCACTTCCATTTCAGTTCGGGGTAGACCGGCTTTGTCTGGGGCGAAACTTCGGTGTAATAGGAATCTTTGGTGATGGTTATACCGGTGTCCGCGGGGTATCCGCACTCCTTGGCCGCAAGCTTGAGCGCTTTGAAAGATTCGTAGTCGGGCACAGCCGGGAACTCGACCGGCAGATAGTGGTGGCCGGTTTCTTCCATACGAACCGCCCCTTTGGGGATGATCACATGTCCGATTTTAACATGAGGCGCGGTGGAAGCGCACGACCCGATCCGCATCATGGTGTGGGCGCCACATTGATAAAGTTCCTCAGCCGCGATGGCCGCTGAAGGCCCGCCAATGCCTGTAGATGTCACAGCAACCGGCTCGCCGTCCAGTTCTCCCACAAAAGTTAAATGCTCCCGGTGGTGGGCAAGCTGTCTGGGGTTGTCGAAGTACTCTGCGATGATTCTGGCTCGCTCTACGCTGCCCGGCAAGAACACGTATTTCCCGACCTCTCCTTTCGCCACTGCAATGTGCATCATCCGTTTGACTTCTGTCATAAACATCCCTCTCTTTGCGCTTACTACAGTGCTAGACGTTTTGATCAAACTTAATCAACCGCCGCAATGCCTCAATCGCCACTTTGATTGGCTTTTGGATAAAGTCAGTCGGGTAAACATCGGCCGAGTTCTTTTTGGATACGCCCCCGGCATAGTCAGTGGCGGACACAAGAACAGAAGCAGTCCGTATCCCAAGGCTGGAGCCAACAAGGAACAGCGGTGACTCTTCCATAGAAGTAATCACCGACCCGCCGCGCACATAGGAACGCCACTTAGTAATCAGCTCTTCCCGCACGGGCTTGGTTTCCGGCTCGGTTTGGGTATAGAAAGAATCTTTTGTAATACTAACCCCCACGACGGGAGCGAATCCAAGGGTATCAGCACTTTCTTCCAACAGCTTGAGCAATGTGTAAGTGGGTACGGCGGGGTATTCCATCGGCAGATAGTGACAGCCGGTGCCCTCCATCCGCACGCTGCCGTTGACCACAACCACATCGCCCTTGCCAACCAGCGCAGAGGTTGATGCACCGGTGCCTACACGTATAAATGTATCACAGCCGCATTTATGTAATTCTTCAACGCAAATTGCAGTGGATGGCCCACCCATACCGGTTGAAGTCACGGTGATCAACGTGCCCTCCAATTCACCCTGCCAAGTGGTGTGTTCCCGCTTTTGGGTCACCAGCCGGGGGTTATCCAGATGGGCGGCGATCACCTCGCATCGGGCCGGGTCGCCGGGTATAACGGCGTAGCGCCCAACGTCCCCTTTCGCTAAGTTTACGTGTAACATTTTTACGGTTTCTGACATCTTATTCACTCCAGATTCTTATATAGCCATCGTACATTCTTTATACCAAGCTATCATTTTAACAGACTTATTAAAGATATATGGCCATATTACTATACATTTAACATACCAGTATTAATCACTGTATGTCAAGTACAATTAGGTACATTCTATGTTTTACACAAACAATCAGGTATGCATCTAGGCATTTCTCCCTATCACTCTTGGAATTCCCTGGATTTGTTCTGATACCTCTAATCTCTGATGCTGCGGGTTATATCGTCTTTGGGAAGGTGGATTTGCAATCGTCAAAGGCGTTTGTTAAAGCACTTATTCAATATTGTCTATTGTCAAAATTGTAAAAGCAGTATATAATACTAATTACATACTTATAATACAAACGAGCAACCCCCTCGCAAGGCGGTGGAAAAGATGGATGACAGGCAACTGGTTTTGCAAAGCAAAAAGTTGCTGTATGTAAAGATTTACGATGAGCTGTACAAAAGAATTATGGACGGCGAGTTCCCTGTAGGCAGCCTTTTGCCCACAGAGGTTAAATTAGCTGAACTCATGAACACAAGCAGGATGACCATACGACAAGCGCTGTCCCTGCTTCAAGAAGACGGCCTGATCAAAAGTACCCGGGGGCTGGGCACTATGGTCACAAGGCCCACCCCACACAAGCAGGATGGTTTGGAAAAGATCAGACACCCTATCTATCTGTGTTGCCAACAAGCTCCGGATAATGTAGAAGTAGAAACTCGCCTGGAACTGCCGACCGATCATATACGATCCATTCTCGTGCAAAAGACAATGGCGGTAATGATTGCATATCGCTGGTATCAATATTTAGGTGATCCGATTGCTTATACGGCATCCTTTATCCCAGTAGAGTCTGCGGATAAGTTGGGGCTTGACCTTGCAGATCAAGCGGCACTGATAAATTGGCTGGAAAAAGACGCTTATGAAATGGCGGCCTCCTCTGCAATCAATGTGCAGATCGCTGCAACCAGCAGTTTTATTACCAATCGGTACGAATTGCCGGACACACAGGCGGTACCTTTAATTGCCGAGAGTTTATACTTTAACGATAAGCATCCCGATCTGTACAACAAGCACTATCTGATTACCCCGGACTATCAGATTAGCGTCAATGGGGTGAATAGGTAGCGGGCGCAATTCATTATTTGGGCTAACCGTGTATGCCCGCGTGATGACTAGGGTGTGTTGACACAAATGGGAATGCACGGATTTTGAATGAATTTTCGAGCATTTCAAGGCGGAGGAGGAAGGAATACTATATGTATTCCACTGAGACTCTTCGCTGTATGGGCGCTCATCGTCAGTACTTTGTAACGACAACGAAGTAAGGCTCAAAATTCACCAAAATACGGGCGTTCAGCTTTGTGTCAACACGCCCTAACCCAGCGGCCACGCATCAGTGGCAAATAGGGCGATGACAGCAATAATCTTTATGTTTTTTCCTGCGGTAAAGTCGCGGCGGCAATCGCCAGGGCCGTTGTCGTTTCCCCCCCGCCAGCCGTCACCCTGAATCGGCGTGAGCATCCCACGCGGGATATACCCCTCTCACAGCCACTCTACAGGCTCGGATTGGATTTCGCTCAGTTTGGTCATCTTCAGTACCGGCATCCACTTACCTCCCGAAAAGTGTAAGGCGGCCTACGATTTCTCGTAAGCCGCCTGTCGAATTAAGTAAATATGTTGTGCGTGTTATGCGGGTTGCTTTGTGCTTTGTGCTTTGATCTTGTTTGCCTTCTGTTTTGCGCAATGCCGCCTGTTGGCTTCGCGTTGCTTAGCCAACTTCTGCCGCCGTTTCTCCTGTGCTTCCAGTTCCTCCGGTGTTAGCGGCACTTTCACTACCGGCACGTTGAAGTTACCGATAAAGTTGAAGTATACATCCACTGCCTGAACCCGCTCACCGCTGGATTTGTCAGCCTATGGATAAATATCTTGCCGATATACTCGTGAAGCATGGGCGTTATGAATTCATCATTGACCGGCCTGAGTGTCGAATGCTCGCGTATATTATCCGCAAATTCAGCTTCACCATTGCGCACATAGCCGGTTATGCCGCGTATTGATTGGGTCACAATCGCCTGTATCACCACGGTGCGTATATAATGATTTGAGTAAACATATCTTTACTGAAAAAGCAAAAGTGTTCTTACAGCATCTCAAATGCTGTAAGAACACTTCCAACTGGTCTGAGTGACAGGAGTTGAACCTGCGGCCTCTACCACCCCAAGGTAGCGCGCTACCAATCTGCGCCACACCCAGACATTACAACGGAGATTAGTATATCACGTACCATAACAAAAATCAAGGGGTGGGCGCAATATTTTGCATGACCTGCCACTTTTCTCGCAAGCAATGGTTTGATTCTACACCGTGCATCTGTCACCGCACCTAGTTTGGGCAGCGACGCTTAGGCTATGGGATTCTATTCTGCTATTCAATAAAGACCGCTGAGTACCAATTTTGTGGGGCATTATCGTCCCGCTCTCGCAGCACGTCGATGGGCAGACCAAATCGGCGGACAGTTTTGAAGACATCGATCCCGACACTGTGAAAAGCAGGGCGGGCCTGCTTGGGGAACCGGCAGGCTTGATCATTTGCTTTGGCGCACTGGCCGCAAAGCCCGCAGTCGCTCATCGAAAAGGCAAAGTAGTAGCCGTCCATAAAGCACCGGCGTTCAATTTCATATGAAATTTTTTGCGACGTTTTTTTGTCCGGACAGCCGATGATAATCCCCCAACTGTACCCGGACAGGATTTTGCGGTACTCATCCATGCTCAACGGGGATCTTTGGTAGGGGCAGGTATGTGCCCGGCCAAAGTCGTCACAGCCGAAGATACACTTGAGCACCACCCGGCTGTCAAAAGCAATGTCTGAGATTAAGAACTTCACCGCGCTGGCCGCGCCCATGCTTAAGGCTTTTTCTATATAAGTTTGATCACTCATCGAAATCGCACCCCTTAGTCTTTGATCTTACCATTGTAATGGATTTTCCTTAAAAGCACAATAGGTTGACAACCCCGGTGGGTGTGCAGTAAAATCAATTTAGCGCCGTCGCCACGCGCCCTTATAGCTGCTGGCGACACAGCAAAACCTAAAGGTGGAGAGATCGCGTATGGAAAAGGTTGTAGTCGTTGGCTCGTCAAATGTTGACACAGTCATTCGTGTACCGCATATTCCGGCGCCGGGCGAAACTTTGCTCTCGCTGGGATTGGATATTTGTTACGGCGGCAAAGGAGCCAATCAGGCCGCCGCCATCGCGCGGCTGGGCGGGGATATCGCGATGATCGGCTGTGTAGGCGCCGACAGCTTTGGGGATGCGATGTTATCCAACCTTGCCGGCTTCGGGGTAAATACAGACGGAATCGAGCGAGCGGCAAGCGAACAGTCAGGGGCCGCATACATCTATGTCTCCGACGACGGCGAGAACAACATCGTGGTTCACCCGGGCGCGAACGGCTGCCTGACCCGCGAAGTTCTCATGCGGCAAAAGCACCTGCTCACAGGTGTTCGCTACTGCATCATTCAGCTTGAAATCCCGTTGGATACACTTTATTATCTGGCCGAGCTCTGCCGCGAGATGGATATCCGGCTGATTCTCAACCCCGCGCCCGCTGCCAAACTTGATTTTACAAAGCTTGCGGGCAGTTGGATGATCGCCCCGAACCAAGGGGAGCTGGATTTGCTCGTGCCGGGAGACGACAACACACTTTCAAAGGCACGCACACTCTATCAGAAAGGGTTTGGGCATGTGCTGGTCACGCTGGGCGCACAGGGTTGCCTGTTGATAAACGCGGATGGCGAGCGGCAATTCCCTGCTTTTGAAACGCGGGTCAAAGACACCACCGCAGCCGGGGATTGTTTCATCGGCGCGCTGACTTACAGCCTTTCCCGCGGACACGAGCTTGCCGGCGCGATTACATTCGCCAACAAAGCGGCCTCCATCGCGGTCAGCCGGACGGGCGCGCAGCCCTCACTGCCCACGCTGGCCGAAATAGAGGGTGTATTCGGGCTGCTATAAACCAAACTGCTGAGGGATACTATGGCTGTTCGAGTCACTCTTTTCTTCTTACTCTGTTTCTTTTATGTCGCTTATTTTGCAAAAATGCTGCTATTGAAAAAACAGGGCATAGCGGGTGATTTGCTCGGTAAGGGCGATAAACCTGCCAAAGCCGCTCGGGCCGAAATGATTTTGAGAGTCATCACTTATTTGGGTGCGGCAATTCAATATGTCAGTGTATTTTTCACCGGCCTTTCTTGGTCAATTGCCACGCCGTTTCCGCTTCGCGTTACCGGTCTTGTTTTAGCGGCAGCCGGCGTTGTGTTCTTTCTTTTTTCGGTCACCGCTATGCAAAACAACTGGCGGGCTGGGTTTGACGAAAAGCAAGAAACAACACTCGTTACAACCGGAATCTATAAGCTAAGCCGCAACCCCACTTTTTTGGGGTTTGATTTGCTTTACATAGGCTGCTCGCTTGCTGTCGCGAACATATTTATGATCGTTTTCGCGGTTGCGGCGGCGGTGGCTTTTCATATTCAGGTTTTGGGAGAAGAAGCGTTTCTCGCACAAAAATTCGGACAGGGGTACGCTAGGTGTACCGTCCCAAAATGAGCTGGGATGGGACTGAATGAAATAGCTCAGGTTTATCAACCCAAGAATTAACAATGAATTCGTAAGGCGAAAGACCGCGTAGAGCTTTGAGCCGTTTAGCAAAGT
>WRBI01000057.1 GCA_009784625.1 Oscillospiraceae bacterium | reverse complement strand
AGCCGAGAGCACAATCCGCGACGTTGACATGGCCGCCGAGATGATGCAGTTCACCCAGAACAACATCCTCACACAGGCCGCACAGGCAATGCTCGCACAAGCCAACCAGCTCCCGCAGGGCGTCCTCCAGCTTCTCCGGTAGTTTAAACGAAGCTTTTTAACAGTCGTGGGCTGAGGGCGGGCGAGCCCGCCCTCAGCTTTTACGCACAAAGAATGTGCGTCGACATAACAAGGAGGAGTGTACATGACAGTACAAAACAACATTCCGGCATTAAACAGTCACAGAAATTTGCAGATCAACAACAGCGGCCTTGCCCGCAACCTTGAGCGTTTGAGCTCCGGCTTTCGCATCAACCGCGCGGCTGACGACGCGGCCGGCCTTGCGATCTCCGAGCGTATGCGCGGCCAGATCCGCGGGCTTACAATGGCTGAGCAGAACACAAGCCAGGGCATCAACCTGATTCAAACCGCTGAAGGCGGCCTGCAAGAGACTCAAAACATCCTGCAAAGAGTGCGCGAGCTGGCAGTTATGTCTTCGAACGCAACGTTCGGCGAAAGCGACCGCCAACAGATTCACCACGAAGTAGTAGCGCTGATCGACGAGGTTGACAGAATTTCATCGAGCACCCACTACAACGGCATCAACCTGCTTGACGGCACTTTTGGCAGTGTGAACTACAGCCAATTTTCAGCCGCCAACAATGATACCGTGCTGGGTATTGATACCAGCGGGGATTTTGGCTGGCACAATCTGCGGGTTATGAACACTTTCATATCCCATGAGGACGCCTACGCGCAAGGGTTGGCCGCAGGTTTCCATACCTGGATGGGGCAGACCGATGCGCTGTACAACATGATGGACCAGAACGCCCGCATTATCGTGACGCGGATGCAGGACAGGAACGGCGAGGACAGCGGCGACATATCCGCTTCATTGCAGGTTGGCGACACGACATTTGTCGGCAGGTTCTTTCAGGCCAGCGCTGGCGATTTTATTGAGTTGCGCTTTCACGACAATGACGGCCTCATGGCCGCTGTAGTCACGCTGGCGGCCCCCGGGTCCAACTTGAATGACGTTATGGATTCCGTTGAAGAGGGTGTAATCAGCGGCATTAACTTTAACCCCGCCAACAATACAACTTTTGTAGGCGGCGGCGGTCGAGTGGGAGGGATTGTTCTCGAAGACGCGTTCGGCCAGGCACGTGTGGTTGAGCGCGGGGGCCGTGACAATGCTCTGGTTTTTCAAATCGGCGCAAACGGCGGGCTGGACCAACGGGCTTCGCTGCAAGCAAACAGCATGTCGGCCGCGGCGCTGGGCATGACCGACATTAACGGCCGCGCCTGGGTTCTGCGCGACATTGCCAACTCTACGCGTGTGAACACCATTAACCCCAACTTTACCGGAGACCCCGATTGGCAACAAGCTTATTCTGTGCGCGACCGCGTAACCGAGAGCCTTCCCGGGGTGTCTATCCTCACCCGCGCCGGTTCCAATGCCGCTATTCAGATACTCGATGCCGCTTTGGATCAGGTATCCAGCCAGCGCGCGCGGTTCGGCGCCATGCAGAACCGTCTTGAGTCCACCATGAACTCCCTCGGCGTGGCCAGAGAAAACCTGACTGCCGCCGAGAGCACAATCCGCGACGTTGACATGGCCGCCGAGATGATGCAGTTCACTCAGAACAACATCCTCACACAGGCCGCACAGACAATGCTCGCACAAGCCAACCAACTTCCGCAGGGCGTATTGCAGCTGCTCCGTTAGCAGCGGCTGCAAACAAAGCCCCATTCGCACCATCCGCGTAATAACAGCGGCGGCCAAGAGGCCGCCGCTGTTATTTTGTGGGCTGAGATTGACATTTACCGGAAAATTGGTGTATAATAAAACAGCAAAGGTAGCCGCCTGACGGTTACCGAGCCAATGTCTTAGAAAAGACGACCGCTCAGCTTAGCAGGCGTGGGGCGGTCACTTTTTTGTATCAAAAAGTGCTATAACCATCGACATGAACGACAAAACAAGCATTGCACATTCATATGTAGTCATAAGCCATCCCCCCTTTCGGGGCTCGGCCACCGCCATTTAGCTACCCTTGCATGTCGAATTATAACACATTTGGCGAATTATGGCAATAAGGACGTGAGGCCCGTGAGTGCACACCACCAGTATCTGCTCAAGCAGTGGATTCTCGAAGACGCAAAACGCCAGATCGGCGAGATTGATGCGGAAATCGCCCAGGCTGAAGTCGGGATGCAGGCCCTTATCCGCGCCCAAAAAAAGCTTGAGCTGATCGAGATTTTGTTAAATCGGATGCGTGAGCTGTCCCAAAAATCGGCCGCCCAGCCGTCCAAACAGTATAGCGACGAGTTCGAGGCCTGTAAATCCTTGGTTGAAGACCTCGCGGCAGAGGCGACCATTGGTGAGGTCAATACGCTCTGGGGCAGGGAAGAAGACATTCGGAAAGCACTTGAGGAAATGATCGGCCGGCCGCTCGACTGAATTTGGCCGGGTGCGATAAAGCGCGCGGCCTGTTCAAAACACACTGTCTTTCGAAAGACCGGTGAGAAGACGCATTGGAATGGGAAAACCTTACTCCGTTTCCCCGGGATGCGGCTGTTCGAGCCCGGTAGAACGGTACCAGCCGGCCGGTGGCTTGTATAAAGTTTATTGGCATTTCAACGCTTGTTTGAAGAGCGGCTTGACTGATGAAACGGGAAATTGGGCGCTTGGCCACGTCCGCGGAATGGAAGTGACTTTTGAAGGGAACGGCTGGGGAGGCTGTGAAATTGTGGCAGGATAGGTGGCATAAACCCTTGACAGCATGGGTAAAATTGTGATATCATGTACGTTGCCGCATGTTACGGGTATGTTAAAGTATGTCCAAAATGATTTGGCGTCACCCCAAACAGCGAGTCTAGACAAGCGGAGGCTAATATATGTACGCAATTTTTGAGTCCGGTGGCAAGCAGTATAAAGTGCAGGAAGGCGATATGGTTTTCCTCGAAAAGCTGGAAGCCGGCGAAGACGAGACCATCACCATCGATAAAGTTTTGATTCTTGGCAAAGACGGCGGAGCAGTCATCGGCAGCCCCACAGTGGCGGGCGCGACCATTACTGCAAAAGTTCTCAAGCAGGGCAAAGGCAAAAAACTGACCGTCTTTACCTACAAGCCCAAGAAAAACCAAAAGCGCAAGCTGGGCCACAGACAGCCTTACACCAAAGTATTGATCGAAAAAATCGCCGGCTAAGATGATCGAAGCGATCTTTCATCGGGGCCGTGCAGGCATACACAGCGTTTCGGTTTCAGGTCATGCGGGACTTGCCCCGGCGGGGGAGGACATCCTCTGCGCGGGCGTGAGTACAGCGATTCAGATGACCGCAAACGGCATCACCGAAATTGTCGAAGAAAACGCGGCGGTAGAGGTTCTGGAAGACAAAGTGACCATCACCCTGCCCGCCCGCCCGAACAGTGCATCCCCGCTCATGCTCGAAGCACTTTATCTTCAGCTCAAGCTGATGAGGGACGATTATCCACAACATATAACCGTTAGGGAGGTTGTAAATACATGATTCGTTTAGGACTGCAATTTTTCGCCCACAAAAAGGGAATGGGCTCAACCAAGAATGGCCGGGATTCTGAATCCAAGCGTCTGGGCGTAAAACGCGCGGACGGCCAGGTCGTACCCGCCGGCAATATCCTTGTCCGCCAACGGGGTACAAAAATTCACCCCGGTGAGAATGTGGGCAAGGGCAGAGACGACACCCTTTTCGCCATGATCGACGGCCAGGTTCGCTTTGAGCGCTTGGGCCGCGACCGCAAAAAGGTCAGCGTCTATCCGGTTCAGTAAAACACAACGCCCTCGGCAACGCCGGGGGCGACATTTTATAGTCGACGGATTTTGTGGGAGGCTGACAGACGCCATGTCGTTGGAATTAAAGCTGGCAAACGGGACTCCCGGTGCGTTAAGCGAGATTAAAACGCTGTTTGGCGAGTACACCGGCTACCTGTGTCAAACCGACCCCGGCTTTGCGCGGTTTTTGTGTATGCAAAATTATGATGACGAGCTTGAAAATTTGGATGCAAAATACGCGCTGCCCGGCGGCAGGCTTTACATCGCCTATCTTGGCAACCAGGCAGCCGGCTGCATCGCACTGCGCAAGATGAGCGAGACGCAATGTGAGATGAAGCGGCTGTATGTTCGCCCGGAATTCAGGGGCGCAGGGGTTGCCAAAGCGTTGGCTGAGCAAATTATCGCCGACGCGAAAGCCCTCAGCTACCGCTCGATCTGGCTGGATACCCTGCCGGTGTTAGGGGAAGCGATAAAACTGTACGAAAAATTGGGTTTCGCGCGGTGTGAATCCTACAACAACAGCCCGATCGCAGGTGCGGTCTTTATGAAGCGGGAAATCTGATAATTAGCAATTGACAATAAATGTGTCGCTAAGCCCGTACCGGGCTGCCGTTGGCTCTGCGACTTATTTTAAATAACGTCCGCATAGCGGACACGACAATTGTCAATTGTACATTGTCAATTGTTAATTGATAGGAGTGTTAGCATATGGGCATTATGGCAAAATTTTTCGGCACTTACTCTGAGCGCGAACTCAAGCGGATTCGCCCGATCGCTGAAAAAGTCGAGGCGCTTGCGTCCAAATATAAAGGGATGAGCGACGAGCAGCTGCGCGGGGTGACGGTCGAGCTGAAAGACCGGCTTGCGCGCGGTCAGACCACCGACGACATTTTGCCCGACGCGTTCGCCGCTTGCCGGGAGGCCGGTGAGCGGGTACTGGGTATGCGCCATTTTCCGGTACAGATTATCGGCGGGATTGTCCTGCACCAGGGCCGGATTGCCGAGATGAAGACGGGGGAGGGCAAGACGCTGGTGGCCACACTGCCCGCTTACTTGAACGGCCTGACCGGCAAAGGCGTGCACATCGTCACCGTCAATGATTATCTCGCAAAGCGCGACTCCGAGTGGATGGGCAAAATCTACCGCTTCTTGGGTTTGAGCGTAGGCTTGGTCGTCCATGGCCTGAACGGCGAAGAGCGCCGGGCCGCCTACGCCTGTGACATCACTTATGGCACAAACAACGAGCTGGGCTTTGATTACCTGCGGGACAACATGGTCATCTATAAATCTGAAAAGGTGCAAAGACCGTTCCACTATGCCATTGTCGACGAAGTTGACTCGATATTGGTGGACGAAGCGCGCACCCCGCTGATCATTTCCGGTCAGGGGGATAAATCCACCGACCTGTACGAGAAGGCCGACCGGTTCGCCGCCACCCTAAAGTACACCCACGTCCGGGAGGATGAGATCAACAACCGGGAAGACGTGGACGAACAGACCGAGGGCGACGTGGTTGTGGACGAAAAGGCAAAGACCACCACCCTGACCAAGGACGGTGTGCGCAAAGCCGAGCGCCACTTTGACCTTGAAAACCTGGCGGACGCCGAGAACATGACGCTTTCCCACCACATCAACCAGGCCATCAAAGCCCGGGGCATCATGCGCCGGGATGTCGACTATGTGGTCAACGAGGGCCAGGTGGTCATTGTCGATGAGTTCACCGGCCGTTTGATGATGGGCAGGCGGTACAGCGACGGGTTGCATCAGGCCATCGAGGCCAAAGAGCGGGTAAAAGTCGAAAAAGAGAGCAAGACGCTGGCCACCGTAACCTTCCAGAACTATTTTAGAATGTACGGCAAGCTCTCGGGGATGACCGGTACAGCCCTGACCGAAGAAGCCGAGTTCCAGGAAATTTATAAGCTGGACGTCATCGAAATCCCCACCAACAAGCCGATTCAAAGACAGGACCGGGCGGATGTCGTTTACAAAAACGAAAAGGCAAAGTATATGGCGGTGATCGAAGAGATTGTCGCCGCCAATGAGAAAGGCCAGCCGGTGTTGGTCGGCACCATCTCGATCGAGCGCTCAGAGCTGCTCAGTAAGCTGCTCAAGGCCAAAAAAGTCCCGCATGAAGTGCTAAACGCCAAACACCACGACAAAGAGGCCGAAATTGTCGCACAGGCCGGCAAGTACGGCGCGGTCACCATCGCCACCAATATGGCCGGCCGGGGTACCGACATCGTGCTGGGCGGCAACGCCGAGTATCTGGCTAAAGCCAAAATGCGGGGAGAAGGCATTTCAGAAGAGCTGATCATTGAGGCCACCGGCTACGCCGAGACCAAAGATGAAGAGATTTTGGCCGCCCGCAAGACCTTTGCCGACCATCTGGCAAAGTTTAAAAAAGACATTGATGCCGAAGCCGAGCGTGTGCGCGGGGCCGGCGGCCTTTTGATCATCGGCACTGAACGGCATGAATCCCGCCGGATTGACAACCAGCTTCGCGGGCGCTCCGGCCGTCAGGGTGACCCCGGCGCCACCCGATTTTTCCTCTCACTCGAAGATGATCTCATGCGGTTGTTCGGCGGGGATCGAATTCAGGGCATCATGAACTCGCTCAAGATGGAAGAAGATATCCCGATTGAAAACAAAATTCTGACCGGCACAATCGAGAACGCACAGCGCAAGGTTGAGTCGCGCAACTTTGGTATCCGCAAAAGTGTGCTTCAATTCGACGATGTCATGAACCGCCAGCGGGAACTCATCTACACCCAGCGGGCAAAAGTTCTCGATGAAGAAGATATGTCCGGCTTTATTCAAAAGATGATTGCGGAAGTGATCGACAGCGCGGTCGAGCGGTATGTCGGGGAAGACGAAATCCGCGACAACTGGAACCTTGACGCCCTGCGCGAACACTTCAAAGGCTGGCTGACCGACGAGAATGACTTTAAATACACCGACGTCGAAGAGCTGGCTGTCCTTGAAAAAGGATACATCGCCGCACAGCTCAAGGGCCGGGCCAGAGCGCGCTACACCCAAAAAGAGGCCGAATTTACCCCAGACTTTATGCGCGAGGTCGAGCGGGTTATCCTGCTGCGCAACGTCGACTCAAAGTGGATGGATCACATTGACGCGATGAGTGACCTCAAGCAGGGAATCTACCTGCGCTCGCTTGCCCAGAGGGATCCGGTGGTCGAGTTTAGGCTGGAAGGTTTTGAGATGTTTGACGAAATGATTACCTCCATTCGCGAAGATACGGTCAAGATGCTCTATCTGGTTCACCCCCGCAAAGAGGGCGAAGAGCCTCAGCGGGTGCGGGTGGCCAACCCGATTATGGCCAGTCACGGCGGGGATGGCACGCTCAAAAAGCAGCCGGTTCGAAAGACCGCGGCCCAAAAGGTCGGTGTGAACGACCCCTGCCCCTGCGGGAGCGGCAAGAAGTATAAGAAGTGTTGTGGGTAAGCAGTGGCTGAGAAACAAGAAACGCCTGCGTGATAGGGGGTAACACGGTGTCATTGCAGCAATTAAAAGACGATGCGCGTTACACATATGCCGATTATTGCAAATGGGATGATCATTTCAGGTGTGAGTTGATACGCGGGGTGATATATGTAGACGGCCAGCCCTTTGACGGCCAACCTCCAATCGCTGCCATGATGGCTCCGGCCCCTTTGTGGGGACACCAAAAGATCAGCGGTGAGCTTTACAGACAGCTTGCCAACTTCTTAAAAGGCAAACCCTGCAAGATTTTTCATCCACCATTTGATGTGCGGTTAAACGTTGACAGCGAAGATGACACCACGGTACAGCCTGACCTTGTTGTAATATGCGACCAGTCAAAACTAAGCGGTACAGGGTGCAAAGGTGTGCCGGATATGGTTATTGAAGTGCTTTCGCCATCTACCGCACGCCAGGACAGGGTGGTTAAATTTAACCTTTACGGGCAAGCTGGTGTGCGAGAATACTGGATTGTTGATCCGGACAGCAAAACGGTGCAGATCTGCATACTGGAAGATGGCCGATATTTCGCCACAGCATTCAGCGACACCGGCACCGCGCCGGTGCGTGTTTTACCCGGCTGTGAGATCGATTTGCATGAAGTTTTCGCGGAATAACAAAGTGACAGACACCAAACACCCCCCTGACGGTCAACCGACCGCCGGGGGTGTTTCTTTTCCCTCAAATTTCTGGTAGAATAATTATACTATTAAGGAGGGGAGATGATTACATCCGCCAGCAGGAACAGCCCATCATCACCCTTACCGGCAGGGTGGAGGCCATCGTTTATCAGAGCGAGCAGACCGGCTATACTGTCCTTGAATTGGATTCGGGCACTCATCTGGTCACAGTGGTCGGCGAGCTGCCCGGGGTGGCTGTCGGCGAAGAAGTCGCGCTGACCGGCCGGTATCAAAACCACCCCACATACGGCGAGCAGTTCAGGGCACAGCTCTGTGAACGGCATATGCCGGCGAGCGCCGCGGCGATTCTAAAGTATCTTTCCTCCGGGGTGATTAAAGGGATTGGCCCGGCCATGGCCAGGCGGATGGTCACCCGGTTTGGGGATGAAACCCTCACCATCATCGAAAAAGAACACGGGCGGCTGGCAGAAGTGTACGGCATCTCGGCCAAAAAAGCAGCGGATATCTACGCGCAGTACAAACAGATCTTTGGAATCCGCACAGCCATGCTTTATCTGGCCGGATTTGGGATCGACACAAGCGCCAGTATTCGCGTCTGGAAGATGTGGGGAAACTTTACGCAGGAACGGCTGGAGGCCGACCCCTACGCGCTGGCCGGAGAAGAGATCGGCCTGACTTTCGAGCAGGCGGACGGGGTCGCCGCCAAATTGGGGCTGATGCCGGACGACCCCCGCCGGTTGAAAGCCGGGCTTTGCCATGTGCTTAGCCATAATCTAAAGATGGGGCACACCTGCCTGCCCGAAGACCGGCTATTGCCAACCGCCGCCACCTTGCTGGATACGGACAGCGGGGACGTTTCACTCGCCGGCGCGCTTGAAGAAACCGAGCGGGAGGGAGGTTTGATCGCCGACACATTTAGCGGGCGACGTTACTTTTACCTGCCCAAACTCTACACGGCCGAAACATTCATCGCCGGGCGAATATCCCTCATGATCGAGAACACGCCGCCCACTCCGGCCGATCACACAAAAGAGATCGACGCACTTGAGAAATCCCTGGCCATCCGGTACGACGACAAACAGAAGAAAGCGGTGGATATGGCGCTGAGCTGTCAGATATTTATCCTGACCGGCGGGCCGGGCACCGGAAAGACGACCACCCTGAACGCGATCTTAACATTGCTTGAAGGGCAGGGGGAAAAAGTCGCGCTGGCTGCGCCTACCGGCCGGGCGGCCAAGCGGATGAGCGAAGTTACCGGCCGGGAGGCCAGCACCATTCACCGCCTGCTCGAAGTGGATTTTCGTGATCCCGAAACCGGCAAACACAATTTTAAGCGGGACGAAAAAAACACCCTGCCCGCCGGTGTGGTCATCCTGGACGAAGCGAGTATGGTGGATACGCTTTTACTCTACAGCTTAATCAAGGCAATGCGGCTGAGCTGCCGGCTGATTTTGCTTGGCGACCCCGACCAGCTGCCATCCGTTGGGGCGGGCAATGTCCTGCGGGATTTAATTGAGAGTGACCTTGTGCCCACCGTACACCTCAGTCAAATCTTCCGTCAGGCACAGGGCAGCCTGATTGTCCGCAACGCCCACGCCATTGTAAAAGGGGAAATGCCCGACCTGAGCGACCGCGAAAGTGACTTCTTTTTTCTCGCTAAGCGGGATTACGCGGACAGTGCGCAGACAGTTGTGGAGTTGTGCGCCAGGCGGCTGCCGGAGGCCTACGGCTTTTCACCCATCTGGGATATTCAAGTCATCGCGCCCAGCCGGGTGGGCGGAATCGGCACAACCGAACTCAACCGCCTGCTTCAGGAAAAACTCAACCCCAAAGACCCGCTCAAAGCCCAATACCTCTTCGGGAATATCACCTACCGGGAGGGGGACAAGGTCATGCAGGTCAAGAACAACTACGACCTGACCTGGAAGCGGGATGACGGCGAGCAGGGTACAGGCGTCTTTAACGGGGACATCGGCGTGATCGAAATGATCGACAAACCCAGTCAGACTTTGCTCATTCGATTTGACGACCGGGTGGCCGAATACTCGACCGACAAAGCCGACGAGATCGAACACGCTTACGCCGTAACCGTTCACAAAAGCCAGGGCAGCGAGTTTGAGGCGGTTATCATCCCGCTGATGAACTACCACCAAAAGCTCTACTACCGCAACATCCTCTATACCGGGGTAACGCGGGCCAAAAAGCTGCTCATTCTGTTGGGCAAAAAAGAAACGGTCGGGCAGATGACCGCCAACGACCGAAAAGTGTTGAGATACACAAACCTGAAAAGTATGATGCGCGAAAAACGGGAACTGTAAATCGGTTGACAACCGCGGCAAAGTGTCATATAATAAAGATAGCAAAGGTAGCCGCCTGACGGTTGCCGAGCAGTTGCGAAGTGCGACCGCCTAGCTTCCTAGGGCACGGGCGGTCACTTTTTTATGTCAAAAAGTGCTATGACTACGAGAATGAATGTCATGACAAGCATGGCCACTTCGTATGTAATCATATGCCTCACCCCCTTTCGGGGCTCGGCCAACCGCCAATCAACTACCTTTGCACGGCCATAATATCATATTGGGCGAATGTTGGCAAGCCAATCCGCGGCAGCCGACAACTTAATATAAGACAGCGAAAAACGTTGACATTGCCACAGGCTGTCAACGTTTGTTATTTACGAACCTACAAACCCGTTATAAAGTTTATCCAGATATTCAAAGCTCATAGCTGTGCCGTAAGCGACACAGCGCTCGGGGTCTTCGGCGATCCGCGCGGGGATTTTTGTCCGCTGGGCTACTGCCCGATCGAAGCCGTTGATCAGCACCCCGCCGCCGGTCAAGATTACCCCGTTTGTCCGGATATCGGCGGCCAGCTCGGGCGGCGTGCGCTCAAGCACGCTGACAATTGCCGTGAGGATTTGCGCCATTGGCTCTTTGAGTACCTGCCAGGTTTCACTGCGCCGCAGCATGACTTTCTTTGGCAGACCGGAGATGAGGTCCCGCCCCTTCGCTCCGGTCACAGCTTCGCTGCTGCCCTCGTAGACCGAGCCGATCTCCATCTTGATTCGCTCGGCGGTCGGCTCACCGATCAAAAGGTTATATTTGGCGCGCAGATATTTAATCAGCGCTTCGTCAAATGCGTGGCCGGCTACTTTGACCGATGTTTTGCAGACAATGCCGCTCAGCGAAAGAACCGCGATGTCGGTTGTTCCGCCGCCCACATCCACGATCATATTGCCGTTTGCCCGGCTTACATCCACCCCCGCGCCGATGGCGGCGGCTACCGGCTCTTCGATCAAATAAACTTTGCGGGCGCCGGCCGCAATGGTCGCGTCAATTACCGCCTGGCTCTCGACATTGGTGATGGATGACGGCACACAAAGGCAAACCCGCGGCTTTAGCAAAAAACTGTCGGTTGATCTTTTCAGCATGTGTTTGATCAACACTTCAGTCATGGCAAAATCGCTGATCACGCCGTCCCGCAAGGGGTGGACAACCTCGATGTGGCCGGGTGTTTTTCCGATCATTTCGTATACATCCTGCCCCGCGCCCATCACTTTTCCGGTTCGTTTGTCGATCGCAACCAACGAAGGCTCCCGAATGATCGAGGTCCTGCTCGTATCTGAAGCGTATATACTGCAAGTACCCAGATCAATGCCGATATCCAAAGAGCCCACGACCCGCAATCACCACCTTGTAGCAGCTTGAAAACAGAAATTTAGAATGAGCACACGCTACATTTCCCAGCTACTATTATATGCCAACACAGGGGATATTTCAAGGGTGATCGCGGTCATAATAGAAAGTTCCTGCCGATCGGTTTCTACCTGCCCAGTATCCGGGTCATCCCGCGGATAATTCGCTCGCTTGTACCGGGGAACTCTTCGCGGATGGCGGCCGCGACTTCAGTGGCGGAAACCGCCGAGAAATTCCGCGCGGGGGAAGTGTCGATAAAAACCCGCACACCTTCGGCAACCCGGCCGACTGCGATGTGGCCGTAAGCGTGATCACCCACCGCGACATGTGAGCCAATCGCCAGCGCACCGGTTGAATAGACGCCGATTGCCAGCGCGCCCAGCGGAAATACTCCAATCGCGATCGCGCCGACCGCGAATACCCCGGCCGCAATCGAACCAACCGCCAACAGCGGCCCAAAAGCCAGTGCGCCCAGGCTGATCAGTCCGGCGCTCAACAGCCCCGCCGACACCACCCCAACCGACAGAAGTCCCACCGAGACCACTCCCTTGGCAATTGTACCCACCGCGATAATGCCTTTTGCCCGGGTTCTCCACCCGATATTTACATGTACGAGCGGCAGGCCAAAGAGTGTTCGCTTGCTCTTATATTCATATGTGGATTGCGGCCAAAATGGGCGGCTGTTATATTGCGCTCGCTCGCCGCGGGTCATTTCGCCGTCTCTGACCAGGTCATCTAAACTCACATTAAAGATATTACAAAGTGAGAGCAGTTTATCCATTTCCGGATATGCCTGGCCGCTCTCCCACTTAGAGACTGCTTGGCGGGAGACGTCCAGCCGCTCGGCTAACATCTCTTGTGAGAGGCCATGTTCCCGGCGGAGTTGTTGTAGTTTTTCGCTGAATTTCATATGGACCACCTTTTAAGATTATTGTGTCATGACAGGGATTATTTTACCGCGAAAATGGTTGGGATACCATCAGCTTGTGATTGCGTTTTGTCAACTTTCGGTTGCAACTTGGGGTTGCGGCGGGGGTGGCAACCTTAAAGTGCGTCTGATTTGTTGGTTGTATTGTTTGTTGGTGGTTGGTTTTGCCTTTCGGGGTTTTTAATCGGAATCTTCGGTGTCCTTGCCTTTCGGACATTAAGGACTTTTATCGGAATCTTCGATGTCCTTGCCTTTCGGACATTAAGGGCTTTAATCGGAATCTCCGATGGAAATAAAATGGGGCGCTTCGCCCCCAAGCCCCCGAGTTACTTTTTTCCACGACCAAAAAAGTAACCAAAAAGGCCGCTTAAGGGGGGCAGGGGGCCCGCCCCCAGCTGGCCCCCCTTAAGAATCCCCCGCACCCCCCGATAAGATTCGCTACGCAAAGTCTTACCCGGTAGGTCGCGCACGGTACTTCGTACCGGTCGCGTATCGTCGCAAGTCTACAGAGTCCGGGCTGCCCGCTCTCGCGGGATTGCCCTTTGGTGGTGGTATTGGCGGCTTTTGCCTGTTGGGTGTTCCGCTGATTGACAAGCGGCAACGCCGCTTGTCCCATCTGTAAGGCAATCGCCAGATTGCCAGCAGGGGGATTCTTAAGGGGGATAAGGCACAGGGTGCCGCCCCCCTTAAGCGGCGTTTTGGTTACTTTGGGGCCGAGGCCAAAGTAACCCCGGGGTTTGGGGCGGGTAGCGCCCATTCCAGTTCCATCGGAGATACCGATAAAAAGTCCTTAAAGCCCGAAAGGCAAGGACATCGAAGATACATCGAAGTCCTTAAGCCCGAAAGGCAAGGACATCGCAAACACATCCACCAAGCCCTCAAAGCCCAGAAAGGCAAGCAAAAATCAACATCAACAAAATCATCCAAAAACTTGCGACAAATATTGACAATCCACGCACAAGGCGCTATACTAAAAACAAAGGCTCCGAAAGCAAGGAGCCGCATGGCCGCTGAGGGTGCAACGAACACCAACAGCGGGCAAAGGTGGGCCACGTTAATCTCCACACCCTTGCACTTCCACGCGACCAAATCATTATACACCAAAAGTATAATGATCGCAAGTCGGCGCATGGAAGTTTAAGCCGTATTTTGGCGCGCATTGGGGTGTAACCACCTCTATGCGCGTT
>WRBI01000056.1 GCA_009784625.1 Oscillospiraceae bacterium | reverse complement strand
TCCGATGGAAATGAAATGGGGCGCTTCGCCCCCAAACCCCCGAGTTACTCTTTTTGCTTGCCCAAAAAGAGTAACCAGAAAAAGGGCACTTAAGGGGGGCAGGGGGCACGCCCCCAGCTGGCCTCCCTTAAGAATCCCCCGCACCCCCCGATAAAACTCGCTAACATTAGTCTCACCCGGAAAGTCGCGCACGGCGCGCTGCGCCGGTCGCGTAACGTCGCAAGTCTATAGAGTCCGGGCTGCCCGCTCTCGCGGGATTGCCCTTTGGTGGTGGTATTGGCGGCTTTTGGCCGCCGGGTGTTCCGCTGATTGACAAGCGGCAACGCCGCTTGTCCCTTCTGTAAGGCAATCGCCAGATTGCCAGCAGGGGGATTCTTAAGGGGGATAAGGCACAGGGTGCCGCCCCCCTTAAGCGGCGTTTTGGTTACTTTGGGGCCGGGGCCAAAGTAACCCCGGGGTATGGGGCGGGCAGCGCCCATTCCAATTCCATCGGAGATTCTTTGAAGTCTTTAGAAGTCCGAGACGCAAGGAATCAAAGACACATTTAAGCCCCGCACGGCCAAAGTGAAGTGCATCGGAGATTCCGATAAAAGCCCACAAGTCCGAAAGGCAAGGACATCGAAAATGCATTGAAGTCCTAAACATCCGAAAGGCAAGGACAACAAAAAGATACATTGAAACCCGAAAAACAACCTAACCGCTCTCACAGAGCGATAACATATCAACCATCAACCACAAAAGGGGTGCAAATCGAATGTCAAGGCAAAGCGATAAAGGTGGGCAGGTCGATTATCGGGAAGAGATATCCCTTTTGCGCCAGAAGTTTGGCTCAATGGTCATGCGCGGGCAGTACAAAGAATGCTTTAAACTGATCGAAGACAACCTCAAGCTGCTCTACTTTAAAGAGCGCTGGCCTGAGAATTTTTTGGCCAGCTTACAGTTCCACAAGCGGTGTTATGCCGCCAACGAGATCAGCACCCACTACGACGAATATTTGCCGGCACTGCTCAAGAAAAACGGGATTCCCGCCGTTATTGCCAAATTCCTCAAAGCCACACAAAAGATCACCTGGAGCGTGGATTCCTTCCGCGATATGGCTGTTGAAGCGCAGACGGCCGGTGAGCTGGAGGACGCGCTTGGCTACTCCGAACTTATGATCAAGATGGATCAGCTCTCATCCAGCGGATATCTGCTCAGGGGCTGGATTTTGCGTGACCTTGCCCGCCCCCCCGAAGCGATTGAGAGCTTTGAGCGCGCGCTTGAGCTGAACAAGACCAATTATCAGGCCAAGTGTGCGCTGGCCGAGATGTACGCTGCCACCAATTTTGGCAAAGCGGTGGATATGATTGACGGGGCGATTGAACAACTGCCGGGTGAGGCCGCTCTTTACGCTGTCAAGGCGCGGATTTATCTGGCCGGCGGCAAAAAAGAAGAGGCGATGGCCGCTTACGACCAAGCCAACGACCTCGACCCGCTAAACGCCGATTACATTTTTCAAAAGGCCGAGGTGATCCTATCCGAAAAAGGGCAGGAGCTGGCCGCTATTCGCCAGTACGCCAAGGTACTCACCGTCAACGAGGGACATATCCCGACCCTGACCCGCCTGGGGCAGCTTTTGGCCGACACCCAGCCCGAAGCCGCGCTTACACACATCACAAAGGTGGTCGAGGCCCAGCCCGAAGACCTTTCGTCCAACATGCTCAAAGCGCGTCTGCTTGATAAAAAAGGCGAAACACAGCCGGCGATTGTCGCGTATCAGCGGGTACTTGAGCTGGATGAAACCGTCGCACAGGCGCAGGGCGCACTGGGCAGGCTGCATATGCCCGATCAATACACCACCGCGCTTGGCTACTTTGAAAAGGCATCCGAGCTGGATGCGAATGCCGCCGAATACCTGATCGGCCAGGGGGATTGTCACCGTGGGCTGGGGCATAACGACAAAGCGATTGCCGCGTATAAAAAGGCAATCACCCTCGACAAGCGGGCGGACAAAGCCTATTACGCGCTCGGCAGCCTGGTGACCGACAGCGACCCCAAAGCCGCGCTCGAATACCTGACCAAAGCGATCAGCCTAAGCCCCGAAAACGCTTACTACTACAGCGCCAAGGGGGAGCTTTTGCTCAAAATACCAAAAGAACAGGAAGCGATGGACTGCTTTGACAAGGCGGTGCAATTTGACCCGGGCAACGCATCCCTGCGCTACACATTGGGCGCACTGCTCGAAAAGAGCGGAAAGCCAACAAGCGCGATCGAGCACTACAAGTCGGCGGTCGGCCTGGACCCGATGATGGAGGGCGGCTACCACGGCCTTGCCCGTCTGCTCTGGGAAAAAGAGCCGGAAAACGCCCTGCTCTACATAAACAATGCGCTGGGGATGAACGGCGGGGTTGCCGAATACCATTACCTCAAGAGTTTGTGCTATATCCAGCTGGGCAAAAAGTCCCCCGACTTTATCCGCGACTTGCGCCAATCCATCCCGGATGAGCGTAAAAATCTGGATACCCGCGAAGAGCTGGCCAAAATCTGGAATGGCGAAGCGCCCCGCGCCGCCCTCATCTACATCGACAACGCGCTGGAAAAAGACCCGCGCAACCCCAATTATATCTGTGTGCGGGCCGATTTGATGGAAGCCATCGGCCGGCGGATTAAGGCGGTCGAGCTGTTTGGCCGTGCGGCTGAGCTTGACCCAAGCTGTCACAAAGCCTGGTACGGTCTGGGCCGGATTACAGCCGAAAACGAAAACGAAGACAAAAAAGCCATCGAGTATCTCGAAAAAGCCATCGCGCTTGCACCCGACAACAGCCGTTATCTGGCTGAAAAAGCGTCGGTAGTCGCGCGCGACCCATTCCGCTATACCGAGGCGCTGGCTTGCTACGATTTGGCGCTGAGCAAAGACAATCAGATGACCGACGTAGTGCTGGCCAAAGCCAGGCTGCTCGAAGAACACGGCGAGTTCTTCGAGGCGGTGGCGCAAAACAAGCGGGCACTGCTCATAGACCGCAACTGTCTGGAGGCGACCGCCAAGCTGGGTGTGCTTTTGGCCGACATAAACCCCACCCCGGCGCTGGTTTATCTGGACAAAGCGCTTGAACTTGAGCCGGGAAACTACATCCACCATATCTGGCGGGCGCGGGCGCTGCACGCGCTGGGGGATGAGGTTGGCGCCGAAGCCGCCGTGCAGGCCGCCCTCAAGCTGGGCGGGGAAGAAGTCGCCGCCCGCGAGCTCAGTCTGGGCGGGGCGACCGACCAGCTTTACTTTATGCTGGCCAATATCCTGTATAGCCGCCTGCCCGAAATCTCGCTCAAGTATTGCCTCAAAGCCATTGAACTGGCCCCCGACAAGGCGGCTTATCACCTGTTGAGGGGGAACATCCACCGCCGGCAGGGCGAGGATGAACATGCGGGCGTCTGTTTCGCGAAAGCACTCGACCTTGACCCCAAATGTCATGAAGCACTGGCCCGGCTGGCCGAGCAGCAGTATAAGCGGGAAGACGCCGAAAGTCTAAGACTGATCGAAGAAGCCATCGCCATCAACGGCGGGAACGCCACCTATTACTACCTTAAGGGGATGATTCTCGATGAGCTTTGTGAGAACCGCACCCAGGATGCGATCGGCTGTTTGGATGAAGCCATCAAACTTGCGCCAACCCAGTTGAGTTATCACGAAAAACACCTCGATCTGGTCAAAAAGAGCGGGGCGCGCTTCGCCCATTTCTTTGAGAAACGCAAGGTCGACAAGCTGCGGCGCAAGCTCGAACAGGCACAGGCACAAGCGGCAGCCGAGCAATAATCAAACGCCGGCAAGGACGGAATTTTTCCGTTCTTGCCGGCGCTTTGTTATGCCCGCGATTGCAATTTCGCGATCAGATTTTCGGTCAGCGCATCGACTTTTTTAAAGTTGATGGCGGCGGTGTAATAGCCCTCCAGTTCATCGTGCAGGGTTTTGGCTTCGGCCATCAGCCCGTGCGCCTGCGAAATCATCTCGGCGGCGGCCTTGCGGTTGTAAGTCATCCTGCGCTTGTGCGCCTTGAGCGGCTCAGGATGAGTGAACCGGGCCGAGTTGATGATCCGGTAAGGGGTGAGTTCCAAATCAAAGTTGTGGAACCGGTTGGAGGTTAAAAATCCCAGAGAAAGAGCGGGGATAAACAACTGTTCAAGTTTGTCAAAGGGGGAGAGCGGGCAATAGCAGGAGATGATGTCATATCCCCCGGCCAAAGCGTCCGCGCGCATCCGGTGGAGGATCAGCCGGGAAACTGCCCCGACTTCGTCGCTGATCAGGTAGATCCGCCCGGCCAGCGCCTTGGCCGATTTGGTGTACTTGACAATGCCCTTGTTGGTCAGGGCGGTCATAAACCGCACCTGTTCGCGGCCGGTGCCCTTGCCCTTTCTGCTCAGTTCTTTGCCGGTCAGGCGGGTTAAGTAGTCGTTTAACTTTTGGGTATTCAGACTTTCAAGGGTCAGTCGATGGCTGTCGGACAGCAGCGCTGCCCCGGCGGCCAGATAACGGCAGCAGTATTCGTGCGCGCGGGTGATGTTTTGGGCCAGGCCGATGATTTCTTCCCGCCGGTTTTCGAGTGCGCCGGCGTCCCAGCAGCAGGTCAGGTCAACCATCGACTCAACCGCCCCCGGAAAGGCCGGGTCAAGCAGATGAGGCCGGGTCCCGTCTACAATACAAAACTTTTTGGTGGGGACGATCAGGCCGTCCAGGCTGTCGGCGTCGGAGGAGCATACGATGGTTTCCAGGCCCGGCTGATCGGCAAAAGCGGCGGCCACTTTGCGGATGAGCGTTGACTTGCCGCACCCCGGCCCGCCTTTGATTATGTAAGTGTGCAGCCCGCCGGCCGGGGCAGCCAGTTGATCAAACCGGGAGACAAACCCCGAAGGTGTATTCGCCCCCAACAGGAATGTCAGGTTGTTATCCGCAGGTTTCATGCTTTAGCCTCCTTGTAAGTCAGTTGACAGTTGACAATTGACAATTGACAGTAAATGTATCGCTTTGCGATGATATCTTTATAGTATGGTATTCGCAGAGCGCGAAACGGGTGAATAACAAAAGCAGTGCGTCATTTTACGCACTGCTTTTATCATTTCGTAATTGTCAATTGTACATTGTCAACTGTCAATTGCCTTAACCGGCCTTGTTCAATCTTCGGGCCAGCTGAGACTTTTTGCGGGCCGCTGTGTTTTTGTGCAGAATCCCTTTGGTGACGGCGCAATCGATCTTTCTCATTGCGCTGCGCACTACATCGGTCTTATTCTCAGCCCCGCTTTCCAGAGCGACCTCCGCTTTTTTGACAGCGGTGCGCAGGCTGGAGCGATAAGCCTTGTTGCGAAGGGTAGCGGCGGCGATTACTTTAATACGCTTTTTCGCGGTCTTGGTGTTTGCCATTCTCTTAGTTCACCTCCCGTACAAATAAATACCGTTTTTGAGTGCCTATACATCTCAAAAACACAGCACGTTGCGATCCCCCGGCCAAAACACAGAGGCAATCAGAAGTCTACGAGCTATCATAACACTTTTTTAACGCCAATGCAACTGTTTATGCAAATTTCTTCAAAAACTGCCAATAATACAGTGGACAGTTGACAGTGGACAATTGACAGTTAATGTGTCCGCTGTCGCGGATGTTATTTAAAGATGATCGCAAAGTGATGCCATAACTGTCAATTGAAAAGGAGAGACTTATGATTCCACGCACCGACCTTGCCGCCGAGAGCGCGCAGATGACCGCAGAGCGTTTGTCCGGCCTTGTTCAAGAAGACACAGACTTTGGCCAGATCGGGTTTTGCACAGTCAAAATCACAGACCAGGCCACCGCCGCGGCTTTGGGAAAAGCGATGGGTGAATACCTGACCGTGACCACCCCACCCTTTCACACAGGCGCCGAGATCACCGAGGATGAGCTGGGCGAGATCGCCCGGCGAATGGCAGATGTCCTGCCAACAGAGGGGCTGATACTGGTGGTCGGGCTGGGCAACAACGAGATCACCCCGGACGCGATCGGCCCGCGCACCATTCACAAAATCCTGGCTACCCGACATATTGGCGGGGAACTCAAAAAACAGGCCGGGCTGGAAAAGCTGCGGCCGGTCGCGGCGCTCGCCCCCGGTGTATTAGGTCAGACCGGGATTGAATCCAGTGAGATTGTTGGCGCGATTGTCCGGGATATTCAGCCGGCGGCGGTTGTGGTCATCGACGCGCTGGCCGCCAGAAGCACCGGGCGGCTGGGCTGTACCATTCAGATCGCGAACACCGGGATTTCCCCCGGATCAGGGGTAATGAACAGCCGCAAAGAGCTGAGCGCCGCAACCCTGGGCGTGCCGGTGGTCAGCATCGGCATCCCAACCGTTGTGGACGCTTCAACCCTGGCAGTAGACCTCTTGCCGGGCGGGGAGGAAATCGAGGGTGTGCGCGAGCTGTTTGAGCCCCGCGGCGGCGCGATGATGATCACCCCCCGCGAGATCGACGCGCTGATCAGCCACGCCTGTCACACCCTTTCGCTGACCGTCAACAAAGCCCTCCAGCCCGATATGACCTTTGAAGAGATCGGGTTCTTGAGCAGTTGACAGTTGAAAGTGGACAGTTGACAGTTATGGAGTCCGCTCCGCGGACGTTATTTTAAATCATCGCACAGCGATACAAAAACTGTCAACTGTCAACTATAATTATTCCCACCCTTTCCGCATATCTATCTAGTAGCGGGGGCATGTACGCCCCAGATGTGCAAAAGGGAGGACGCCGGTTTGAGACGAAAAGAACAGCGCCCGGAGCCGGGCAGAAAACTGCGCGGGGTCGTGCTCTTTGTCCTGCTTGCCTTGATCCTGCCGGTCAGCGTGAACATCCTGCGGGCGGGCGGGAGCTTGATCGCGCCGGTTGGCGAGCGGGTGGCCGCTTTTGCCGTGATCGCGAATATGCCCGAGGCCGGGGCATACCTTCTCTTTGACCGCTTTTTGGGCGGGATACCCACGCTGCAAAGCGAGCGGGACGAGCCGCCCGGCGAACACCACAGCCTGCCTGTGGCTGCAATGCCGAGCACACCCTTGCCCAATAATCCGCCCTACAGTCAGGCGGTCACCGGACAAAACCCGCTGGTCATCCGCCCGCGCATCCCGATTCAATATCAGGCTATGCTGGTCGCGGAAAACTTTGCCGGAATGATCGGCGGCCAGGTCTTTGCCCACGGCGCGGGGCTGATCCGAAACGACACCCGGCTGACCAACGACGAGATCAAGTCTATTCTTGAGACCCCGCACAGCCTGACCTTCGTGGACAACGGGCAGCCGCAGGTACTCATCTACCACACCCACGCCACCGAGGCGTTCGAGCGGCATGACAGCGAGATTTACGATATACGAAACACCTGGCGCTCAAACGACAACAACATCAACATAGTAGCGGTGGGCGCGGTTTTAGCCGAAGTGCTCGAACAAAACGGGATATCGGTTATCCACAACAGCACCCAGCACGACTTCCCCTCGTACAATCGGTCGTATGAGCGCAGCGCCGTCACCGTGGCCGACTACCTCGCGCGCTACCCGAGCATTCAGATTGTGCTGGATATCCACCGGGACGCGATTGAGCGGGACAATCACGTGATCGTCAAGCCTGTGGCCGAAATAAACGGCCAAACCGCCGCCCAGGTCATGATTTTGGCGGGCAGCGACAACGGCAACTTAAACATGCCGAACTGGCAGGAGAATCTGCGTTTTGCCGCCGCCTTTCAAGACGCGATGGAAAGCCGGTACCCACAGCTTACCCGCCCGGTATGGCTGCGCCACCGCCGCTATAATCAGCATTTAAGTGACGGCGCGCTCCTGCTCGAGATCGGGTCAAACGCAAACACGCTCGAAGAGGCGGTCTACTCAGCCACACTGGTCGGGCGTGCGCTGGCTGGGCTAATCAAAGAAAATACGGTAGATTAAACGTTCTCTCCTCACCAAAGCGGGGGAACAGAACCAATAGCCGAAAGGACGTGTAAGCGCGATGTCAAAAAAACAGGCCAGGCAGTTCGCGGGCGGGCTGGGTCTAACCCTGGTTTTCATTGCGATGATCTGCGGGCTGCTGGTGGTGGATATGAGCAGCGAGCGGTATATGCCCGGGATGTTCCCGCCCATCTATACCGTCGACCGGCTGGATGCGGGCGGGGTTTCCTTTTACTGGCTGGGCAGATCTTATATAATCGAATCCCGGCGGCTGATAGAGGCCGGCGAGTTTATTCGGCCTTGGCGGGGGCTGATTCCCCGCTCAATTCGGCTGGCCGGTGGGTCGGCCATTGCCGCGCTCACTTTCGAATCGTGAATATAATAGTTGAAAAATGCCTCAAAACGGCAATTTATCACGATTTTTTAACGGTTTCCACAGTGTTTTCCACATACATTCCAATTTTTGGCTATTCGTATAATGATAGAGAAGAAGTCGATGTTTCGCGTATTTTGGGAAAAAATGGGGTACACTAAGACAGGTGCAAGGGGCGGACAAGCAGGGCGCCCCTTGCCCATATTCCCATTTAGCGGGAGGTTTCGCTTTTGAAGACCAGGCGCAGATATCTTTACTTTCGGGTTATTATACTTCTCACATGCCTTTGTTTGAGCGCCGGCTTGGGCGCGGTATTGGCTTCTTGCGGGCGGGGGGTTACGGGTTCGGCTGAGGCCTCGCCCACACTTGAGCAGAGCCGGCCTTTGTCTGAACACCCACCGCTTTCAAGGAGTTTGCGTATACCGCCCGCCCCGTCGCTTACCCGGCAGATTGCCGAGAAGCACGATCAAAACGCGGACACGGTCGGCTGGCTGCAAGTTCCGGGGACAGGCATTGACGATGTGGTTGTGCACCATCCCCACGACCAAAACGAGTTTTATCTGCGCCGAAACTTTGACCGCCGCACCAGTATGGCGGGCGCTTATTTCGCCGACTTTCGCAACACTTTTAACGGCAGGGCGGGCGGGCTTTCGCGCAACACGGTCATCTACGGCCACAGCCTGAGCCTGGACGATGACCCCGACGCGCCTTACTTCGACCAGCTCAAGCGGTTTCTGGATGAGGACTTTGCCAGGGCAAACCCGTATATCTTTTTCTCATTGGCCGAGGAGGATTTGGTCTGGCAGATTTTCGCTGTCTACTACGCCACTGTTGCGCTGCCCTACAACCACCCCGACTTTGACGATGGTGCGTTCGCCGATATTGTCTTAGAGATGCAAAAACGCAGCGAATTCATCTATGATGTAGAAGTCGGCCCGGATGATAAAATCCTCACGCTGTCTACCTGCACGTACGTTTTTACCCCCGGTGTACACCCCAACCGCTACCGGTTTGTTGTCTCGGCCCGGCTGATGAGGGAGGGCGAAACCCGCGGAGAGGCCGCCGGCCTGACCCGCAACCCCGCGCCAAAAGACCCGTGAGGCAGGAGCTGGAAAATAGGAAATAGAAATTAGTAGAATCTTACCGGCAGCGCTGGTTTGTACGTGATTTTTATGGTATTATGTAAGTAAACATAATGCCACACATCTACTGTTTCTTAATTCTATTTTCCAGCTGCCAAAAAGGGGGTGTCCTTGTGCAGATAAACCGAAAACGTGAGGGCCTTCGCGGGGATAAACCCTCATTCTTGCGGATACCGCTCAGCCTGCTTTTGATCGCGGCGCTGTCTTTTGGCGGCGCGCTTATCTGGCAGCGTATGGACGAAAACCGTGGGGCTCAGCAGCCGGCACAGCCCGCAATGGCTGCGTTGCTTGCCCCGGTATTGCCGCAATCTTCCGGTGCCCTGTCGGAATTCGAGCGCCCGGCTTCTTTTTTTTCGCTGGAGTTTGAGCTCGGACCGTTTACGCAGGCCGGGCAAGTTTTGCCTTCCCCGCCGGTTGATCCCAGCTACTTTTACGACGCCGTCTTCTTTGGGGATACGCTGGCTACCGGGCTGATCACCCACCGCCTGGTCGGCCGCGGCACCGTTTTTGCCGCAATCGGCGCGCCCCCTTTGCCCCTGCCCGAAGACGACGGGCAGCCGCCTCCGCCTCAGAGCATCACCATGCTTGAGGCCGCCGCCGAGCAGGGTGACAAAAACAAAGTCTACATACTCTTTGGCGGGGACAGCCTGCACCTTGAAACCGGCCTGTTCATCGACGGTTACCGCGGATTTCTGCGGGCGGTGCGTGCCCGGTATCCGGGGGCGGTGATCTATCTGGTCAGCATCCCGCCGGTCGGCGTACAACATGGGGCAAGCCGGGAGGTTATACTTGAGAAAAACGCCGCCATCGCTCGGCTCGCGAGCGAAAACGCCGGACACTTTCTGAACTTTTTCGAAGCGGTTGCGGATGATGCCGGATATCTGCCGCCCACAGCCAGCCGGGACGGGATACATTTGACGGCTGAGTATTACTTCTTTTTGCTTGATTACCTTATGTCGCACACTGTGCATGGGCAGTAATATTTGTCCACCTTTCCCCATACAGTGATAACAAGGGGGGATTGGCATGACCGGAACCGCTTGGTTTGGCCTTGTGCTGTTTGTGCTTGGCGTGATCTTGTTTGTGAGTTATAGCCGAACGGGGAAGATGCTTCGGTGTATTGCGTTTACCGCGGTCAGCGGGCCGGTGGCGCTGGGCCTGCTCTGGATGTTGGGAAATTTTGCTCAGATCGGGGTGGCGCTCACGCCGGTTTCGCTCTTGACCGCGGCCATATTGGGAATCCCCGGGGTTGTGGGGATGCTCTTGCTGATGACCTTTTAGAGGATAACAAAGGCCGCCGGTATTGCCCGGCGGCCTTTGCTGAGATCTTGGTATGGAAATTATGCGGCAATTGCGGTATACTTGCAAGTGTGACTTGTACTGGAGCGCAGAGAAGCCTGCGACAACAACCGAAGAAAGAGGACGCCAAAATGAGCGAACAAAACAAAGAAGACGTCAAGCTAAGCGAACAGGCCGGCGAAGAAATCAAAGCAGCCGAAAACAAACCGGAGTATAAATTCATCTTTACCATGGTGGCCGCTGCCGGCCTGTTTATTTTCGCGTTCCTGTTTTACGGCCAGCTCTTTATGAGTCGGCAGCCCGAGCCGGCGCCGGACGCATCCATCGGACGGATACAGGCAGACCAGCCTGAGCGCGGCACCCACCTTGACCTGCTCTTTTCAGAGCACGGCGGGGCCGGTTATCAATTTTTCGGCCAGCACGTAAACCTTTACATCGCCTATTACGAGCGGGATGAATTGGTCCTGCGCGAGCTGGTAGGCGGGATTGGCACCGGCTCGCCCCACCAGCAGAGCGGTTCGCTGATCTGGGGGCTGACGATGGAGGAAAACCGGAGAAGTGAGCTTCGGGCAAGAATTCATACACACGGGGCGGTCGGCCACGGCTATTTTGACTTTAGCCGGATCAATCTTGACTTTGAGCAGGGCGGGATGATCTCCGGGCCGGACATAATCAGAAGCTCAAGCCGAATTGAAGTGGGCAGCCGGCATATCCTGCAAATGTGGCAGACCGGCAACCCGGCTTGGCATGTGGGCAGCGACCCGTTCAGCTCAGATGTTCTGTCAGGAAGTGAACAGACAGTGATCCTTTACCTGACATTCGAATAGCATCAGAATACCGTTGGCGCACAAACCTACAGCTGCCCCGACGCAGCAAGCGAAACCACCCCCGGCAGAAAGCCGGGGGTGGCGTGGTTTTCGGTTGGCGACCAAGCGTATAAGCCGGGTTCTGTATTTGGAAACGATCTGTCTGCGCACGGCGTCGCCACCGCGCGTCAAGCCGCCTTTCGAGGCCCGGCGGGCTACCGCGCTGCCTCAGTCGGCGTTGCTCCGGATAGGGTTTACACAGCGGCGTAGTCTCCCACGCCCTGGTGCGCTCTTACCGCACCTTTTCATCCTTACCGGGTTGCCCCGGCGGTAATTTTCTGTTGCACTCGCCCTAGGGTCGCCCCCGGCTGCCGTTAACAGCTATCCCGCCCTGCGGAGCCCGGACTTTCCTCCAGAGGGCTCTCGCCCTCCAGCCGCTTCCTATCTTGCTCGCCATGTTACAGTATACAGGATGTTTTGCGCGTTTGCAAGATCGCTTTGGATGTTGACAAACAACCCAAAACCATGCTAAAATACAACCAACAGGGCGGCTTCCGTGTCAGGGTGGGTCGCTCCTCGGTTCGAGTTTAGAGTTCGAAGAAGAGCGCCGCGCCTTGATTTAGTAGGGCGTGGCGCTACTTCTTGTTATGGAAGATATACACCACTAAATGTACAACGGTCGCAATTAGCATAAGCAATGCAATTGTTTCCATTAACGTCATCTGCTCCCCCTTTCAGAGGAACAACCCCGCCGCCCGGTTGATCGCACTTTCATTCTACCACGAATTGACAATATCCGCAATCAACTTTGTTGCTATAAAGCGAAAAATATGCTATAATGTTCTTTCTCAAAGCGCCGCGTCAAAACAGGAGGAATAAAGATGAAACCCACCTATTACATCACCACGCCGATCTATTACCCATCCGACAAATTGCACATTGGACACAGCTACACCACCGTTGTGTGCGACGCTATGGCGCGGTATAAGCGGATGCGCGGGTTTGACGTCTTTTACCTGACCGGGACGGACGAGCACGGCCAAAAGATCGAAGCCAAAGCCAAAGAGTCCGGCGTCACCCCGCAGGCTTACGTTGATAATATTCTGATATCCATCAAAGAGCTGTGGAAAACGATGGACATCAGCTATGACCGGTTTATCCGCACGACGGACGACTACCATGTTGCCAGTGTACAGAAAATATTCAAAACCCTTTACGATAAAGGCGAAATTTACAAAGGCGCGTACAAAGGCCATTACTGCAAGCCATGTGAGAGCTTTTGGACCGAGAGCCAGCTAAACGCGGGCAACTGCCCCGACTGCGGCCGCCCGGTCGAAAACGCCGAAGAAGAAGCCTACTTCTTCAAGCTTTCAAACTACACACAGCGCATCCTCGACCTTTATGAGCAAAACCCGGACTTCTTACAGCCCCAAAGCCGGGTAAACGAGATGGTCAACAACTTCTTAAAACCGGGGCTGGATGACCTTTGTGTATCCCGCACCAGCTTTACCTGGGGTGTGCCGGTTACTTTTGACCCGGGCCATGTGGTCTATGTTTGGGTGGACGCGCTTTCCAACTACATCACCGCGCTCGGTTACGAAAATGACCGCCACAACGAATTTAACCGCTACTGGCCGGCTGACTTGCACATGATGGCCAAAGAGATCATTCGTTTTCACGCAATCATCTGGCCGGCACTGCTGATGGCGCTCGAACTGCCGCTCCCCAAACAAGTCTACGGCCACGGCTGGCTGCTCTTTGACGGGGATAAGATGAGCAAATCCAAAGGCAATGTGGTTGACCCGATGATCCTCTGTCAGCGGTATGGGGTGGACGCTGTCCGTTATTTCCTGCTGCGGGAAGTGCCGTTCGGGCAGGATGGCAGCTTTACAAACGAAGCGCTCATCCAGCGGATCAACGCCGATCTGGCCAATGACTTGGGCAATCTGGTCTCAAGAACAGTTACCATGGTTGAAAAATATTTCGGCGGAACGCTGCCAAGTGGGCGGATAGCCGATGCCCTCGACAACGAGCTGATCGAGATGGGCGCAGGGCTGGCCGCAAAAGTTGAGACATCACTTGATCAGCTGCAAACGCCGACCGCATTGAGCGAAATCTTCAAATTCGTGTCCAGGGCCAATAAATACATCGACGAGACCGCCCCTTGGGTTTTGGGCAAAGATGAAGCGCAAAAACCAAGGCTGGCGGCTGTCCTCTACAACCTACTAGAAAGCATCCGGCTGGCCGGCGTTCTGCTGACCCCGTTTATGCCGCAAACCGCCCCGAAAATCTTCGAGCAGATCGGCGCTGGCAAAGATGTTCAAGACTGGGAAAGCGCGGGCAAGTTTGGCCTGCTGCCCGCAAACGCAACCGTCAAACGCGGCGAAGTGCTCTTCCCGAGAATTGATCTGGAAAAAGAGATGGAAGCGCTGGGCGAGATGAACGCACCCAAAAAAGAAGCCAACGAACTCAAGAAGCCGGAAGAGCCCGCAAAACCTGAGGGCGTAGCAAGTATGATCGACATCGCGGATTTCGGGAAAGTGGAACTGAAAGTAGCGAAAATCACAGAGTGTGAAAGGGTGTCGAAGTCAGACAAGCTATTAAAGCTGCAACTGGATGACGGTCAGGGAGGCAGGCAAGTCGTGAGCGGAATCGCCCAATGGTACACCCCGGAAGATTTGATCGACAAAAAGCTGATACTGGTGGCAAACCTGAAACCCGCCAAACTGAGAGGGGTAGAAAGTCAGGGAATGCTTCTGGCCGCCGACGTGGGCGACAGCGCCAGAGTAATCTTCGCAGACGACGACATCCCCTGCGGCGCGAAAGTCCGATGACAGTTGACAATTGACAATTGACAGTTGACAGTTGACAATTATGGTATCGCTACGCGATGATTCAAAAAGAACAAAACCCCGCGCGAAGCGCAAGCAACGGCGAAGCCGGAGCGACGCCCCACCCACCCACCAAAGGGCAATCCCGCGAGAGCGGGCAGCCCGGACTCTATAGACTTGCGACGTAACGCGACCGATGCGAAGCGTCGTGCGCGACCTACCGGGTGAGACTAATGTTAGCGAGTTTTATCGGGGGGTGCGGGGGATTCTTAAGGGGGGCCAGCTGGGGGCGAGCCCC
>WRBI01000055.1 GCA_009784625.1 Oscillospiraceae bacterium | reverse complement strand
GTATGTATTCCGCTGAGACTCTTCGCTGTATGGGCGCTCATCGTCAGTACTTTGTAACGACAACGATGAAAGGCTCAAAATTCACCAAAATACGGGCGTTCAGCTTTGTGTCAACACGCCCTAAGCTTTAAGCGCCGGTCATTTCCACTATTGTACACCATTCGACCGCGTTATACAACACCCGCACAAGGGTTGATTTCACCCCGCGTTTGCTGTATGATCAAGAGAGCGATTGTAATCAGGAGGCGGGTGCGGTTGAAATTCAACATCCGGCAGGAAACCACCGGCGATCACCCGGCTGTCTATGCATTGACGCGGGCAGCCTTTGATGGGACCGAGCACTGCGACGGCGATGAGCAAGACCTGGTCGTCCGCCTGCGCGGGTCACAGGCCTTTATCCCGGAGCTTTCATTGGTCGCCGAAACCGCGGGGAAACTGATCGGACATATTCTGTTCGTGAGGATCACCATCGGCGGCGGGGACGCCCTCATGATGGCCATTTTATCCGTCTTGCCACAGTATCAAAAGCAGGGGGGCGGCGGCAGTTTGATTGCGCGCGGCCACGCGGCCGCCTTGCAGATGGGTTTCCCGCTCAGCTTGCTCATCGGCCACCCCGGCTTCTATCCCCGGTTTGGATATGAGCGGGCAAGCAAATACGCGGTCACACAGCCTTTCCCCGCCCCGGATGAATGCGTGACGGTTAAAATACTGCGTGAAGACGGCAAAGTGCTGGCCGGGCAGGCCGCCTTTCCGCTCGAATTTTATTAAGGAGTCCGGTTATGGTTGGTGTAGAGATTGATTTTGTCGTGCAGGATTGTCTGCAAGCTTTGCCGCTTTATGAGCGGATTTTTGAAGTCGAACGTGTCGAAGCCACCGCGTATCAGCCCGGCCGAAACGAGGCTGTCTTCACCATTTACGGCACCCGCTTTCACATACTCGACGAGAACCCCGGCTACCAGCTGGTCGCGCCAAAGCCGGGCAGCGCTGTGTCCATCTGGTTTAATGTGCTTGTACCGGATATAGACGAAACGTACAGCAAGGCGATGGCCGCCGGTTGTGCCGAAATCCAGCCGGTGACCGAGATGGCGGATTTCGGGGTCAGCAACGCAATGTTTCGAGACCCTCTGGGGTATGTCTGGATGCTGCACCAAATTCACCGGATGGTCAGTTTTGAAGAGCGCTGTGAGATACTCGACCGCAAATATTAACCATCATTAAGGAGCGGTAACTTGTTCTATTTACTTTCCCTGCTCAACGGAGTGCTCATTACTATCATGATCGTCTTTAACGGCGGGCTGACTGAAGTGTACGGCATCTATTCAGCCACTGTGATTATTCACATTGCCGGACTGACCGTGATCGCGGCGCTCGTGCTTATAAGGCGCGAAAACCCCTTTGCACGGATATATCCGTGGTTCCTTTATCTGGGCGGCGGGGTTGGCGTAATGACCACCGTTTTCAACAACCTGTCTTTTGGGCGGATCAGCGTGTCGGCCATACTGGCCCTGAGTCTGCTCGGACAGAGCGTGGCCGGGTTGATCGTCGACCAGTACGGGCTTTTGGGAATGACCCGGCATCCATTTCAAAGACGCAAACTAGTCGGCCTGTCCGTAGTCTTAACCGGAATTGTCTTTATGATCACCCAGCTTGAAGTAGTCGCGGTCATATTGTCTTTTCTCGCGGGATTTTGCATTGTTGCCGCCCGCACCCTCACCGCCAAGCTGGCCGAGCGCACCAGTGTGCGAACCGGCACACTTTACAACTATATGATCGGGCTGAGTGTCTCGCTCCTTGCCCTTTTGCTGCTTGGGCGGGGCGAAGTCGTCTGGTCCGAATTCGCGTTCTCACCCAACTGGTATATTTATCTGGGCGGTGTTGTGGGCGTTTGCGTTGTTTTGTTGAGCAATGTAACCGTCCTGCGTGTATCCGCGTTTTATCTGAACTTGCTCACATTTGTCGGGCAGATTTTTTCGGGCGTGTTGCTGGATGCGGTTTTGTCCGGCGCTTTCTCTTCCCGGATTCTAATCGGCGGGGTGCTGGTCAGTATTGGGCTGTGTGTTGACCTTGTGATGGACAAAAAGCGGTATGCGCCGGTCACAGTTGACGCGGAGTAAAGAGGGCGATCACTCTGCGCATAGAGTGATCGCCCTTATGTTTTTTGCCTTATCCCTGGGTGCGTGCTTTGGTCGCGTCCGCGATAAACTTTTTAACGTTTTCTTCTTTCGTGGCCCAGGAAGTCACCAGCCGTACATAAGTATGTTCACTGTCCGGCTTGTTCCATATCTTCATCCCATAGTCTTTGATCAGCGTTTCCAGCTCTTTGTTTCTGAGCAGCGGGAACTGCTGGTTGGAAGGTGAATCGATCAAAAACGCAAACCCGGCCGCGCTCAGCCCGTCTTTGAGCAGACCTGCCATCTTGTTGGCGTGCGCACCGTTTTGAATGTAAAGGTCATCTCGAAAAAGCTCTTCGAACTGGATGCCAAGGATTCGCCCCTTGGACATCATCCCGCCTTTTTGTCGAAGCGAGTGCGGAAAGTCGGTTGCCAGCGCCGGGTTGGGGATGATGACCGCCTCGCCAAACAGTGCGCCGTTTTTGGTTCCCCCGGCTGTGAATGCGTCGGCCAGCCGGCCAAAATCAGCCAGCGTGGGGGTCCCTGCAATGGCCAGCCCATTTGCTAAGCGCGCACCGTCAATGTAAATCAGCAGGCCTTTGCTGTCACAGACTTCGCGGATGGCCTCAAGTTCTTTTAATGTGTAAACAGTGCCGATCTCGGTAGACTGCGAAAGGTAGACCAGCTTGGGTTTAACTACATGAGGGACAAAACTGTGACGGTTGAGCGCGTCCACAATCAGGTCGGGGGTCAGCTTACCCTGTTCGGCAGGGCAGGTGATTACCTTGTGACCGGTCGCCTCAATCGCGCCGGTCTCGTTGGTGAAGATGTGTCCGGTGGCCGCCGAAACCACCCCCTCGTACTGAAGCAGTGTGTGGGAAATAACGGTCAGGTTGGCCAGTGTCCCGCCTGAAATAAAGGTAACGTAACAGTCCCGGCCCATCTGCCCCTGAATCTGTCTGATCGCCGCCTGGCTGTGTGGATCCTCTCCGTAACCGATGGTCTGGTCGTAGTTGGTCCGGCTTAGCGCTTCGAGTATCCGGGGGTGTGCGCCTTCATCATAATCGCTGTTAAAACTGATCATTGGCCGCTCTCCTTACATATTAAATTGGATATACCTTGTGCCCAAGCACGTTTTACGGTATCATAGTGGACAGGCGGTGATATAATATGTCGACATCTAACCCATTTTTCAAACAGGTGTACGCGGTGGTCGGGCAGATTCCTTTCGGAAAGGTCGCGTCATACGGTCAGATTGCGCGGGTGCTGGGCAGTCCACGCGGCGCGCGTATGGTTGGCTGGGCCATGCGTCATTGCCCGGACAATTTGCCCTGGCAGCGGGTGGTAATGGCTGACGGCAGTATCACCGGCGGCGAGTTTGCGTCACTTCGCCGGGATTTTCTGCTTTCAGAGGGTGTGGAATTCCTCCCGGATGGCCGGGTGGATATGGCCGCCTGTCAGTGGCTGCGGGACAACTCGGCGACCAACTCATAATAAACCATCTGTGTCCGCTCGCTGTCGGCAAAACTTAGGTAGATGTCTGATCCCCACGTCCGCTGAATTCGGATGGTCGGCACTGAATCCGGCATAACGAACAGCAATCCGGCCGTAAAGTGCCCTTTGAGCGCGCGCCCGCCAAAGCCGTTTGTGCGCATACCAATCCCGATATCGCGCATACTTTGATCTAGCAGCGTGATCTCGGCAATCTCCGAAAAATCAACGCGGACACCGTACATCCCGTGAATTTGAATATGATCCCAGCTTATCCCGACTTGCGGCTCCCGCTCGCCAAAGTAAAAGAGCGCCGCAACGCCGACCAGTGTAATTACCCCAACTACTAAGGTTGTAACCAAGATTGCCTTTTGGCCTTTGGGCATCGGCTCACGCGCTCGTGCCGCGGCTAATTCCTCTTCTTTGAGGTCGCCTTTTTTACGAAAGCGCTGGAATCGGCTGCCTGTGTAGATTACAGCGACTACAGAACCGGCCAAAATCACGAAGATGCTCAGGTAGATCAGCCAAAAAAACTCGGCGTGCGCACCGACAAAAATCATGATGGTGCCCAGATTGATCACAATCAGCAGCCGGCCGACAAAGCGGCAAAGTGCTCTTTCATCAAGTTTTTCCCGCTCAGCCGGGCTGAGCATGTTGTAGCCGTTGATCAGGAAAGCGCCTTTTCCGCGCAGCAAAAACCCGGATATCACAAACAACGGCAGAGTGACCACCAGCAATACAACAATCGTTACTGTGTTCATATGCACCCTCCCGCATAGTTAAAAAGCAAATTGCCGCCCGCGTTTATTTCAGCTGACGGCAACTATATTTGTTGTAAAAAGACAGCGGTTACACGTCGCGGTCAACTTGGGCGACCACATGAGTGCTTACTTCGACATGCACCAGCGCGCGCGCTAACAAAGCCTTGTTTCTGCGCTCTTCGTGTTCGTCTAGCTTTTGCTCAAGCCTGCGTTCGGCGTCTTCTTTCTCTGAGCGAGCCATAGCTGCGTCAATCTCGTGCGGCCAAAGTGCACTGGGCGTGAGAATGGTCATCACGTCGCGCTCAACCTCACCAACCCCGCCCATAACGGCGAGCTTATACTCGACGCCGTCGTCGATCAACCGCAAAACGCCGTGATCTAAGATAACCGAACTGGCTTGATGGCCGGGCAAAACACCCATATCACCGTCGGTGCAGCGCATGATAATCATATCGCAGTCCTGGTCAACCGCGAAGCCCGCCGGGGTGGCGACTTTCAAACGTAGTTTTTTGTCAGCCATACACTCACCTTACGCTTTTTTGAATCTCTCAACCACATCGTCGATTGTGCCGGCGTTGAGGAAATAACCTTCAGGAACCTCGTCGTGAATGCCTTCTATAATCTCTCTAAAGCCGCGCACAGTCTCGGCAATCGGAACATATCTGCCGGGAATAGAGGTAAACTTCTCGGCAACGAAGAAAGGTTGTGAAAGGAAACGCTGCACTTTGCGCGCTCGATAAACAATCAACTTGTCGTTTTCAGAGAGCTCATCCATGCCCAAGATGGCTATGATGTCTTGTAAATCTTTATAGCGCTGCAGGATGCTTTGTACCGCGCGGGCCACATTGTAGTGGTCTTCGCCGATTACGTCTTTTTCCAGAATCCGAGAGGTGGACTCAAGAGGTGAAACGGCCGGATAAATACCAAGCTCAACAATTGCCCGGGACAGAACAGTGGTGGCGTCCAAGTGGGCAAACGTCGTGGCCGGAGCCGGGTCGGTAAAGTCATCCGCAGGTACATAGATGGCCTGCACCGAAGTAATCGAGCCGGTTTTGGTGGATGTAATCCGCTCTTGCAAGCTGCCGATTTCGGTTGAAAGAGTAGGCTGATAGCCAACCGCACTGGGTACACGGCCCAACAGCGCCGAAACTTCAGAACCGGCCTGTACAAAGCGGAAGATATTGTCGATAAAGAGCAAAACGTCCTGGCGGGCGACATCGCGAAAATATTCAGCGATGGTCAGACCGGTCAGACCGATCCGCATTCTCGCCCCGGGCGGCTCATTCATCTGGCCAAACACCAGCGAGGTTTTGTTGATAACGCCCGAGTTAATCATATCCCAGTAAAGGTCGTTGCCCTCACGGGTGCGCTCACCAACCCCGGCGAAAACCGAGTAGCCGCCGTGCTCGGTGGCGATGTTGCGGATCAGCTCCATGATCAGAACGGTTTTGCCAACACCCGCGCCGCCAAACAAACCGATCTTACCGCCCTTGGAATAAGGGCAAAGCAAGTCGATCGACTTGATACCGGTTTCCAGCATTTCGGCAGTGGTCGTCTGCTCGGAAAACTCAGGTGCCGCGCGGTGGATCGGCCAATATTCTTTGGCCGGCAGTTCGGGCTTGTTGTCAATCGCTTTGCCTATGACGTTCATCATTCGGCCCAGCGTTTCATCTCCAACCGGAATCGAGATCGGCGCGCCGGTATCAACGGCGTCCATCCCCCGAGTCAAACCCTCAGTAGCGTTCATCGAAATACAGCGAACCGCGTTGTCACCCAAATGCTGCATGACTTCCAGCACCACGGTTTCTTCTCCGTCGCGCGCCACTTCGACCGCGTTATACAGAGCGGGCAGCTCGTTTTCAAACTGTACGTCCAATACCGCTCCTATAATTTGCAGAATCTTGCCGGTATTCTTCTCAGACAAATTCATCCGCTCCCCCTAACGCTATTCTCAATAAAACTGTTATTATCCTTTTGTTACGCTTGCCCCGCCGACGATTTCGTTGATCTCCTGGGTGATATCCGCTTGTCTTCTGCGGTTGTAAACCAGTGTCAACTTGTCGATAATTTCTCCGGCGTTTTTGGTCGCCGAGTTCATACTGGTCATTCGGGCGGCAAACTCACAGCAGGCCGACTCAAGCATAGCGCTGTAAACAAACGCGCTTAAATAAAGCGGAGTCGCGTGTTCGAAAAACTCATCCACATCCTGCTCGTAATGCATATCTTTGCCGGGCCCGGCATCCTTTTCGCCCAGCGGCAAAACTTTCGCCAGAGTGGGGCGATAAGAGAGCACAGACTCAAAGTGCGTGTAAACAATGTAAACCTCGTCAACTTTGCCTGACTTAAACAGATCAATCAGCATCCCGCTGACAAGCTCGGCATCCCGATAAAGGGCCGTTTCGGCCACACTCGGTCCGCTGAGAATCTTGTCGACATTGCTTACCGCGTTTTCTATGCTTTCCATGCTGTACATAAACGCGAGGTAGTTCATCTTCTGTGAGATGTCGGTATGGGACGAGAGCACATTTTTGCCTCTACGGCGAAGCGCATCACGGCCTTTTGTGCCGATTGCGATAATTTGCTCGTTATCCCGCTCGCGCATATGCGACATTGCTTTCTCAACAATATTGTTGTTGTAACTTCCGCAAAGGCCGCGGTCACCGCTCAGTACAAGATAAGCGGTGCCTTTGACTTCACGCGGTTTCACAAAAACATTGTCGGATGCTTCGTCACATCTTTTCAGGTTTTCGATAATATCCCCGGCCGCGCCAAACAGCGGGCGCGCCAGCTCCACTCGGCTTTTAACTTTTTGAAGCTTGGTGGTCGCCACCATGTCCATCGCTTTCATGATCTGTTTGGTCGCCTTAACGCTGGTGATCCGGCGTTTGATAATCTTTTTAGACGGCATAACGCATCAGCTCCTCAGCGGTTACAGTTGCACTTACGCATACTGTTTTTTGAACTCATCAATAGCGGCTCTGATCTTATCTTCCAACTCGGGCGAAACTTTGCCGGATGATTTGATCTCAGCCGGAATCGCGCTGTGATTTTGGGTAATAAACTTGAGGAACGCGCGCTCAAAGTCATGCGTTTTGCTCATCTCAACATCGGTCAGGTACTTCTGAGTTAAGACGAAGAGGATGAGCACCTGTTGTTCGACCGCAAGCGGGCTGAACTGGGGTTGCTTGAGCGTTTCGACAATGCGCTCCCCTTGTCTGAGGCGCTCAAGCGTATCTTTGCTCAGGTCGGAACCAAACTGAGAGAACGCCGCCAGTTCGCGGTATTGTGCCAGTTCGATCCGGATCGGGCCGGCGATTTTTTTCATCGCGCCGATCTGAGCCGCACCACCAACTCGGGATACAGAGAACCCGGGATTGATGGCCGGGCGAATGCCCTCGTTGAACAGCTCGGCTTCCAAGAATATCTGGCCATCCGTAATCGAAATTACGTTGGTCGGGATGTAGGCCGAGATATCGCCTTCCTGTGTTTCAATGATGGGCAGGGCGGTCAGCGAACCGCCGCCGTGCTCTTCATTCATACAAGCCGCGCGCTCCAGCAGTCTGGAGTGGAGATAGAAGACGTCGCCGGGGTAAGCTTCGCGCCCCGGCGGCCTGCGCAGAAGCAAACTGAGGGTACGGTAAGCAACTGCGTGTTTAGAAAGGTCATCGTAAATGACCAGCACATCTTTGCCGTTTTCCATCCACTCTTCGCCGATGGCACAGCCGGCGTATGGCGCAATATACTGCAGCGGCGCCGGGTCGCTGGCTGTGGCGGTAACAACGGTGGTGTACTCCATCGCGCCGGTATCTTCAAGAGTCTTGACGATACGCGCAACAGTAGAGGCCTTTTGACCGATCGCCACGTAAATGCAGTAAACGTCCTGGCCCTTTTGGTTGATGATGGTGTCGATGCCAATCGCGGTTTTGCCGGTTTGGCGGTCACCGATGATCAACTGTCTTTGGCCGCGGCCAATCGGAACCATCGAGTCGATGGCCTTGATTCCCGTCTGCAAAGGACGGTTTACTTCTTTACGGGTGATAACACCGGGGGCAACCCGCTCGATTCTGCGGGTTTTATTCGATGCAATCGGGCCTTTCTGGTCGATCGGCTGGCCGAGCGCGTTTACAACACGCCCAAGCATCGCGTCACCAACCGGAACCTCAGCCACACGCCCTGTCAGTTTTACGGGATCTTTTTCTCTAATCTGCGCGTCAGAACCCATTATGACGGCGCCGATGCTATCTTCGTCCAAGTTGAGCGCAATCCCCAAGACACCGCCGGGGAATTCCAAAAGCTCACCGCTCATTGCATTTTTAAGTCCGTAAATCCGCGCGATACCGTCACCGACCTGAATGACTGTTCCCGTTTCGGCAACTTCAAGCTTGGTCGAAAACGCCTCTATTTGCTTTTTGATTACGGAGCTTATCTCATCGGGCCTGAGAGTCATCTAACCCCTCCCCACTCATAATGCTGTTCTTCATTTCTTTCAGTTGGGTTCGCACAGTGTTGTCAAGGCAAAAACCGTCTGCCAAAACAGACAACCCGCCAATCAGGGAAGGGTCTACCCGCAGCGAAATGTCTATTTGCTTACCTGTCTTCTTAGCAAGCAGATCTTTCAGCGCCGTTACCTGACTTTCGTCAAGCGGTGTCGCCGAGATCACGCTCGCACTCGTCTTGCCTTTAAAAGCGTTGTACATCTCAATAAACTGGGTCAAAGCGGAAACCAGAATCGCCTCGCGGTTTTTTACGATCATAAGGCGCAAAAAACCGTCCAGGTGTTTGTGTAGCTCCCCGCCGAAGACGCTGTTTAAAAAGATGCGTTTTTCCTCGCCGGAAATATTCGGATGTTCAATAATGCCTCTGCACTGCTCGGTGCCAAGCGTATCGAGAACCAAGGCGGCTTGCTGTGCGCACAAATCTAGCTCGCCGCTCTCCCTTGAAAGGTCAAAAAGCGCGGCCGCGTAGCGAGAACTTATTCCGGCCATGCCGTTTCCTCCAACTCCGCCAGCGTTTCAGCAAAGAGGCGGCTTTGGGTTGCATCATCAATCGAGTGTGTGACAAACTTGCCCGCCATAAGCGAGCCGACCTCGATGATGTGCAGCCGCAAGGCGGCATTGATCTGCTCCCGCTCATTTTGGATGTCAGCCGAAGCTTTCTCCCGAATGGCGGAGACTTCACGCTTTGCCTCGCTCAGCATTTCATTGGTCTTTTCAAGGGCCAGCTTGTGCGCGGCTTCTAATATCTCGCCCCGCTCGACTTGGATATCGGCCAGCTGTTTCTCATACTGCGCTTTGAGTTCCTGCGCTTTGGCGACATCGTCGGCGGCCTGGGTCAGTTGCCCTTCGATTCTGGCCCTGCGCCCCTGTACAAATTTAAGTACAGGTTTGTAAAGCAAGAAAGTCAAAATGGCACACAACAGCACCGCGTTAAAGAGCTGGATAAGAATATTGCCTACCGTCTGCATGTCCAGCGCGATCATTCGTCCTTCCGGAACAGAGGAAAGAAGTAACGCATTAAAATATTCCAAACGAAAGCCCTCCTTTCATGTCCGTGCGTGGAACAATTAACCGGCAAATTGCATGTAAATCGGAATCAGCGGGTTTGCAAACAAAAGGATGAACGCGATCAGAAGACCATAGATACCGGATGTTTCGGCGATGCCGAGACCGATAAACATGGTGGTTCTGATTGTGCCGGCAGCTTCAGGTTGCCGTGCGATGGACTCAATGGCGGAAGACACGATCCTTCCCTGACCGATTGTGGTCAGTACGCCGTTGAGCAGCGCGAAAGCAGCCGCCATTTGAGCAAACGCAATGATAAAAGCCAATGGATCTTGCATGAATGATTCCTCCCAGTACAGTTTTTATCTGAACTGCCAGGCAAAACTGCCAGGCATGTACGACCGTGGTTACATCTCGCCGGTGGCGGCAATCCCGATGAAAGTCATGCTGAGTATGCAGAAGATGAAAGTCTGCAAGACGCCGGCAAACAAATCAAAGAATCCGTGCAGCGGAATGGGTATAACAAACAGCAGAAAGACGGGTGCAAGTGAATAGAGCATGGACATGAGAATCAGCGAGGCCAGAATGTTACCGAAAAGACGGAAACTCAGCGAAACCGGCCGGGCAAGTTCTCCGATGATGTTGAGCGGCAAAAAAGGCAGCATCGGCTCACACAAGCTTTTGAAGTACCCGCCCGCGCCCCGGTGCCGGATTCCCAGCACATGGATGAGCATAAAGGTCGCGAACGCCAGCGCAAAAGTTGTGGCCCAGTCAGCGGTAGGCGGGCGAACGCCGAACATTCCGCTCAAGTTGGAAACTAAAATAAATGAAAAGACGGTAAAGAACCAGCCGCCGATATAGGACACCTTGTCGCCGGCCGTACCGCGCACAAAGCCGTCAAAGGCCTCGATCATTGCCTCGATTACGTTTTGGAATTTACCCGGCACTTCGGTAAATCCGCCAAGCTTAACGCGGACTACAAGCGCAAAAAGAATAAGCAGCGCCATAATAATCCATGTGTTTACTATGGTTCTGGTAATCCAGACCTCTACGCCGCCTACTTCAAAAGTCCATATATTTTGAATGTTAAAATCCAAAGATACCCACCTCCACGCGTTGCCGATTTATTATAACCAAATCGTATCATAGTAGTCATGCATCCCTACAGTTACCGACACCCGGCAGTCAGTCTACATCGCTGTGCAAAAATTTCATCGAAAACCCGGCTATGTACATGGTCGCAAGCCCGGCAGCCAAGCCCCAAAGGCTGATGAAATGCGTGGTGACCGCAAAGTAGAGCACAGCAGCCGAGAGTATAAAACGAAGAAAGTACTGCCCGCGAATGTAGTTGACCGCGCTGTCTTTATTGTCCATCCCGGCGGCTTTTTCTACCGCGAAGTCAAGCATAATCACTTTGATGGCATTCAGGCCGGAGGCCGCGAACACACCGGCGGCAAAGGGCAGAAAATCATAAGTGCGGTAATAAACCGCGGCAATAACCGACATGGCCAAGGAAGAAGCACCCATCACGAGTATCATTTTTTTTGCGATAGACGAAAGCTTCATCGATTCACCTTGCCAATACCAAACTTCAATTGGGTTTAGGGATATTGGTGATGCGGATTATTTTTTTGATGCAATGTCGTAGAGCGCCTTAAATGAGGCCGCCGCGCCCAACAGGGAGCAAATGATCAAAAGCAGCGGCGCGGTGCCTAACAGCCCGTCGAGAAACCTGCCCAACATCACCCCAATGAAGACACAAATCGCCATTGTGATGCCTATATGAGAGAGAAAGGACAGGGCAACAAACATTTCGTTCGGCTTTTTTTCGTTCTTCGGATCAGGCTTCATGCCAGCATCCTCGTAAATTATTGCAATTTTTGCACAGTATATCATATTTATACCAGCCAGTCAAGTTAAAAATTGGCAGCCCTTTTGTCAAATTGTCAAACACTCGAATCGATCGACCGATCTGCCGCACCTTGACTCTCAATCGATTCAGACCGTCTGCGCCGATGATTTTCGGCCCGCGGTTGATTGAGTAAAATTCCGATTCTTACGAACCTGACTGCGATAAACATATCACTACCCGGTAACAGCTGGGGGCCAAACCTTGCCTTTTTTCTGTCGTTTTGTTATACATTGCGGCATTGCTCTTTAACTACACCATTCAGATAAACTTGGCAAAACGCGAACTTTCTAGTATAATGTGCGGATGAGTGTTATAAGAGGGTTAGAACCATACAGCGAGGAGACGAAGAAAAAATGGCGGACTACAGTCAGATCAACTATGTGGAGGTTGCGGTATTTATCGTCTATCTGATCATCATGATCGGGTTTGGCGTGTACTTCTTCTTCAAAGCAAGCGGCGGAGAAAAAGAGTATTATCTGGGCAGCCGGGAACTGGGGCCTTGGGTATCCGCTTTGTCGGCGGGTGCTTCAGACATGAGCGCGTGGGTACTTATGGGCCTTCCTGGTGCGATTTTCTGGTTTGGTTTAGGTCAAGTTTGGATTGCGGTCGGCCTTGCCGCCGGGTATATTTCGGCATGGCTATTGGTTGCGCCCCGTCTGCGGCAGTTTTCGATTACCGCGGGCGACGCGATCACTCTGCCTCAATATTTAACCAATCGCTTTTTGTCTAAAAGCAAGGCGCTGCAAGTCGTTTGCGCCGTCATCTTTATCGTGGCCTATACCGCGTATACGGCCGCCCACATTTTGGCTTGCGGGCGGCTGTTCAACATTGTATTTGGGATGGATCAAATGCTGGCCATGTTCATCAGCGCCTTTATCATTGTGGCCTACACATTCCTGGGCGGGTTTAAGGCGGTCAGCTGGTCTGACTTCTTCCAGGGGATGCTGATGCTGGGCGCTTTGATGGCCGCGCCCATCTTTGCGCTGATGGCCATAGAGCCGGGCGCGTTTGCGGCCACCGTCTTCCCCGAAAACTACTGGAACCTTTTGAGCAGCGGCCAGCTCGATTGGGCCAGCTGGTCGGATATCCTTTCCGGGTTTGGCTGGGGCCTCGGTTACTTTGGTATGCCGCACATCGTCATCCGCTTTATGGCAATCCGCAGCCAGCGGGAAGTCCGCAAAAGCGCGGCGATCGGCATTTCCTGGAACCTGCTCATCCTCGCTTTCTCGGTGGCGGCGGGAATCGCCGGACGGGTATACCTCGGCGACACACTCGGTTTCGAAAACCGCGAGCTGGTCTTCATCGCCATGTCGCGGGCGATCTTCCCTGCCCTGATCTCGGGTGTACTGCTCTCGGCCATTCTGGCCGCAGCCATGAGCTCGGCCGACTCCAAGCTTTTGGTCTCGTCCTCCGCGTTTACAGCCGACGTCTACAAGCCGATGCTGCGCAAGAACGCAAGTGAGGGCGAAATGCTCTGGCTGGGGCGGTTTGTGGTTGTCATCATCGCGATTGCGGCCACTCTGATTGCGGCCAACCCCAACGGCGGCACAATCATGAGCCTGGTCGGGAACGCTTGGGGCGTCTTTGGCGCGGCTTTTGGCCCGGCCATCCTGCTCTCCCTTTTCTGGAAACGCTTTACCTTCCCCGGCGCGGTGGCCGGAATCATTGCCGGCGCGGCCACCAACATCATCTGGCTGGTCACCCCTGTTCTGGCTGATACCGGGCTGTATGAGATCATTCCCGGATTCATCGTCGGCACGTTGTTCGCGGTGGTTGCAACCTTGCTCAGCAAAAAGCCGGATGCCGAAGTTGAAGCACTGTACGACAGGGCGCTGGAGCTGGCCGACTGACGGCATTGACAGTGATGGTATCCGGATATCACGCAGAAAGCTTATACTCTACCATTGGTTTACTTCATTCAATTCTACCGTTGGCTCATTGTGATATGGCGGAATGTGTTGTAATATGAATGAACGGAGGTGTTTCTGATGGACAACGAAAAAATTGGATTATTTATTTCGGAATTAAGAAAGTCACGCTTGATGACGCAAAAAGATCTAGCGGCAAAATTGAATGTTACCGACAAGGCGGTATCAAAATGGGAGCGCGGGTTAAGCTGTCCAGATATATCGCTGCTAGCTCCTCTATCAGATATCCTCGGCGTTACCACGGGTGAGCTGCTTAACGGGGTAAGATGCGATACGCAGACTGCATATGTAGAAGAAAGTATTGTCAATGTGCTGCATTATGCAGACAAAGCTGTAAAAACAAACGCGGCGTCAATACAAAATATCAGTTCTATTGTTTTTTCAGGCCTGCTTCTTGTCGGTATTTTAACTTGCGCCATTGTTGACTTATCCATTTTTGGCACACTCACATGGTCGCTTATTCCAATTACCGCTTGTGTTTTTGCTTGGTGTTCATTTATTCCAACGATCAAGTACGGAATCAGAGGGACCGCAATCTCTTTAATCATGTTCAGTGGCCTTATCGTACCATTTCTCTTCATCTTAAATATCCTTGTTGATAGCGGCGGACTGCTTTTACCCATTGGCATCAGAATGTCCGTGATAGGAATTGTATATCTTTGGATTGTTTTTGGCCTATTTAAATTGCTTAGAGCAAGAAAACTGATCGCACTGGCTATTTCTTTGTTATTGGGAACCTTTTTCTCCCATCTGATAAACCTTGTGCTCTCAAGAATAATATATACAACACTGTTTGATGTGTGGGACGCAATGAGCTTTTTAATAATCGCTGCGGTGACCATTGCTCTCTTTTTCTTAGAGTCTGTTGACATTAACTGATATAATAGCGATATGAAACTAAGAGAAGAGGATTACAGAGAAATAGCAGAGATATTCCCAATACAGCGCCGGAAATCGGAAATGAGCAACCTGGAAG
>WRBI01000054.1 GCA_009784625.1 Oscillospiraceae bacterium | reverse complement strand
CTTAAGCGGCCTTTTTGGTTACTTTTTTGGTCGTGGAAAAAAGTAACTCGGGGGCTTGGGGGCGAAGCGCCCCATTTCATTTCCATCGGAGATTCCGATATGTCCTTATAGCCCGAAAGGCAAGGACATCGGAGATTCCGATATGTCCTTATAGCCCGAAAGGCAAGGACATCGGAGATTCCGATATGTCCTTATAGCCCGAAAGGCAACGATATCGGAAATCCCTCTTAAAAATCCCCCTCTTGCCAACACTTTCGCAGTTTAAGTTGACAAAGACAGCAACCGTCAATCACAAACCCGCTGGGCGATCCCGCAAACTTTTTGGATAACCTGCGCCTCATCAATCTTAGCGAGCCGCCTACCCCGCATAACCACCTCGCCGTCAATGACCACAGTGTCTACATCCCCAGCCTGCACCGAGTAAACAACAGCCGAACAGGGGTCATTAACCGGGCAAAGATGTGCCTGATTCGCATTGATCAGGATCAAGTCAGCTTTGTAACCGGGCGCAAGCCTGCCGACATCGGAAAACCCGAGCGCTTTCCCGCCGTTTTCGGTGGCCATCCGCACGACCTGCGACGCGGGCAGTACCTGTGGGTTTTGGCTATCCCCCTTGTGGATGAGGGCGGCCAGGTGCATCTCTTCGAACATGTTCAGGTTGTTGTTGCTGGCACAGCCATCGGTGCCAAGACAGAGGTTAACCCCCTCATTCAACAGACGAGGGGCGGGCGCAAACCCGTTCCCAAGCTTTAAGTTGCTGGACGGGCAGTGAACCGGGCTGACCCCTTTTTGTTTTAGCAGCGCGATGTCGGTCTCATCCAGCTTGACACAGTGCGCCGCGATAGCCGGAACTTCGAAGACGCCGAAAGAATCGGCCGCCGCGACCGGCGTTAGACCGTACATTTCCCGGCTTCTGGCAAGCTCGGAATCGCTCTCAGACAGGTGGATGTGAATCCCAACCTCCAATTCTTTGGCCAGCCTGGCAGCCCCGGTGATGGATGGTGCGTCAAACAGATAGACCGAGTGGATTTCAAGGCAGGTTTTGATCCTGCCGTTTGCTTTGCCCTGCCAGCGGCTTACAAAATCGGCGCATTTGTCCATCTCGACGATCAGGCCGTTCCCGCGCACATCTGAGATGATCGGGCCAAAGGACAGGTTGGCGCGCATCCCGGTCTCCAGCGCCGCGCGGGCGACGCTTTCCATGTGCAGGTACATGTCGGCAAAGCAGGTCGTGCCCGACTTGATCATCTCGATCATCCCAAGCAGCGCACACCAGTAAACGTCATCTTCGGTCAGCTTTGACTCGGCCGGGATGATTTTTCCGAACAGCCAGTCGTCAAAAGAGAGATCGTCGGCCAAATTCCGAAAGACGCACATCGGGCTGTGCACATGTGCGTTTACAAGGCCGGGCATGGCGATCATCCCGGCCGCGTCAATCGTTCTGTCGGCGGTAAAGCTTTCAGGAACCGAACCAATGTGTGTTAAGATATTGCCCTCAATGGCGATCGAACCGGTAACCGTCGTTTCTCCCCCGGCCGGGAGGATGGTCGCGTTCTTTATCAGTGTTTTCATCTCTTTGTCCCTAACCGTTATTCCAGCTGCCGAGATACTGCTCCTGCGCGGGGGTCAGTGTGTCGGTTTTGACATTCCACGCGTCCAGCTTCATTTGGGCTACCCGGCGGTCAATTTCTTCGGGTACACCCAGAACCTTGCCGCCCAAGCCTTTGTGGTTCTCGAGCATATGCTTGGCTGAGAGCGCCTGAAGCGCAAAGCTGAGGTCCATGATCTCGGCGGGATGGCCGTCCCCACAGGCCAGATTGACCAGCCGCCCCTCGCCCAAAACGTTCAGCCAGCGTCCATCCGGCATTTTGTAACCCATGATGTTGGCCCGCGCGGCTTTGGTTTCAACCGCTAAAGTTTCCAGCTCGGGAATGCAGACCTCACAGTCAAAGTGGCCGGCGTTGCACAGGATCGCCCCGTCTTTCATAACTTTGAAGTGGTCGCTAAAAATGACACGGTTACAGCCGGTTGCCGTGATGAACACATCACCCAGCTTGGCCGCCTCGGCCATCGGGAGTAAGGTAAAACCGTCCATCACCGCTTCCATTGACTTGATCGGGTCGACTTCGGTGACGATGACCTTTGCGCCCAATCCTTTGGCGCGCATAGCGATCCCTTTGCCACACCAACCGTAACCGGCCACCACAACGCTCTTGCCCGCGGTAATCAGGTTGGTTGTGCGGTTGATCCCATCCCAAACCGACTGGCCGGTGCCGTACCGGTTATCGAAGAGATATTTGCTCTGGGCGTTGTTGACCGCGATCATCGGGAACTTGAGCGCGCCCGCTTTTTCCATCGCCACCAGCCGGACAATGCCGGTGGTTGTCTCCTCACATCCGCCAAAGACGTGGGGCAAAAGGTCGGTCCGCTTTGTGTGCAGCATGGTGACCAGGTCGCCGCCATCGTCAATGATGATGCTCGAACCCTGACTGAGGGATGCTTCGATATGACCGGCGTACTCGTCGGCGGTGGAATTGTACCACGCGTAAACGTTGAGCCCGTCTTCAACAAGCGCGGCGGCCACATCATCCTGGGTGGAAAGCGGGTTGGAGCCGGTTACCGCCACCTCCCCGCCACCGGCCACCAACACTTTAGCGAGGTATGCGGTCTTTGCTTCAAGGTGTACCGAAACGGTAATTTTAACTCCGGCAAAAGGCTTGGTCTGGGCAAACTCCTGCTCAAGCGAGCGCAGAAGCGGCATATTTTTTTTGACCCACTCGATCTTTTGATGCCCACCCGGGGCCAGGCTCAAATCTCTGATTACGCTTTTCATTGCGATTCCTTTCTTAAATACATCACTTTTTCTGTCTCCATTATATTTTATCCGGACAGCGCTGTCAATGCGCAAACATGGGAAAACCCCGGCTTTTGGGTTAGCCGGGGCGCTGCTACTTATTCTTTTGTATCCGGATCGCGTTCGGATTGATTCGTATTACTTTTACGCGGCGGCAGTACACTGTTCATCCACACGAACGTCCGCTCGCCTTTTTTCAGCCCTTTCTTTTTGCGAATGACTCTGCGGATGACCAAAACGACAGCAACCCAGAATGCAAAGGTCAGCAGGTTCATCAGGTGGAAAGGCAGCATCCAGACAAAGTTGACCACGCTGTTTTGGGACTGGCGGGTGAAGTTGGCCCACGAGCTGGTCGCGGCCTGGCCTACACGCTCACCGAAAGAGGTGGGCAGATCGTCGACCTGCCTGTACTGCATGACTTCTTCAAGGCCGATGTGGGCGGTCGAAAAGTTGACTGCGCTTTCCATGCGCTGGAGTGAAGCGTGCAGCAGCTCAATCTGATGGCGGACATTGGCCAACTCACGGTGAACTTCCAAAATGTACTCAAGCTCGGCGCCCTCCCGCTCAAGCAGGTCGGTCAACAAGCTTTCCTGATTGACCAGGGAGGCCAGGCGTGCCCGGCTGTCAAAGAAGCGATCGGTGATGTCGTCGGCGTTTTCATGTCGGCTGACCACGTTGGTGTGCTCGCTCAGCTGGGCGACAAAATCATGAATCCGCTCAGTCGGGACGCGCACGGTAAAGTGGGCGTTGCGGGCAATGTGGTCGTCAAAGCGGATGCTGCGCCCGCCCACCGACGAGTTTTCGATAAATCCGCCAAAGTCCTGAGCCATAGATGTGATCAAACTCACACTGCCGTCAAAATCCATGGTCTCAGTGTGAAGGCTTACGGTGGTGACGATCATCCGCCCGGCGGCAACCGGTTGGATAACAGACGTTTCCCCGCCCCCGGTGACAATGGACATAAACTCTTCAGCGGCCGCTTCATGCACGGTGTAAACGTCGGCTTGCGCCATAGGCATATCCGGAGACATGCCAAACTCGGCATCGTCGCTAGACCATCCCATCTCCTGGGCGGCAAAGGCAAATCCATCTCCATCGACAGCGGTCTCGGGAGCAGGCGCGGCGGCGGGCGTACCCGATCTTACCGGCGCAGCGGCGCAGGCCGCCAGACTCAAGCACATCACCAGAAGCGCCGTACACAGCGCGACCCATCCTCTTCTCTTCATAAAAACCACCTCAGTTATTGTAATCATTGTGCGTCGTGTGCAGTTAATAATATAACCGGCCAAACCACTTATACATTACAAGTAAAAAAGCAACCCGCGCAATACCCGGCCGCCATCTGTCATTCTTTGGTCAGCCGATTGGTCACGATCATCCCCGCGATGATGACCAAACCGCCCGCCAAAGCCAAACGCGAGAAGGTCTCGCCCAGCCAGAAATAGGCCATAACCGTCGCGACCAGCGGGATTAAGTACATAAACACGGTGACGTATGTCGTCTTTTCCGCCTTTGACAGCGCCCAGCCCCATGCTAAATAAGCGAGCGCGCCCGGCATAATCCCGAGGTAGACGACCAGCAGGTTTGCGGCCAGCCCGGCGGCCGGCAGCTCCCTGATCAAGTTGGGCAGGTAAATGAGCATAAACATGGTCGCAAACATAATCGAGTATGTGGTGGCCTCAATTGCGGTGTATGTACGGGTGATCTTGCGCTGAATAATATTGTGCAACCCCGACGCGACGGTGGCCAGCAAGAACAAGAGCACACCGATATTGGCTACAAGACCGGTTGTCTGGCTGACCATGACGATAATCAGTCCGGTAAAGCTGACCCCAACTCCAACCCAGCCGATCGGCCTGACTTTTTCTTTCAAGATCAAGGTGGACAGAATCAGCGCAAAGACAGGGGTTGACGCGATGATAAAGCTGCCGACCCCAGCTTCAAGATGAACCGACCCGCGCTTGGAGAAGAGCATATACAAAAAAACACCGACAAACCCGCCCAAAACGAATATGGGCAGGTCTTTGACCGCAGGCAGCCGAATCTTTTTGACAACGCCGATGACAGCCAAAGTCGTCGAGGCGAGCAAAAACCGGAAAACCAACAGCGCTTCCGGACTGTATATGCCGAGAACATATCGCACTGCGGGAAAAGCTGACCCCCACAAACAAATCGTGAACAATGCGGCGGCAAATACCTGCCACTTTGGGGCCGCCCATCCGTTACCATTCACCACTTAACACCATCCTGCCGTGATTTTTGTTATAAAAATATTGTATCATAAACGACAGTGTTTGGCGAGTTTTGATTATGGCTTGTGGTGCAGGGTGTATATTCATACATATCCAACCCGTTTATCGTTGATTCGACGTTAAGACTGTGCTATACTAAACATGCAAGGGGGCACGAATATGAAAATCAAAACCATTATCATTATCGCTGTGTCGGTGACGCTTGTCGCCATCACCGCTTTTTTGGGCTATCGCATCCTTTACCTGGTTGAAAACCCCGAACTGCTTGAAGTGACTCTCCCGCCGCCTGTTGAGGAGGTCACACCGCCGGATGGCCCGCCCGACTTCCCGGTTGTGGATGAACCTGAACACACACTCGCGCGGGTAAACGCCAGCGGCGGCCTGCGAATGCGGGAAGGTCCGGGTGTTGATTACGAGATCATCCTGCTCATCCCCGATTTTGACCAGGTACTTATCCATGAGGAAGAGAGCGGCTGGGTCTATATTGAGTACGGCGAGGTGAGCGGCTGGGCAAGCGGTGAGTTCCTGATCCGGGAAGACGACCCCCGATTTGCGCTGGAACCGGTTGAGTCTGTTGTCACCCCCGGGAACCGCAGCCCTAACCCGGCTTCGGCTCGGATCAGCGCCCAAAGCGGCCTGCGAATGCGAATGGGCCCATCTTCCGACTATCATGTGGTTATGGTCATCGGGTACGATGAGCTTGTGCGAGCTCACGACGAACAGGACGGTTGGGTCTACATAGAACATCTCGGTCACTGGGGCTGGGTAAGCGCGGAATATATCACAAACGAATAAGCACAAGAACGCCCGCCTCTACAGTAGAGGCGGGCGTTTTGGCTGTGTCGGTTAGAGTTTCTTAAGCCAATCCAAAGACAGTCTGGACAGAGTCCCGTCGGTGGGGTTGCCGGTTTCGGAATCCCAGCCGGCGTTCTCATAGTAGAGACCGCGGACATACTCGAAACTCTCTTTGGTCAGCCCCTGGCCTTTGCCCGGGCCATCAGGAATCTTTTGGAAGATGCGCTCGGGCAGTACGTCGTCGGCTTTGGTAAAGCCCTCTCTTTGGTTGAAGAAGCGCATCATGTTGATTCTGCGCTCACCCACAAGCATCAGCTCGTAAATGGATGTTTCCCAGCCGATCCCGTATTTACACAGGTCAACAATGTCGTCCGGCCCGGTCAACGCCCAGCCCGATACCCAGACAAACTGGCAGAGGCCGAGTGTGTCGGCGACCGAGAAGTACTTCTGGGTCTCAAGGGCAAAGCGGGCTTTTTCCGCGTCCATCTCAAAGTGGTCTTCGTAGCCTTTCCACAAACCAATTTGGGCGTACCATTTTCTTGCGTCGGTGTCGGGCGCTTCGGAAAGCATGGGGTCGTGGTCGCTCGATTGGTGGTCGGCGCCGAAGGGGTTGACCGCGTAGATGACACCCAGAGCCGGTTTGAAGTGCGGCATATGCGCCGGGATTTCCTGGCCTTTGACCGAAATGGAGTAATCTTTCGCGTTGCCGCCAATTTTGGCCGCCGCGCGGGCGCTGCCTTCGGCCAGCAGGTCACCCAGCGCACCCTCGCGCTTGGCGATCATTTCGCAGGCTTTGATCATTGCTTCGGCATTGCCGAACTTAAGGCCAAGGCCGTCGTCTTTGAGCAGGCCATTTTCAACACATTCCATCGCAAAGGAGATGGTCGCGCCGCAGCTGATGGTGTCCATCCCGTACATGTTGCAAATCTGGTTGCAGACACAGACGGCCTCGAGGTCGTCAACGCCGCAGTAAGAGCCGAATGTTGCGCAGGTTTCGTATTCAGGCCCACCGTAGCGCGGGTCTACTTTGCCGTCAATTTCAACAACGCGCTTACAGCGAACGGCACAGGCAAAGCAGGAGTCGTTTTTCTTAAGCACAGTTTCGGTCATGGTTTGACCTGTGATCTTCTCCCAGCCGCCGGGGAACTGGCCGGTCTGCCAGTTGCGGGTGATCAGGAAGCCTGCTTCGTGGTTGCCGCCCAGCTCGCCGGCTGTGCCGTTTTCTTGCAGGCCAGCGACGGTCGGGTTTTCTTTGACGCCCGCGGCAATTCTTTTGGAAAGTTCCATCAGCTTGTCTTTATTGACAGCGGGTGCACTTTTGGTTTCTTTTACGACAACCGCTTTGAGCTGCTTGGAACCCATGACCGCACCCATACCGGTTCTGCCATTGGCGCGCGAGCAGTCGTTTATAATGGCCGCGAATTTGACCATCTTCTCACCGGCCGGGCCGATTTGAACGACTTGTAATTTATCTTCGCCGATTTCTTTTTTAATGATTTCTTCGGCTTCGCCGGTCACTTTGCCCCAAATGGCGGACGCGTCTTTAAGTTCGGCTTTGTCGCCGTCAATGTAAAGGTAAACGGGTTTGTCAGACTTGCCGGTAATCGCGATGCCGTCCCAGCCGTTGGCTTTCAGGTGTGCACCGAAATAGCCGCCCGACTGGCTGTCGCCAACGCCGCCGGTCAGCGGGCTCTTGGCAGTGATATTCAGCCGACTGCCCCCGCTGACCGGCAGGCCGGCAATCGGGGAAGAAGTCATGGCCAAAACATTGGCCGGTGAAAGCGGGTCAACGCCCGCGGGCATTTTGTTAAGGAGCAGGTATACGCCCAGGGCCGAGCCGCCGGGATAAAGTCTATAGGTCTCGCCGGGTATGGTCATTACGTCTACCTTACCTTTTGATAGGTCAATATCAAGAATTTTTGCATCCGGAAACATTCTTCTACCTCCAAGTATTCATGATTGCTTGATACATCAATCGGGTCTGTCAACATTGCGTGACTCTACCCACCTCCCAATATTCTCACAACTTTAATCGTACACCCTTGGGTTAGTTCAACTGTTTGGTATTCCGAAGTGAGCAGCTGGCGGCCGTCCAGCCAGACCGAAGTCCTTTTTTTCCCATAGCCGTTGTGGTCAAGAAAAGCGGCGACAGTGATCTTGTCTTCGGCCTCCACCGACTTGCCGTTATAGAGAATGGTCAAATTCTTCACACCTCCACCCCGTCTGATCATGACCTTGTCTGACGTAGATACAAGTACACACAGCTAATCTAAAGTATATCACATCCAAAAACGGGATGCAAGCATCACCCGCCCGAAAACCGTGGCATTTGTGACAGTCAGTCAACTTTCAGATAACATTATTGTAAATATTGTACATGCGATTGATTAAAGAAGCGGACGACATTAGCCGCCCGCTTTGGGTTTGGGGATGGAATTATTTCCGGGGGAATTGCAGGGCGGCCTGTGCTGCGGCAAGGCGGGCGATCGGCACTCTGAACGGTGAGCAGGAAACGTAGTCCAGTCCAACTTTGTGGAAAAACTCGATCGAACTCGGGTCGCCGCCATGCTCACCGCAGACACCCACTTTGAGCTTCTGGTTCTCGCCGCGGCCCAGTTTGACAGCGGTTTCGACCAGCTTCCCGACACCGGTTTGATCCAGGCGGGCAAACGGATCGGCCTCGTAGATTTTCTTCTCGTAGTAGTGGCCCAGGAAGCTGCCCGCGTCATCCCGGCTAAAGCCGAAAGTCATTTGGGTCAGGTCGTTTGTGCCAAAGCTGAAGAACTGCGCTTCTTTGGCGACAGCGTCGGCGGTCACACAGGCGCGGGGGATTTCGATCATGGTGCCGACCAGATAATCCAGCTTGACGCCGCTGGCGGCGATGATCTCGTCCGCAGTCCTGATCACGATCTCTTTGACAAAAGCCAGCTCCTTGACTTCGCCAACCAGCGGGATCATGATTTCGGGAACCATCTTCCAGTCCGGGTGTTTCTTTTGTACATTGATGGCCGCTTCGATAACCGCTCTGGTCTGCATCTCGGCGATTTCAGGGTAAGCAACGGTCAGGCGGCAGCCCCTGAAGCCCATCATCGGGTTAAACTCGTGGAGGGATTCGATGACTTCTTTGATCCGCTCTACCGGAATGTTCATCTGTTTGGCCAGCGCCCCGATGTCTTCATCGCTTGTGGGCAAAAACTCGTGGAGGGGCGGGTCGAGGTAGCGGATGGTTACCGGATGACCCTGCATAGCCTCGTAAATGCCCTCAAAGTCTTCCCGCTGGACGGGGAGCAGTTTGTCAAGGGCGGCGCGGCGCTGCTCTTCGGTGGTAGAGAGGATCATCTCGCGCATATTGCGGATCCGGTCGGCTTCAAAGAACATGTGTTCGGTCCGGCAAAGGCCGATGCCCTCAGCCCCGAATTCGATTGCTTTGGCCGAGTCGCGCGGGGTGTCGGCGTTTGTGCGGATTTTGAGCTGTCTGAACTCGTCGGCCCAGCCCATCAAGGTGCCGAAGTCGCCGCCGATGGACGCTTCAACCGTCGGGATGGCTTCGCCGTAAACGTTGCCGGTCGAGCCGTCCAGCGAAATATGGTCGCCCTCGCTGACTGTCTTGCCGCCAAGGGCAAATTTTTTACCTTTTTCGTCAATCGAAATTTCACCGCAGCCGGCCACACAGCAGCGGCCCATCCCGCGGGCAACAACGGCGGCGTGGGAGGTCATCCCGCCGCGAACGGTCAGGATACCGGCGGCGGCGTCCATCCCCTCAATGTCTTCGGGGGAGGTTTCAAGCCGTGTAAGGATAACGGTCTCGCCCTTTTCTTTCCACGCAACAGCGGCTTCGGCGGTAAATACCACACGGCCGCTTGCCGCGCCCGGGGAAGCGGGCAGACCGGCGCCGATCGGGGTGGCCGCTTTGAGCGCACCGGTTTCGAACTGGGGATGTAAAAGTGCATCCAAACTGCCGGGTTCGACCATCTTGACGGCTTCTTGTTTGGTGATCAGTTTTTCGGCGACCATCTCGCAGGCAACACGCAGTGCGGCAGCGGCAGTGCGCTTGCCGTTGCGGGTCTGGAGCATGTAGAGCTTGCCGCCCTCGATGGTGAACTCCATGTCCTGCATATCTTTATAGTGGTTTTCCAGCTTTTTCGCGGTTTCAGCGAATTGTTTGTAGACGGCAGGCATAACTTTTTCGAGGGTTGCGATCTGCTCGGGGGTGCGGATACCGGCGACGACATCCTCGCCCTGCGCGTTGATCAGGTACTCGCCGTACAGTTTATTTTCACCGGTGGAGGGGTTGCGGGAGAACGCGACGCCTGTGCCGCAGTCGTCGCCCATATTGCCGAAGACCATCGCTTGCACGTTAACAGCGGTACCCCAAGAGTAGGGGATGTTGTGCATCCGGCGGTAAACATTGGCGCGGTGGTTGTCCCATGAGCGGAAGACGGCGGTGACCGACTCGATCAACTGCACTTTGGGGTCACCCGGGAAGTCAAAACCCTTTTGCTCTTTGAAGTATTTTTTAAAGCGGGCAACCATCTCTTTGAGGTCGTCGGCGGTCAGGTCAACATCCTGTTTTACGCCTTTTTCTTCTTTCATCTCATCGATGACCCGCTCGAATTTAGATTTGGGTACATCCATGACCACATCCGAGAACATTTGGATAAACCGGCGGTAGCTGTCGTAGGCAAAGCGGGGGTTGCCGGTCTTTTTGGCAAAACCCTCGACCACTTCGTCGTTCAGGCCGAGATTGAGGATGGTGTCCATCATACCGGGCATAGAGGCCCGCGAACCAGAACGAACGGAGACAAGCAGCGGGTTGGCCGCGTCGCCGAATTTTTTGCCGGTCAGCCCTTCGAGTTTTTCCATGTACGCGAAAATTTCTTCGCTTATTTTAGAGTCGATGCTTTTGCCGTCGTCGTAATAGCGGTTACAGGCCTCGGTGGTAACGGTAAATCCCCCGGGAACGGGCATCCCCAGCCCAATCATCTCGGCCAGGTTCGCGCCCTTGCCGCCCAATAAGTTTTTCATGGTAGCGTTGCCCTCAGAAAAGAGGTATACGTACTTGTTGCTCATACTTTTCTACTCCTCCTAATCTTTTTGCGCACATGCAGCTTTTCCCTGCGCATACATGTTTTACCGCAGACACGCTATAGTATATCACATTCCCCAATAAGTTATCTAGCTATCAGGAAAATTTTTGCCAAACTATAAATAGTTCTACGCTTTCGCCAAAAATACCCCTTTTACCCTTGCATTACCGGTAAAAAATTTTATAATAAGAAGTGTGGAATTTATATCGCAAATACTAAAAGATAGATAATCAGCCGAGCTATAGCCTTTAGCTATGGTTCGGCCATAACTATTTGCAATTCGTGAAGGGAGTGTGGCGGATGGAAAAAGTCTGCGCGATACTGTTGGCGGCGGGCGACGGTAAGCGGATGAAGTCGCAAAAACCCAAAGTGCTCTGCGAAGTGCTCTTTCAGCCGATGATCACCTGGGTAACGAACGCCTTGGCCGAAGCCGGAATCGAAAATTGCTGTGCCGTTTTGGGATCGGGTGTCGAACAGGTGCGGGCGGTTTTACCTGAACACTATGCCACAGCTTTGCAGCAAGAACGCAAAGGTACCGGCCATGCGGTCATGATGGCGGCTGATTACATCAAAAGCGGCGGCTTTACCGATGTGGTTGTTCTTTGCGGGGACGCGCCGCTGATAAAGCCGCAGGACATAAAAGCCGTGTACGGCCAGCACAAAGCCGATGGCAACGCCGCCACCGTCTTTGTTGCTCACCTAAGCGACCCGGCCGGCTACGGGCGGATTGTTCGTGACAAAGACGGCGGGGTAAGCGCAATTGTAGAACAGGCAGACGCCGACCCGAAAACCCAAAAGATCAACGAGATCAACGCCGGGGTCTACTGGTTTGACGCTAAGTTTTTGCTCGAAGCCCTTGATGGGATAAGCACAAGCAACGCAAAGGGCGAGTACTACCTGACCGATACGGTGGGCGCTGCGGTGAAAGGCGACCGGCGGGTGGGCGCGTACACAACCCACTTTACCGCGGCGATGGGCGCAAACGACCGGCTCGGGCTCAGTGCGCTGAACAAGATGGCGCAGTACTACGTGCTTGACCGGCTCTTGAGCGATGGCGTAGATATCCCATTCCGGGATCAGGTCGTTGTTGGGCCGAATGTTAAAATAAGCGCAGACACAACCATTTTGCCCGGCTGTATCCTCAAAGGGGATACAACAATCGGAGAGGGCTGCGAAATCGGCCCAAACACCCAGCTGACAAATACAGTGGTCGGAAACGGCTGTAAAGTTGTCGCCTCGTTTGTGGATTCATCACAACTCGAAGACGGCGTGAGCATCGGCCCGATGGCCAACATCCGGCCGGGCTGTGTGATCGGCCAAAAAGTCAAGATCGGCGATTTTGTCGAAGTCAAAAGCTCAGTCATCGGGGCAAAGAGCGCGATCTCCCACCTAAGTTATGTCGGGGACAGCGATGTCGGCGAGGGCTGTAACCTCGGCTGTGGGATTGTCACCGTAAACTATGACGGCAAGAATAAGCACCGCACAGTTATCGGCAGCGAATCCTTTATCGGATGCAACACCAACCTGATCGCCCCAATCACACTCGGGGATCGGGTTTACTGCGCGGCCGGCACAACGCTGACCGAAGATGTGCCAAGTGAAGCCCTGGTAATCGGCCGCTGCCGCCAAACCGTGAAAGAGAACAAAAACAAAGACGGCCTAAGATTCAAAAAATCAAACAGGTAAAACGCTCAGGCAAGGGGACACAGGGAACGGGGAGCAGGTTCTGAAAAAGTGCAGGGGGAATAAAAAAGAAAATGAATATTCACGGAAACGAAATCAAGATTTTTTCCGCAAACTCCAACCAGCCGCTGGCCAGAGAAATTGCCAGCGGCCTGGGCCGGCCTTTGGGTAAGTGTACAATCTCGAGTTTTGCCGACGGGGAGATCAGTGTTTCGATTGAAGAAAGTGTCCGCGGATCGGATGTTTTTGTAGTGCAAAGTACATCCAAGCCGGTCAACAATCACCTGATGGAGATGTTGATCATGTGTGACGCGTTCAAGCGGGCGTCGGCCGGGCGGATTACAGCGGTTGTCCCCTACTTCGGCTATGCCCGTCAGGATCGCAAATCCAAAGCCAGGGACCCCATCTCGGCCAAGCTGGTCGCCAACCTGATCACCGAAGCGGGCGCCGACCGGGTGCTGACCATGGATTTACACGCCCCGCAGATTCAGGGGTTCTTCGACATCCCGGTCGACCATCTTTTGGGCGGGCCTTCGCTGGTCGAGTATTACAGCAGGCTGTTTGACGGCCACCGGGACGAAATTGTCATCGTCTCCCCCGACTTGGGCTCGGTCACCCGGGTGCGCAAATTTGCAGAAAAATTTGACGCACCGCTGGCCATCATCGACAAACGGCGGCCAAAAGCCAATGTGGCCGAAGTCATGAACATCATCGGCGACGTCAAAGGCAAAAAAGTAATTCTGGTGGACGATATGATCGACACGGCCGGCACACTTTGTCAGGCCGCCAAAGCGCTCATCGAAGTCGGCGGCGCAAAAGAAATTTACGCCTGCGCTACACACGGCGTGTTGTCCCCCCCGGCCCTTGAGCGGATTGAAGCCAGCCCGATCATCCAGCTCACATTGCTGGACACCATTTCGACCGAGGCCGGAAAAGACCAGCCAAAGATCAATTACCTGCCGGTTGCGCCCGTCTTTGCCGACGCAATCGAGCGCATATACCGGGACAAGCCGGTCTCGCCCCTGTTCGTATAACAGTTTACAATTGACAATTGACAGTTGTGGTATCGCTGCGCGATGTTTTGATAATGTCGCACAGCGACTCGTTCATTGTCAATTGTACATTGTTAATTGTTAATTGATAAGGAGTTTTGCCCATGCTGGATGATCTGTTTGCCAAGCTTTTTCCAAAAAAACCGGAGCTGCCCGGCGGACCGGTTGAGTTCATAATCGCAGGGCTTGGAAATCCCGGAACGGAATATGAAATCACCCGCCACAACGCGGGGTTTTTAGCCATTGACCGGATCGCGCAAAAATATGGTGCGGCCGTCAACCGGGTCAAGTTTAAGTCATATTCAGGCGAGGCGGTCATCGCCGGAAAAAAAGCACTGCTGCTCAAACCGGCCACTTATATGAACAAGAGCGGCGAAGCAATTGTCGAGGCGCTCGGCTTTTACAAGCTGCCGATCGAAAGCTTGCTGGTCATCTACGATGAGATCGCACTGCCCGTCGGTACTTTGCGTATCCGGCGGGAGGGCAGCTCAGGCGGCCAGAAGGGGATGGAAAACATCATCTACCTGACCGGGAAAGACAACTTCCCGCGGGTTCGGATCGGGGTTGGCGACAAACCGCATCCGGACTTCCCGCTAAAAGACTGGGTGCTCAGCCGGTTCACCGAAAAAGAAAACGAAGTCATGCAGACCGCTTTTGACCATGCGGCGCAGGCAGCTCAGCTGATTGTAAGCGGGGATATAACCGGGGCGATGAACCAGTTTAACAAGCGGCATGTCGGCCCAAAACCCAAAGCGGTCAGCGAGGATAACGCATGAAGCAGTTCGCCAAGCTGTTAGAAAGTCACCCCGGATACGGGCGTTTGGTCAAAGACATTGCGTCACACGCGACCCCGGTTATGCTGACCGGGCTGGGGAATATCCACAAAGCGCACTATATCTACTCCCTGTGTAAGGCGACCGGGCAGGCCGCGCATGTGTTGGCGCCAAACGAAGCGGCCGCCCACAAGCTTTGTGAAGATTTAAACGCCCTGTTCGGCGAAGAGGCCGCATTGCTCTTCCCCGCCCGCGAGCTGACTTTTCGCAGTGTTGAGGGCGCGTCACTTGAATACGAACACGCAAGGCTGGGCGCGCTCGGCCGAATTGTTGCGGGCAATCTGCCCATTTTGGTCTCACCGGTCGAGGGCGCGGTTCAGTACACCCTGCCCCCGGATGTGATGGCCGCCCGCACCCGCACACT
>WRBI01000053.1 GCA_009784625.1 Oscillospiraceae bacterium | reverse complement strand
GTTGGATGAACGATTACCCCCGCGCGATTTTTGGTGGCCGGTCTTCTGAGATGCTTTTCCGGGAACAGTTGCTGCTTCTGGGCTTGACTGTTGATAAGTTGTTGAAATGTTGAAAACTTGGCCGGTTTATCTGTCTTTAAAAGTTTTGTCTTTTTTGCACTTACCTCTTTACTTTACCTTTTTATCCTAACCGAGAATTTGAGTGCATACGCTTTCTTAACGAATTGGTTGACACTCGCCGCCCCGGCCATCTATAATGGTGAGAGACAGAAAAAGAAAGGTGTAATCGACGGATGACCCATACCCCCAAAAACCCCATTGGCATATACGATTCCGGCGTGGGCGGGCTGACCGTTCTGCGCGAATTGCGCGCCCGGCTGCCGGGCGAGGATATCCTCTACTTTGGTGACAGCATAAACTGCCCCTTTGGCAACCGCAATGAAGAAGAGCTTCAGGCAATCACTTCCCGCATCTTCACGTTTTTTGCCTCCCGCGGGGTCAAGCTGACCGTTTCGGCCTGCAACACCACTTCCGCACTCTTTCAGTTAAAGAGTGAGCCCGATTTTGGCTTTCCCATCCTTGGAATTATCGTGCCGATTGCCGTCCGGATCGCCCGGCTTGGCTTGGGCGAAATCGGGCTGATCGGCACTGAGTTTACGGTGAGTTCAGGGATTTATGAGCGGCAGCTAAAAAACTTTGCGCCCGAGATGCAAGTTTGGGGGCAGGGGAGCCGCAACCTGGCACGCCTTGTCGACCAATGCCGGTTTGACGGGGACGAAATCCCAAACGAAGTGGAAAAATGCACAGGAGCGCTATTTGCGCAAAAGAAACTGGATCATGTGATCCTGGCCTGCACCCATTACCCGATTGTGCGGGATACGTTTTGTAAAGCGGCGCCCGGCGTGACTTTTCTTGACCCGGCCAAAGAGCAGGCGGTGTCCGCCGAAAAACTGCTCAGTGAGCAGGGGCTAAAAAACCCGCAGGCCAGCGGAAAACTGGAAGTTTACACAAGCGGCGACCCCGCCCTGTTTGAGCGGGTAGCTGAAAAAATCGGCCTGGGCGGCGAATTTAAGGCAGAGAGGATGGTTCTTTAGTGCAGCGGATACTGGGCGCAATGCGCCGGGCCATCGTCGATTATAAGATGGTCGGGGACGGCGACGCCATCGCGGTTGGAATCAGCGGCGGCAAAGACTCACTTGTTTTGTTGACCGGGCTTTCCAAGCTGCGGGAATTCATCGGGATTGATTACCGGCTGGTTGGTTTAAGCGTTGACCCCTGTTTTCATGGCAAGGAGTCGGACTTTACAGCGGTCACCGCGCTCTGTGAGCGGCTGGGTATACAGCATATCATCCGCCGGAGCAATCTGTGGGAGATCGTTTTTGTCAACCACCAGGAGACAAGCCCATGCAGCCTGTGCGCCCGCATCCGCCGGGGTATGCTGCACGAGATGGCAAACGAAGCGGGCTGCAACAAGATCGCGCTCGGCCACCACAAAGACGACGCGGTTGAGACGTTTATCATGAACCTGTTTTACGAGGGCCGGGTCGGGTGTTTCTCGCCGGTCAGTTACCTTTCCCGAAGGGATATGGAGATGATCCGCCCGCTCTGTCTCTGTCAGGAACGGGATATCGTTTCGGCCGCCCGAAAAGAGGGGCTGCCGATCATGGCGAAGAGCTGCCCGGTAGACGGCGAAACCTCCCGCCAGAAGACCAAGGAGTGGCTGGCGGCTATGGAAAAAGGCGAGTTCCCCGGCCTGGGCAAGCGGCTGTTCGGCGCGATGCAACGGGGGAGTATAGACGGGTGGTAAGTTGTCAGCGATTGCAAGAAGGGATTATGAAATGCAAGAATTGGTGGATGCAATGAACAATTTGTGCGTTGCGCAAAGCAGTCCTGATTCCATTTGGAAAATTCTTTCAACGGTTGCAACGGAAAGTATAAAACCAACACAAACCATCCAACCAAGCGGTTGTTCCAAATGTTGGACAGTGTAATGACCCAAAGAGCAGAAGCGGCAAAAGAAATGTGCAATTGTGATGGGAACGGCCTATAAGCTTTGGGATTGGAGCAGCGGACATGACGTTTACATTCAAAGGTGAGATCAAGCGGCTGGAGGGCAAGATCAGGTGGAGCGTGATCTACTTCCCCCATCCGGCGGCCCCACAGTTTGGTGAAAAAGGCAATATTCCCGTCTGTATTACGGTGGACGGCCATCCGTTTGACCACATGCTGCTGCCCTCAAAAAACGGACATTACTTAGTGTATAATGAGTTCATCAAGCGGGCGGTGGGCAAAAGCATCGGCGACGTGGTCGAGGTTACGCTGGAAAAAGACACAAAACCGCGAATATTCACAGCGCCCGCGCAGGTCGAAGAAGCGCTGAAAGCCGCCGGCGTGTGGGAGACGTTTTCAGCCCAGCCCGACTACCTGAAGCGGGAGCAAATGAACCGCATCGAGCTGGCAAAGAAAGAGGAGACCAAGACAGCCCGTCTAAACACACTGATCAAGCTTATGACCGGTGCGCATAAACAGTAAAAGAACGCTGGCGAGTGCGGTAACTTGGGATTAGAAGATCATATCAAGCGACACAAACGCCATGTTTACAAAGAAGTGCATAATGATCGGCGCGAGCAGCCCTTTGCTTCGAATGGCTGCCCCGCCTAAATAAAACCCGCCGACCGTGAAAAAAAGGCAAGTCAAAACCGAAAACCCAAGAGTGAGATGGTAAAAGCCGAATGCCAGCGAAGATAAGATCAGCCCATATATTTCCCCCAGCCAATCAACGGCGCGGCTAAGCAGCAGCCCGCGCCACAAGATTTCTTCAAGGATTGAGTTGACTGCCGAAAAGACCAGGCCGTACAACAAGAAATCGGCCGGCACACCGTTTGGCCAAAAAACTGCGCTGACAACCAGCCATAGCCCGCAAAAGATTAAGGTGAACCGCCAGACAGGCTCTCGTATCCCCTGCCAGATCAAAGGGACACAGAGGGTCTCTTTTGTGTTGCCCAATCGCAAAAATCGGCTGTCTGACGGCCTGAAACGTTCCAAAACCAACAATAGGGCGATTGGAACAACCAACCAAAGCCGCCCCACGGTGGGCAGCCATTGCACGGGTATGTTATTAATCAGGATGAACACGTTTATCCCGCCTTATCTGCCAAACATGTCAGTCATTTTCTGAGATCAAGCGGATAACCTCTTCGGCCACCAGCTGCTGTGCCTGGCGGTCGTAGAGGGTTCGCGTATATGCGGTGCCCTGCGGCGATTCAAGGTCGATGGATGTGATCCCCGCCTCCTGGCCGCGGTTTGTCGCGACTTTGTCTGAGCGGCCATCCTCCCGTTTTTGCAGGCGAAGATAACCCTGCTCGACCAGCCACTGATTGAGCTTGGCCCCTGTAATCTTTTTGACCCCATGCCGAACCAGAACACAACTCACCCGGTCGGCGATCACGTTGATTGTGACCGGCTCGTCGGTTAATTCGACATCCTCAGCCCGCATAAGCCGCGGACTTACGTCCTGTAAAGGCAATGGCCTTGCGCCGCTTTCGCCCCATTCGGAGATCACGCGCAAAAAATCGGCGCCGTACCGCTCCATCTTGACTTTACCAACCCCTGAGACTGTGAGCATCTCACCCTCTGTTGTCGGCATTTTGACGCACATGTCGGTCAGGGTGCTGTCGGCGAAGACCACAAAGGCGGGAACACCCTGTGTCCGGGCGATCTCTGCCCGCAGTGTGCGAAGGGCGGCGAACAACCCTTCGTCGATTGGGTGGACAAGGCTGTCCCGGCCGCCTTTTCGGGTTTTGGGCAACCGCGGCCCACGCTCTTTTTTTTCGGCTGGCTTAGGCAGCTTAACGCGCACCTGCACCTGCCCGCGGAGCAGCCCCGCCGCATCTTTGCCCAGCGCTAAGACAGGGTACTGATCGTCACTCACCCGCAAATACCCGGCAAGCACCAGCTGGTTGATGATCTCGCGCAGCTGGAGTTCCGGCTCTTCGCAGATTCCGTAAGTGGTCAGCTTGTCCAGCCCGAGCTTGGCGATCCGCGCGTTTTTGCCCCCGCGCAGGACGTCGATGACCAGCCCGGCGCCATACCGCTCACCCATTCGTTTGACGCAGGAAAGGATTTTCTGCCCGGTAACGGTTATGTCCACCTCTTCGAAATTTGAAAGACAGGAGCCGCACTCGCCGCAGCTGCCTTTTGGGTTCTCGCCGAAATAGCGCAGGATATAGCCCCGCAGACAGTCGGTGGTATGGCAGTAGTAAGTCATGATTTTCAGCCGGCGGTGATCCTGCTCTTTTTGTGCGTCGGCGGCTTTGAGGTCTTCGGCCGCCTCCCGTTTGTTTTCGATCAGGTACTGCGCGGTGCGCACATCCTGCCCTGAATAGAGGAGCAAACAGTGAGCCGGGTCGCCATCCCGCCCGGCCCGCCCGGCCTCCTGGTAGTAGCTCTCAATGTCCTTTGGCATGTTGTAGTGAACCACATACCGCACATTGGATTTGTCGATCCCCATTCCAAACGCGTTGGTGGCCACCATGATCCTGGCCCGGTCATAAAGCAGGTCATCCTGATTTTGGCGGCGCTCGTCATCCGAAAGCCCTGCGTGATAGCGGGTGGCCGAAAAACCGCGGGAAGTCAGCAGCTCGCAGACCTCCTCGACTGCGGCCCTGGTGGCGCAGTAGACGATACCGGATTCCTCCCGCCGCTCAGCCAAAAAGTCGAGCAGGTATTCGCTTTTGTCCGACGGTTTTTGCACTTCAAGGAATAGATTAGCCCGATTAAACCCGGTGACTAATATGTAAGGGTCGCGAAGCTCCAGCCGGTCAATGATATCCTCCCGCACCCGGGCGGTGGCGGTGGCTGTAAAGGCGGCAATCACCGGTCTTTGGTCAAGCTCGCTGACAAAGCCGCGGATGCCCAGGTAACTTGGGCGAAAATCCTGCCCCCACTGGCTGATGCAATGGGCTTCGTCCACGCTGACAAGTGAGATTTTTACCTCTTTCGCGAATCGAATAAACGCGCCGCTTTCCAGTCGTTCGGGTGCGGCATAGATGATCTTGTACCTGCCAAGGCGGGCATTGTCGAGCACAAGGCCGATCTGGCGCTCGGTGAGTGAACTGTTCAGATAAGCGGCGGAAATCCCGGCCTGGCTGAGCGCGCCGACCTGATCTTTCATCAGCGAAATCAGCGGGGAGATGACCAGGGTGATTCCGTCCAGCATCAAAGCGGGCAGCTGATAACAGATCGACTTGCCCCCGCCGGTGGGCATCACGCCCAGGCAGTCGGCGCCGTGCACGATTCGCTCAATCAGTTCTGCCTGCCCTTCCCGAAAGCGGTCATACCCGAAGTGGTTTTTGAGAAGCTCGAGCTGTCTGGCTTGATCCATGCGTTTCCTCCGGCTGTCAGGGTGTGTTTTCGAACCGACTGACGCTGACAGAACAAACGGTTTCAAAACACATTCTGGAAGTGAGAAGACGGAAGCAGGGGCGGACTTGCTTCCGTCTGTTTATTTATTGCCCCGGCCAGTGGGTGGCTTCGCCCAGTGCGGGGTCGTCGCGCAGGGCGGCGATCTGAAAACTGTCACCCGCTCTGCGAACCAGAAAGATCATATATTTATCGGCCACCGGCTCATCCCGGCTGCCCTGCAAGTTTGCGGTGAAAGCCCCCATCGGCGGGATGTAACCCACCCGCACTTCGTAAAACTCGCCGCCGCGCTCAATTGATGCGACCCGGGGGGAGTAAAGAAAGAGCTGAACATTGATCGGCACGTGATAAACCTGGCGAACTGAGTCGAACCAATAGCTTTGTTCGTATTCGCCGAATGTTTCGTGCTCCAAAGTTACATACGGGCCGAACATCCGGGCGGCCATCATGTCCAGGTCAGAGGCAGGGATCGTGATTTCCATATTTTCGTTTGGACCATAGTTTGAGTCCTCGTCCAGCAAAGCCGCCCACATGCTGAAGAAGAGCAGGCTGTTGGGGCTTATGTCTGTCGGGTTTTCAAAAGGCGGCGGGTCCCACATGACCACCGGACGAACCAGATTTTCCAGCCGTTCAAGCTCATCCTGGTTGTCGAGGATCTGCCCGGTTAAGTTAACCGCCCAGGCTATGACTGCTACCAGTCCCACAACGGCCAGCAGAATAAACGCACCACCGATAGGTGCCGCGTATCGCCGTCTCTTATTGCCTCTTGCTCTTGCCATAAAACTGCTCCCTTATCGGACCTGCCCGTCGCCCGCGATGATGTATTTATAACTGACAAGTTCCCGCAGGCCCATCGGGCCGCGCGCATGTAACTTTTGTGTTGAAATACCGATTTCAGCGCCCAGGCCAAACTCCCCGCCGTCGGTAAATCGGGTGGATGCGTTGACATAAACGGCGGCGCTGTCCACCTCCCGGGTAAAGCGGCTGGCGGCGGTCAAGTTTCGGGTAACAATCACCTCGCTGTGCCGGGTAGAGTACGTGCGGATATGCGCGATCGCTTCATCAATTCCCGTCACTACCTTGACGGCTAAGATAAAATCAAAAAACTCAGCGCCGTAATCATCATCAGCCGCCGGGACTGCCCGGTCACCGAGAATCTTGCAGGTATTGGGGCAGCCGCGTATCTCGACCTTATGGCTGTCCAGCCGACGGGCGAGCAGGGGCAGGAAATCGCCGGCGATGGCGCTGTCCACCAGCAGACACTCAAGCGCGTTGCAAACACTTGGGCGGGAGGTCTTGCCGTTGTGTACGATATTCGCGGCCATTTCGAGGTCGGCGCTGGATTCCACATACGCGTGACAGACCCCGGCCCCCGTTTCAATAACCGGGATGGTGGCGTTTTCGACCACCGAGCGGATCAGCCCGATTCCGCCCCGCGGAACAAGCACATCAACATATTGGTTTAACCGCATGAGCGCGACCGCACTCTCACGGCTTGTGTCTTCGATTAGCTGGACAGCATCAGCGATTACACCGACACTTTCAAGAGCGGTGCGCATCACACCAGCCAGCGCCGTATTTGAGTGGATGGCCTCTTTCCCGCCGCGCAGGATGCAGGCGTTCCCCGCTTTTAAGCAGAGAACGGCGCAATCGACCGTTGCGTTTGGCCGCGACTCAAAGATGATCCCGACCACGCCAAGCGGGACGGCGACCTTTGTGATCTGCAGGCCGTTTGGCCGGTTGGAACCTTCAATCACCTGGCCGACCGGGTCGGGCAGCGCGGCGCATTCGCGGGCGGCGCCGGCCATAGACGCGATCCGCTCGGGCGTCAGCCGCAGACGGTCCTGCATAGCTGTACTCATCCCGTTTTGTACGGCGGCATCCAGGTCTTTCTGGTTGGCCAAAAGGATTTGGCCGGTCATCTTTTCCAGTGCGTCCGCGATCGCCAAAATCGCCCGATCTTTCTCGACAGTTGAAAGCAAGGCGAGAAGTCCGGCGGCTTCTTTTGCCCGGCGTCCGATTAAATCCATCATATCCATCACCTTTGCGCTTTAAATACTGTGCCGACCGGCCCGCCCTCAAGCAGTGTGTAAAGGTTTTCGGGGTTTTGGCCGTTGATGATGGCCATTGTAATCCCCGCGCCCACAGCGGTTTTGGCCGCTTGAATTTTGGTGGCCATCCCGCCGGTACCCCGGTTGGATTTCGAGCCGGTGGCCGCGTCTGTGATTTCTTCGCCAATCTCTTCGACCAGCCCGATCAGTTTTGCGTCCGGGTTTTCCTGCGGGTCTGCGGTGTAGAGTCCGTCTATATCCGAAAGGACAATGAGTGCGTCCGCTTTGATTAAAGTCGCAACCAGCGCCGAGAGCTGGTCGTTGTCGCCAAAGCTTTCACCTTCCAGCTCGTCGGTCGAAACGGTGTCGTTCTCGTTGATGATCGGTATCGCGCCCATCGCGAACAGTTGGGTGAATGTGTTGGTTACGTTTTGCCGCCGCTTGGGGTCGTCTACCACGTCCCGGGTGAGCAGCAGCTGAGCGACCGTGTGGTTAAACCGCCCAAAGCTCTGGTCGTATATGTGCATCAGCTCGCACTGGCCGACGGCTGCCGCCGCCTGACGGATGGCGTTTTCGCGCGGGCGCTCGCGCAAGCCCAATTTACCTACCCCGACCGCAATCGCGCCCGAAGACACAACGGCCAGCTCGACCCCGGAATTGGCGATATCCGCGAGCACTTTGACCAACTTTTCAACCCGGCGTATGTTCACCTGACCGGTCGAGTAGGTCAGGGTAGATGTACCGACTTTGACCACAACTCGCTTCGCGTTTTTAAGATCCTGCAAGGGCGTTCCCCTCTTTCGCTGTAGTATAGTCGTTCCACTCCAAAATTAACCCGCCATTGCGGCCTTTTTTCCGCCGGGCTGCGTTGTCGTCGCTCGCAGGCGTCAGTCTTGCCTCGCTCCTCCGCCTTGCCCGGTGAAAAAACCCCTCGCAATTGCCGGGCCGATTTTGAAGCGAAACGACTATATTTATGATGTTTGGCTGTCAGTTGGCGAATTATCCACCTCTCGTTTGATCGACATCCGGGCGATTTTGTTGCCGTCCATCGCTTCAACCGCGAACCGGTGATCGTTGAACACAAAGCTCTCACCCGTCTTTGGAATGTGGCCGATCATACTCATTGCCCAGCCGTTTAGGGTGCTGTAATCGCTCTCAACGCCGTCCGCGTCCATCTCAAGCTTTTCGAACATGCTCCAGAGGTAGTACCCCCCCGCGATCAGATAAGAGCCGTCATCGAGGGTGATCAAATCATCCGGCTCGCCGTGGTAAATATCGCCGACCAGCTCTTCAAGCAGATCAATAGGGGTGATAATCCCCATTGTCCCGCCGTATTCATCCAGCACAATGGCCATCTTAATTTTTTTGGATTCAAACACGCCCAGCAGGTCGGAGAGTTTCATCCCCTTGTGGACAAAATAAGGCTCCACCATCAGCGCCCGGACATCAATCTCCTGGTTAAACGCAAGCGCGCGCATGGCTTGCTGGATGACCAGCACCCCGACGATCTTATCCACAGAGTCTTCGTAAACCGGCACACGGCTGAATTCGGCGGCCAGCAAAAACCTGGCGACCTCTTTCTGGTTTGCGTTTATATCTAGCGCTTGCAGGTTGACCCGCGGGGTGACCACATCGCGCAGCGGCACCTCGTCAAACTCAAGCGCCGACTGAACCAAATAGCTCTTGTGCTCTTCAAGCACACCCTCTTCTTCAATTAAGTGAATCAGCTCTTCCTCTGTAATGGAGGGGGCCTCCTCCTCAGATTCGGAAGCCCACCTGCGCACTTTGGCCTGTAAGAGCAGGAACACAAAGCTGAGCGGGGTGACCAAAACACAGAGAATCCGCATTGGCCGGGCTACCCGCAGCGCCAGATTATCCGCCTTGGCGCTGGCCAGCGTACTGGGAAAGGTATCTACAATCAGGTAGAGGATCGTAAACGTAATGGTGTTCACCAAAACGCCGGTTCCGCCAAAGAGTGAAGTGAACATGATCGCGCCCATTGAAGACGCCGCCACCCCGAGCACATTGTCGGTGATCGAAATGGTGGTCACCGTCTTGTCGTACTGCTCGATCAGGTTGACAACCATTTTGGCGCGCGGGTCGCCCTCCTGGGCTTTTTTTCGCATTCGAATTTTGTTGTGGATGGCAATAGACGTGTCGGCCACCGAGAAAAAGGCCGAGACCAGCATGACTATAAAAATGATCAATATGTACATCCACATATTGGGACCGTCCAAAGTATACAACTCCTAGAGATTCTAACGGGAGACAGCCAGTGCAGCATACCCGCACTCTACATTGTAACAGAAATATTGGCCACACACAAGGGAAACCCTTGACTTCGGCGATTGTTCACAAAATTACTCGCGCAGCCGCAGTCTTTAAGTAACTGCCCGGCGGCCAATTGCCATTGGCGCTATACCGCAAAAGCTTTGTGTGTGTCCGGCGCTTGTTCAGCGAGAGCGCCGCGCATGGGCAATGGTGGATGCACCGGTAACAATTTTCGCAGTGCGCCGGATCAAAGCGCGGGTAACCGCCGCCATCCATCGCGAACGCCCTGTGCGGGCAGCGGGCTATACACTGCCCGCAGCGCACACACCTGTCTTTGTGCAGATGAATCTTTAAAGTAATCAGGTGTCCGGCCGCCTTGTTGGGTGCGTTGAGAATACTGCCCAGCGCAAACCGCGGGAGGTAACCCGTGCCATCCCATCGGCCAAGCAGCCGCAAAAAATGTGCGCAGTCGCGGTTAAGCTTGTAGTTTAAATCCTTTTCGAACGCGAAAAAACGCCCGATTCCGGGGGCGAGAAGCGCACCGTCACTGGCCGGGCCGCGGTAGGCGCGGTCCAAAACAGTCGAGATGTTTTTCGCACGCAGCTGACCGGCCAGAATCCGGTTTGTATTCAGTGAACAAAGTCCTCGGGTGTTAAAGATAAAAGCGGGGATAGGCGCCTTTAGCTTGGGCAAACTTTTGAGGCAGGCTGTCATCCGCCTGGCGGGGGCGGCGTGGTAACAGGGGGTGCCCACAACCAGCGCGTCATACTCTTCCACAGGCGGGATATCCACACTCTCGACGGACAACAAATCAGCCTGCGCATACTGCCCCAGCCGCGCGCAAATTGCCCTTGACACCCACTCGGTCGCCCCGACCCCCGTGAAATATAAAACAAGAATCCTGACCATCAAAAAAGCCCCCGATCTGTCATTTTTGACATTTCTCAACATTACAAACTGATATATATATCTTAAGTTTTTCCGTCATTATGTTCATCATTATAGCCAAAATTTGCAGGAAATCCTGCAAATAAATCACAAATGGGCGATTTTTCCTATTATGAAAGTCTTTTGGGTCGCAATCGCTTTACATGCCGGTGATTAAATGTTAGTATAAATTGATGGGATTTGCAAGAAAAACAACGCACAAAGGACAGGGCGTTTGCCGCGGGTGCGGCAACAGGCGAGAATACCTCGATCAGGCGGCTTTATGGTTGGGAACTTTGTGAAAATAATGACCCGAAGCGCCGCGTCAAGTGAACACCAAAGACTATTAATGTTGGGAGGAAAATAGATAATGGCAAGAAAGATGAAAACCATGGACGGCAACACCGCCGCCGCCCATGTTTCCTACGCGTTTACCGAAGTGGCGGCGATTTATCCGATTACCCCCTCGTCGGTGATGGCGGAGGAAGTGGACAGATGGTCGGCCAACGGGCTGAAAAACGTATTTGATCAAAACGTACAGGTGGTTGAACTGCAAAGTGAAGCGGGTGCGGCCGGGGCGGTTCACGGTTCACTGGCGGCCGGCGCGCTGACAACTACCTACACAGCTTCTCAGGGCCTTTTGCTCATGATTCCCAACATGTACAAGATGGCGGGCGAAAACCTACCCTGCGTTATCCACGTTTCGGCTCGCGCGGTAGCATCCCACGCGCTGAGCATCTTTGGCGACCACAGCGACGTTTACGCCTGCCGCCAGACCGGCTTTGCCATGCTCGCTTCGTCCAGCGTGCAGGAAGTCATGGACATCGGCGCGGTCTCGCACCTCGCGGCCATCAAAGGCAGAGTGCCTTTCCTGCACTTCTTTGACGGGTTTAGAACCTCCCATGAAGTCAGCAAGATCGAAGCCTGGGACTTTGATACCCTGGACGGGATGATCGACAAAGACGCGCTTCAAAGTTTTCGCGACAACTGCCTCAACCCCAACCGCCCGGTACAGCGGGGGACTGCCCAGAACCCGGACATCTTCTTCCAGGCGAGGGAAGCCAGCAACGTCTTTTACGACGCGCTGCCCGACATCGTCGAAGAGTATATGGACAAAGTGAACAAAGCCGCCGGAACAAACTACGGCCTGTTCAATTACTACGGCGCGCCGGACGCCGAACACATCGTTATCGCGATGGGCAGTGTTTGTGAAGCGCTTGAAGAGACCATCGACTATCTGGTCGCCGCCGGTCAAAAAGTCGGGATGGTCAAAGTGCACCTTTACCGCCCGTTCAGAGCGGACAAACTTCTGGCCGCGATTCCGGCTGGTGTCAAGAGCATATCGGTGCTTGACCGCACCAAAGAGCCGGGCTCGCTGGGTGAGCCGCTTTACCTGGACGTTGTCCTCGCGCTCAAAGGCTCAAAATTTGAGAGCACACCTGTCTACACCGGCCGTTACGGTTTGGGCAGCAAGGACGTTCAGCCGGGCGACCTCATCTCGGTCTTCGAAAACGCAAAAACCGGCGCAAAATCGCGCTTTACCATCTCGATTGTGGATGACGTCACCCACCTGAGCCTGCCGCTTGGCGAGATGCCCGACACCACCCCGGCCGGCACAACCAGCTGTAAGTTCTGGGGTCTTGGCGCGGACGGCACAGTCGGCGCGAACAAAAACTCGATCAAAATCATCGGCGACAACACCGACATGTACGCCCAGGCTTACTTCAGCTACGATTCGAAGAAGAGCGGCGGGATCACGGTCAGCCATCTGCGCTTTGGCGACAAGCCGATCAAATCCACCTACTATGTCAAACAAGCCGATTTTGTGGCCTGTCACAACCAGAGCTATGTCGACAAATATGACATGATCACCGACCTTAAAAAAGGCGGCACATTCCTGCTTAGCTGCGAGTGGGATCTCGCCGAGCTTGAAAAGCGCCTGCCCGGCGACGTCAAGCGCTATATCGCCGAAAATGAGATCAAACTCTACACAATCGACGCCATTGCGATCGGCCGGGAGCTCGGCTTGGGTGGGCGGGTGAACACCGTTTTGCAATCCGCTTTCTTTAAGCTGGCGGGCATCATCCCGATCGAAGAAGCGGTCAAGCATATGAAAGACGCGGCCACTGCCAGTTATGGCAGAAAAGGCGAAGCGATCGTCAAGATGAACCACGACGCGATTGACCGCGGGATTTCCGACCTCAAAGAAGTCAAAGTCCCCGATTCTTGGAAGTCCGCGGCCGGCAAGCTCGCGCTCCCCACTGTCAAACACAGCGACAAAGCGCTTGAGAGCTTCATCAACGACGTTAGCACACCCATCTTTGCGCAAAAGGGAGACTTCCTGCCTGTTTCCACATTCTCAGGGCGCGAGGACGGCACATTCCCGCTGGGGACCTCTCAGTTCGAAAAGCGCGGCATCGCGGTCGAAGTACCGGTTTGGAAGCCGGAAAACTGCATTCAGTGTACCCTTTGCTCCTACATCTGCCCCCACGCGGTCATCCGGCCCTATGCTTTGACCGACGAAGAAGCGAAGAGTGCGCCCGCCTGCAACAAAACCACCCCGGCAAACGGTTTGCCCGGCCTCAACTTCACAATGGCCATCTCGCCGCTTGACTGCGCCGGATGTTATGTCTGTGCCAATATCTGCCCGGGTAAGAAGGGCGAAAAAGCCCTGGTCATGGAATCGCTGGACAGCCAGCTTGACCAGCAAAATGCGTTCGCCTACTGCTTCGACCTGCCTGAGAAGCCGCAGGTACACGAAAAATTCAAAGAGACCACCATCAAGGGCAGCCAGTTCAAACAGCCTTTGCTTGAGTTCTCGGGCGCATGTTCGGGTTGTGGCGAGACCCCTTATGCCAAGCTGATCACCCAACTGTACGGTGATCGGATGTATATCGCCAACGCCACCGGTTGTTCCTCTATCTGGGGCGGCAGTGCGCCCTCCGTTCCGTTTACCAAAAACAAAGCCGGCCACGGCCCGACCTGGGCAAACTCGCTGTTTGAAGACAACGCCGAGTACGGCTACGGCATGTCGCTGGGTCAAGGGATCATCCGCGAGCGCCTGGCCGACAAGACCCGCGCCTTGATCGCGGTCGAGTACGCAATGCCCGAGCTGAAAGAAGCCGGCCAAAAGTGGCTGGACACCTATGAGGACGGCAGCGCAAACGCCGCAGCCACCAAAGAGTATATCGCAAAGCTTGAGTACGGCCTTGCCACCATTGACGAAGCGATCGGTATGCTCAAAGAAATGCCGCAAGACGACGAGATTAAAGGCTATCTGGCCGAGGCGGAAAAAGCCAAAGCGGCCGGTGAGACTTACTGTTTCTGTGAAGCTTGCGCGCTGGTGCAGGAAATCCTCAAAGAGAAAGACTTCCTGGTTAAGAAGAGTGTCTGGATCTTTGGCGGAGACGGCTGGGCATACGACATCGGGTTTGGCGGGCTTGACCACGTCATCGCCACCGGCGAGGATGTGAACATCCTGGTCTTGGATACCGAAGTTTACTCGAACACCGGCGGGCAGGCATCCAAAGCCACCCCGACCGGCGCGGTCGCCCAGTTTGCCGCCGCAGGCCGCGAGGGCCGCAAAAAAGACCTGGCCGCCATCTGTATGAGTTACGGCGAAGTTTATGTCGCCCAAATCGGGCAGGGCAGCGATTACAACCAGACCATCAAGGCCATCGCTGAAGCCGAAAGCTTTAAAGGCCCGTCTGTGGTCATTGCTTACTCGCCCTGTATTGCCCACGGTATCCGCGGCGGGATGGGGAACAGCCAGGCTCAGACCAAGTACGCGGTCGACTCCGGATTCTGGCACCTCTTCCGGTTTGATCCGCGCCTCAAAGCGCAGGATAAAAACCCTTTCCAGCTGGACAGCAAAGCGCCCAGCCTGAATTATCAGGACTTCATCAAGAGCGAAGTGCGGTTTACCGTTTTGCAGAATACTTTCCCCGAGCGGGCAAAGGAACTCTTCGAGCAGGCGGACAAAGACGCGCAGGACAAGTACAAGCACTTGCTGCGGCTTTCCAAGCTCTATGAAATCGAAGTTTAGACGCGATTGACTGTTGGATTTTACCTGCAACCCAAGCCACTGTTGTTCTGTGGCTTGGGTTTTGTTTTTATTTTGCGTTTGGGACTTTTGGGCATTTGATCGGAGTCTCCGAAGTCCTTGCCTTTCGGACATTAAGGACTTTTATCGGAATCTCCGATGGAATTAAAATGGGGCGCTTCGCCCCCAAGCCCCCGAGTTACTTTTTTCCACGACCAAAAAAGTAACCAAAAAGGCCGCTTAAGGGGGGCAGGGGGCACGCCCCCAG